>NZ_JBLFBO010000079.1:0-6988 GCF_047338595.1 Nitrospira sp. BLG_1
TCTTGCACCTCAAATGTTTCGACATGCATGTTCCTGTCTCCCTTCGTGGCTATACAGTTGATCGATCTTCACCATCCTACTCTCCCCCATCCTCCTTGTCAAGCACACAATACAAGCACGATATCCTACTTCATCCTTACGGCTCGATCATACATGACAATACTCCCCGCCGTCGCAACATTCAGGCAGTACCTTGATGGTATGCTCACAAGAGCCTTACAAGCATTCATTGCATCTTTCGACAGCCCCCCATCCTCGGCCCCCAGCAAATAGATAACCCTCTCGGCATGTTCATATTTTGCCAACTCACATGCGCCTATGCCATACTCAACTCCGACGAGCTGACAGGAGTATGGGAGCGTAGTCAGGAATTGTTCCAATGTCTCAAACCTAATAAGTGGAATATGTCTCCATGATTTTGTTGTATCACTCGACTGATTACGATATCGACCTCCGATCGTGAAGATGAACGCTGCACCAAACGCGTATGCGGACCTCCACAAAGTTCCGATGTTGCATTCCCTCTTTGGATTCTCTATACCTATCCCAAAGTATCCCATGCTTACCTCCTTACCCCAACATGGCCAGCACGACGAACGCGAGCACACAGGTCCAGACAAATGCCCACCCCAACAATTCGCTCCACGTCAACATCGACATCCCTCCTCCCCCCCCCTTCTCAACCCCCCTGCCCCCTCACCACTTGATGAGCCTCATATCAATCCCCTCCCCCGAACCCTCCCCATGGAAATCTCCCCCGACTCGGCTCTGCTCTCCCCTTAGCCACCCAAATACTAGCCTCACTAGCGCAATCTCCCCCCCACGCAACGGTCCCACGGCTCCCTCATCCACTCGCCGATTGAAGTAGTCGAAGAATCCCTGCTCAGCCTGGATGAGATCCATCATGTCATTCATTGTGCTCCTCTACTTTCTTGGGTACAGTTTCACATGCACAGTTAGTATTGCCCCATGTTCCACCATGTCCCTATACAATGAGGCAAACTCCACCTCACTTGCGGGATAGCAGTCCCTATAAAAGCTGTAATGGCATATTCCCCATCTATTACTCCTTTCGTAGACGTATAACGTCGTATTCCCCATGTACCCATATCCCCTAGGTGGGAGGAAGGCGAGGATAACCCCCATCCTCCTCGTCTTTCTGAATACTATTGGATCGCTCACCTTATCCCGCGCCCCCCTTCCTCTCAATTGTCCCCCACAACCCCACGCTCCCGCTCCTCTTCATTCAGTTGCTCCGCATGCTCATACCGACACTCAAAGCACGGCTTCCAGCACTGATGATCCTCGCACCATTCATCCTCGGGAGGATCGAGACATTTATCGTAATCTACGATGTGGTACATTTTATTTTCCTCCTTTCTTGTTTTCTAGATATACTATTGCCTTTTGCAGAGCTATAATCATTTCTTCTGGAACACCTTCTCGCTTGTATGCTATGTATGGAGATTTATCCTCATCATCTGTCGCACTGTCGCACGGAGTTCCGTTTCGAGACTGAGCTAACGGGCATTCAAAACAATCATCAGGGATATTGATATAATGGTGGCACAGCGCACAGGTCTTCGAATCCACAGCAATAGGCGGGTTTTTGATACCATGTTTGGCCAAGTTTTCTTGTGTCAATCCTATCCACTTCTGCAATGAGTGTTGCAGGGCATTAAACTCTTCGACCTTACGTGCCGGCATAGCATAGTATTCCTGTTTCCACGATTTTTTGCTCATGACGTATTCTCCTGTCTATGGTAATTCTATCTCTACGGGTATCCCCATGAACCAGCACTCACTTGTTTCAAATCCCTCGATACCTTTCACTTCTGCTGCTGCCACACACGATTCCCATGAGGGATGAGCCACACTCAATACCGGATGCTCCTGCCCCGCGACAAAGTAGACAAAATACCACGCAACGAGATAGCCAGTCATACTCTACCTCCGTTTCTGCACTTACCCCGCCATTGGCTTCGATGGTGTGCATGGTCCGGTCATCAGTCCGCGCAATCGGTATGGGTGTATTAGGGTCAGCGCCGCTTCTACCTCTCGCTTCATCACAGCTTCACACACTGCTATCGAGGGATACCCGGAATACAGGTGTTTTTGGCTCTCCCCGTTCGGCATCAGGTACGTGAGCAGGAACCAATATGTCACTTCTGGAACCACAGCAACACCCCTTCCTCAAATCCACTCATGTTTCAATGCATACGTCCCTTCGTGCGAGTACTCCCCGTTCGGTCCCCTGAACATCGCAGACGAGAGGCTATGGACAATATGGAACCCCATATCCATACCACAGCCATTGACCACAAGCCCGCCTTTCTTATAATCGTGCCGTAGTCCAAGGACCTTACTAATGTACCCCGAGAGAAAGAACGGCTTTCTATCCTCCCCGATGCAGTAACAGTCAATCCTCCGTTGCATGCCAGACTTGGACACATGCCGGAGGACGGTATACACTGTGTCGCCCCTCTGCAACACCTTATGCAGCATGTCCATCGCCTCTTGCTTGGATCGGTCTTTACCCTTGATCATACTGCCCCCCTTTCCTCTTCCGCCCCTTTCAACCGAATTGATAGATAATAGTACAGTTCACAATCCTCGTTTTCCTCGTGGTACTTATCAGTACTAGGTTCTGTCGGCCATTTCTCCAGCCTGTAATCCTCCTTGATTTGTGCCTCAAGCCCCTCAATGTCATAATCTCCATCTGAGGCAATCTGATCCAACGCATCTTCTATCGCCTCAGCAAAGTTACTTCCACAACCTGTGTAACAAACTTCATACTCCGTAAATGCTACCCCACACCCAGGAAAATACTGAGCATGATCAATGCCATGGTCCACAAGTTGATAGCCTTCAATCTTCTTCATGGTTTGACCTCCTTCTTCGCCAAGGCCAGGGCGGCCAGGGCCTTCTTCAACTTTTCAACCGTGTAACCTTCCAACTCTTCCGCACTCAGTTCTGTAGTATTAAGTAATCCCTCCAACGCTTCCCGCATGGCGTCGAAGCTGTTGACGGCGCGGACGATGAGGGCGGCATTTATCTCCTCAACCCCTCTTGCATTCGGCATCATATAAGCCACATACCCCTCGCCACGTGGTCCCTCTACATAATGACCGCATAACCTGTCAGGGTAGTCCTTGTTAGTCTCTAGGTAAGCTGAATGCTTCCACGGTCTCGGTGTCGCGTTCATGGTCTCCTCCGTTCGGGCGGTGAGAGGCTATAAACGAATTGAGCTACCAGTGTTGAGCACATTAACAATCGTGTGCCAAGAGACTTCGTAGCGTTCTCCTGTGGGAAGAATTACGGTAGCGAATGGGTGAATACGACTGACAATTTTCCCTATTACACGCTTCCCTTCTTTTAAAACTGGAACATCTGGTAATTCATCTTTTGCTTGTCCGATTGTATAGTGCATGGTCCCCTCCTTGGTTGCGCCCGGTTATTTAACCCCTCCCTATTCTCCCCCTGTCAAGAGGGAGAGGCGGCAGGGGTTAACAAAACTGGACATTCTTGAACTTCTCGTACCCTTGCAGGATTTCAATGATCCCTTCCTTGCCTGTAAAATGTGGGTTGACAGGCCAGGACATGGCAATCCCGTCTTGTGGACATTTTGCCTTCATTTCCCCCGTCCATTCAGGCATGATGATGCGGTATCCTCCGATCGTTTTCTCAAGATAGATATTCCAAATCGGTTGATTATTACTGTCTCTCATGTGTGTTCCCCTTTCTAACCTGGTCTAGGCTACTTAGAACTCTACTGCCCTAGGTATGCTACAAGACTACCCGTCGGGTCTTCCGGTAACACACTCCTTCGTGCTGTAAAGACACTGATGTTGTGTTTCTGGCACAGCCATACTCTCTCAGAAATCGAGGAATGTTCCCAAGCCTCTACAGCATTGTCGAATTCCAACATTGACCAGTCATCTTCATCGACCACAGGATACTGTTGCAACCCCTGGTAAATCTCTTCACCGACGGGTATGCTCGCTCCTGTCACGCACAAGGCTTCCCACCATCCACAAGCCCAGTGACCGAATCTGTATATTTGGACTGTTTCCGATTCTCCCCCCAGTCTTTTGAGCGCACTTCGCCAATTGGATTCCTCTAGAGTACTGCTGTCACGTGACCTTGTGAGCACAATATACACGTCTGAAAAACTTGAGAGGGGCTTGCCCACATAGTTCGCTTCAGAGTCCCAGCCAGAAGGATTTTGTGCCACTTCAGCTAACGTCTTCATATCACTCCCCCTTGGTTGCGCCCGTACTAGCTGTGAGCTTCCATATCGTTTAGCACCCGACACGCGGCCCATACGTCCAGGTCGGCATAGGGGCCGATTGCCCATCCACTCGCATAGAGCTTCACTAGATGTTGCTTACCCGCCCTGTCCGTGATGCGTGTATCGCGCACGGTAAAAATGTTGTTAGGCGTCCATATCATGGTCTAGTCTCCTTCGTTGCGCCCGTTACCTGGCAAGCAATCGCGAGTACCGGATAGCGGCCTGCTCGTACGTCGAAAACTGCTCGTTGACCGTATCCCGCCAAGTACCATCTAGATAGATCGTAGCGACACGCACACTGTACTTACTGGCCCCCGTCTGCTCGATCCGCGTCCAGATCCGCCCCTCGTATGATTCGGCTAACAGCATCATGGTATTCTCCTCCCTTGGTGTTTCGTCCCTTGGATCGAGAGCATCGCTCCATTCGCTTAACGGAAACATAGCTATGACTCCCGGCAGTATTCCATGGTCGATTCGTTGAATGGCCTGAATACCCGGCGATTAGTACGCCACATGAAGCAGATATCATCTACTGTAGGGAATGGCTCAGCAGAGTGAACAGCGTACACCCTACCATCACGCGTATAGACCTTATAGACCTTGTGCTCACTACCAGCACTCTTCACTTGCACCTGATATCGCTGTATTGTCCTCTCCATGTCCTCCCCTCCCTTTCATTGCGCCCGTGATGCCCTCACGAAACACGCAGTCTATATACAATTGAACCTTCCCTGTTGCCGTATGTAGCCATTGCTCCTGCTACATTTCGCAAAACGAAATCCCGCTTGTGGATTGTCGCATGCTGAACGCTGTAGGAGGATTCAGCCAGCCACATATCTAAAGCGGACTTGGCCTTAGGCAGTGAGCGACAGACCGCTATTAGTTGTGCGTCTTGCCCTGCTGTGTGTACGTAGACATCATATAATGTGCTCATTTTGGCTACCCTCCCTTTCGTTGCGCCCGGTTGGTTGCGGCCTATAGCGGTCTATTAGTAAAGGCTAGTTCTGGTGCGGACAATTCGGTCGCGATGGATAGTTTCCGCCATTTCTCCCTCTCCTGATGTGATAGGCCGTCCCAGAATTTTAGATGATCGGGCCTTGATGCTTCCGCCGTGGCTATGGCCGCGTCGATCATATTGCGGCATTCCTGCATCGTCCTAGCGATGCACTGTGTTTCATCGCCGTAGCCTTGCCCTGGATGCCAATAGATCCCGCGACCCCTATAGGTCCTCTTGTAAATTGAATTGAGCATGTTATCCCCCTTGGTTGCGCTCGTTATGCCCACTACTTCAGAGCATTAATGAGAATAGCTACATATCCTACCAACAACGCCACTAGTACCAATGCGCTGAATCCCCACACGACGACCATGCCCGCTGTCTCAATAGTGTCATGCTTTCGATTCATCACTTTCTCCCTTTTGTGGTTGCGGTTCATGCCCCTAACAGTAGCACTATGCGTGCCAGAACTCTGTTTACTCTAACCCATTGATATTCCTGCCTTGACAAGATTCATGCCTCACCACTTGAGACATTTTGTCCACCCCCAAAACCGTGAACATAGCAATATCAATCACTTACACGCAGGACAACTTGTCTCACCCCTGGACAGTTTGTCCCCTGATCCTACATGCATGCATATCTCATACCTCTCCCCTAGAGCCAAACCCCTAGGCCCCGAAAGCATAACTCCTCAACACCATTATATGTTATCCAATGTTCGTGCAGCTTCATAACCTCTAACCCCCTGACAACCCTACAACTTCCTCAACTTCCTGAACTTCGCCTAGGCAGGTACAAGAATCCCTCTCCGTACAAAAATGGACACTCGCCCGCGAGCCTGTATCCGAATCGATACACCACTATATAAATCAATAGGATAGAGGAGAGAATAAATAAATATATAGTAACCCTAACTATTATTGGCATTTTCTCTCCCGGGACGGATTTGGATACCTGCCTAGGGCAAGTTTGGCAAGTTGTGAAAGTTCTCGCATTCTCGGCATGTTGGGAGAGATGAAGGAGGAGGAAGTTGAGCGAATGTTGAGGAATATCACGTGGTTAGAGTTCAGGCCCGTCCAGGTTGTGCCCTAGGGGTTTGTGTAACATCCGTGTAAAATCATGACCAAAATCATGTTTTTGGTGTATGGTGCCGAATCCATACACACATCATATGGTACCGTGCTACCTCGCACCACAATACGTAGCAATGTGGTGGACCGTCCACCGACTGAGGCTATTAGGTGTAGGCAAATCCATACAGTGACGAGATTTCGGCACGAGGCGACACCTGGGCCGTGGCATGGCACTTGCATAGGCACGCGGTCTGCCTTAGCAGGGATCGTGCCCTGTCTGGGCTCAATTCTTGCATCGCTCGATCCTGGCCCAGTCCTCGCCTTAGCAAGTCTCGTGCCACATCCAGGCACAGATCTTGCTAGGCCCGACTCTTGCACCCTGCACGAATCATGCCACGCCTCGGCATGGTCCTTGCTACTGCAAGCTCCATGCCACCTCACCCAACGTCCTGGCACGCTTCTTGCTAGAGGGGGAGGCCCCCCCTAAGCGACTGGCAGGTAGCCGGAAGCCTCTCCACCACGCGACAATCAAATTTTTGAATTGGGGATCGTGCTTGCATAACTTGTCTTTCATGGTTGACATGGGAGGGAGGAGGTGGTAGGGTGGGGGCGTGGGAGAGGAGG
>NZ_JBLFBO010000036.1:0-26598 GCF_047338595.1 Nitrospira sp. BLG_1
TCGCCAACATCGCAAACCAGCCGATCTTCACCGGCTTCGAATCGTACCACTGCGAAACGTCATACCCCCGCTCACTTGATGCTGCCATAATGCGACCTCCTTGTTAGACACACTTCTCCGCAGACTATTTCAGGCACGACTGGAGACCCACCAGTTTCTGAATCGCGTTGATTTTGAGACCTCATAGCCGATCACGATGAGCAGCAGAAGGATGGTCAACGGTCCAATCGCCGTTCTTGCCATATTCGCGTAGTCGATCTGTTGGACTCGCAACAGATAGGACGATGGACTGAAGCCCTCTGGTGTAATGATTAACCGATACAAGCCCTTAGCCAGCTTGGCCTCTCCGCGAAGAACTCCGTCCGGATGGGTCATGGGCGGCCAGTAGGCAACGGTCTCTTCCTCCGAGGCCTCACTCATCCCTTTGATCACCCGCACTCCTATCGGAAGATGACGCAAGACCGGGTCGACGAGATCCACGACCAGAAACGTGTCGCCTTCAGCCGGGATGTCTGTGCAGTATTGTGCCTTAGCGGCATGTTGCGGTTGATAGGCGTTGAAATGAACAAGATTTCCCCCGACCCGTTGAACGCAAACATCGTCCTCGAGACTCACATTGCCATGCGCACCAGCGAGGCCGGGTAACATCACTGGAAGAACCAGGAGCCCGGCAAACAATTTTCTCGATTTTGTTAACCGTTTGAGCTTGATCGGGACAAGACACACAGTCGTTCTATATGTGATCGCCGTGATAATGCTTAGGGCAACAATTGCAATGAAGATCGTCGTCATCATCGATGTTCACCTCCTCTCACCCTACTGAAGAAGCATACTCCTCACAAGATGAAGGTCGGATTAGAACTTCATGAAGAATTCTTCATGCTCATAAACTTGGCTCGTGACCATTTTCACCCTGTCGTGCGGAATCGGTTATCGCGCTTGGCATCATGCTACTTGGACTCTTGCAACCTTGTCGGTGCAGCAACGGACTAGATCGAACTCCATTGCAAGGTCACTTATGCATGAGCAAGAAGCCTCTTCTTTCATTCAGCCGCCTCCTACATGAAGAAGTGTCGGTTATATCACTACCAGAATGTCCATAGTTTGTCAACTATTATATTGCAAACTATGGACATGTCTTATATCCTTATACCCAGTTAAGCCTCTGGATGCCATAGAAAGGAGTGCTCATCATGCCGATCTACTCAAGAACTCTCTTGGCCCTCTCAGGAGTTGCACTACTCGGACTGGAGTTCATTGCATTTTCAACCTCGAACACCTACGCAAACGAGAAACGATCCACTGCTTTCTCACGTACTGATGTCGCAGCGGCCCCTTTGTATGGATTTCGCCTCCCTGACATTGACGGCCGTCCTGTCGACCTCAATACATTCAAAGGCAAGGTGCTGCTCATTGTGAATACCGCGAGCATGTGCGGAAACACGCCGCAGTACGCCGGCCTCCAGGAGATGTATGAGCGATATCAGGAACGGGGGTTCGAGGTTCTGGCATTTCCGGCGAATGATTTTGGGCAGCAAGAGCCAGGCACGAATCAAGAAATTAAGGGATTCTGCTATACCAAATACAGTGTCAGTTTCCCTCTCTTCTCAAAACTCAGCGTGGTCGGCAAAGATAAACATCCCCTCTATCGGTACTTAACCGAGCAGAGTGCGTTCCCCGGCCGTGTGACGTGGAACTTCCAGAAATACCTGGTTGATCGCTCAGGCAACGTCATCGGGAAGTATGACCCCGACATGAATCCCTTGTCGCCTGCCATTCTGACCGATGTGGAGAAAGCCTTGGCGGCAAGCTAACGTTCCGTGCCGAACAAGAAATGACGGAAGGTGATGAATCGGCTACATCTCATGATCGGTCTTGGTCTCGGGCTCTTTCTCTATCAGGCCCCAGCTGTCAGCCTGGCGGCGGATCAGTGGGTGCGAGTCGGGGGAACCCACAAATATGACCGCTATGTGAATATGACGAGCATTGGGGTGTGGGGACCGACGGTCACCCTCTGGACGCTTCGGGACTTTCGGGTAGAGCGAACAATCCCTCGAGGTCCCTACAAATCATTAAAGATCAAACGCCAATATCATTGTGAGCAACGAAGAAGCCGGCCGCTCCACGTCCGGTACTACCCGCAAGGCTTGGCACAAGGCCGAGTCCTCTACGCAGCGCCGGCCACCCGGGAGTGGTCTCGCGTAATTCCGGGCAGCGACGATGATGCGGAAATGAAAGTGGCCTGTCGTACAGTCCTATCGACGTTACGTCCAGATGGTGGAGGGTAACATGCAACGACTATTGATGCTGGCAGTGCTGAGTGGTGGACTGATGGCGGCCTGCACAGGAGGTGAAACACCATCCGGTTCCTCACCAAGCGCTGCAGCGGAGTGGACCAAGATCGGAGAGACGGAGACCTACATCTATTATGCGGATCACGGCAGTATTCGGAAAGCGGACGAGACCGTCATGATGTCAGATCTATTCGACTATAGAACGACTCAAACGGAAGGCGGCATCTCAGCCCTCTCAAAACTCACCGTACGGGAATATGATTGTCAGAACCGAAAAAGCCAACCAGTCAAAACGACATGGTATACCGACCACATGGGTTCAGGGGCAGCAGGACGCACCACTGGAGCCACAGGCCAATTGGCTGCGTCGGCCTCTGGTACGGCCACTACCGCGCTCATGACAATCGCCTGTGGGCGTTGAGGAATTGCTCAAGCCTTTGGGTTAGGGTCCACGAGATGTCGGACTCGCGAACTCATACAGCAAGGGAGTACCACCGGATTACGTCACAACTAGACGTAATCAGCCAGTATTGTCTCAGCTGCTTTCCGTCCCGACGCCAAAGCCCCATCGAGCGTCCCGCTTTCCCGGTAATCTCCGCAAAGATACAGCCCCGCAGCCAAACGCGGTGAGGTGGTACGGTTCCCAGGTGGAAGCGCGTCGAGTGGGGGCAGCGCACGCTGGATGCGGTCAGTTCGCAGATGGCGCCACTCGTTCACTTGGGAACCAAACCAAGATTCCAGCTGTCGTCGTACTGCTTGCGAAATATCACCATACAGATCGATCTGTTCACTCGCCGTCACCGAGATCAAGGCCCGCCCAGCCGGCGCGTACGAAGGCGCCGCTTCACTGAGGACACAGACGGTCCTGACCAACCCATCACCATCCCCATTTACCATCAGCCAGGGGCCGCGTTGCGGAGCAGCTGACGCATCGAAGTAGACGGTCACTGAGCCACGGGCTGGAGCGATTGGTTTGTCTTCACCACGCAAGCGGGCGGCGGTCGCATCATCGGTCGCCACCACCAGGACATCGACCGTGAGCGATTCTCCGGATTCCAACACCACGCTCGAGCCCTGAATCCGTTGAACAGCTTTGTTCAAACGGACTGTCCCTGGAGCCAACGTAGCCGCAAGTTGTTGTGCGATCGCGCCCATACCATCTCGTGGTAGGGCGGTGACTCCTCGGCAGAACGCAGCCCAGACCACTTCGAAAATCCAACAAGGCGTGTTCAATTCCGTCTCCAAGAACACGCCGCTGAGAAACGGTCGAAAGAAATGCCTCACTATCGCGTCCGAAAAGGCATAGGTCTGAAACACATCGTGAGTCGGCCTTATAGGATTTCTCATCACAGAGCAGAGACGCTGCTGCAAGGTGTCTCGTCGCATACGCAGCATCCTGAACTTGTCGGCAAACGAACCGATCGGACTGCGCAACATTTGTGGAAGGTCTTGTGGCCTGCGAAAGGGATCGCTCATCACGTGAAAACGTCCGTCGTGGCGAATGAGGGCTCCAGCATGAAACGGCCTGAGCTCCAATGTGGGATAGTCTAGCGTTGCGCGTGCTTCCGGATATCCGGCAAGAAAGACCTGAAATCCGCGATCGAGCTGAAAGCCCTCGACACGATCCGTGCGGACACGCCCCCCGATGCCGTCGGACGCTTCAAGAACCGTGCACCTGAAGCCCGCGTTCGTCAGACGACGCGCACAGGCCAATCCGGCAAGCCCGGCGCCGATAATAAGTACATTGGGAGTTGAAGGCATGGTGGGTTATTTCACCTCTTGAGACGCTCTGGGCAGGACGTGTGCCAGACAGTCAGGTTTTCCCTACCTTATCGTCGAAGGCAATGTCACGACCAGCTCCGTAACTGTTCTGATAGGGTCTTCGCGATCAGCTGCAAATCGAACGGCCAGGCGTAGCGCAATTCGACAGTGGGATACAACGGTCGCAAGTGGTCCAAGATCTCTGGTATCTCGACCTCCGAATGAGAGCCGCCCGGCGTGAACATCGTCGTCAGCACGGTGATGGATGTCGCGCCTTGTTTGACCAAATCCTCCACGGCTTCTTCCAATGTCGGTGCACAGAATTCGTTGTAGGCCGTGGCAAACAAGACACCATTCAGATGTGCGCGCAGCGTAGCCCCCACGGCCTCCAGCCCCGATTGGTAGGGATCGGTGGCTTTCGTTCGTGGCCAACGACGGATCTTCTGGTCCAACTCGAGTTCTTCCTGAGACGGAGGCTCTTTCGCCGCGCGCCGTTGACCTTCTAGCCGTTTTAACTTCGTCACCAGTTCTTGCGGGCAATCCTTGGGAATGCCGCCATGACCTACCAGGACAACCCCCTTCATCGAATCACTCATGAGTTTCGTCTCCTTTGACTTATACGCACGGCGGTTCGTGGCCGTACAATTGTGTAACAACTGACCAATTCTTTACTAAACATTCACATCACCATTTCTAGGCGCAACTAATCCCCACCAATAGAGTAACAGGCGCTATCTTGTCTTTGTGGACGCTCAACGCCATGTGACTTCTTCCCAACAGAGATGGAGAAAAGTCTCATAGGGTGGAAAATTCTTGGGGTTCTGCTCTTTGGAACGGACCCACAGATCAATTTCCATTCCCGCTGGATCGGTCTCACCTCCCGGGAGCATGCGTTTCACAGGATACTGAACCTGATGGGTGTCAGGATCCCGGGAACGCTCCATCACCATAAAGTGCGCGTCATAGTCCTGATAGAGCACCTCATCATTCTTGAAGACGGTGGCGGTTCCCCAACCTGCCAAGTACAACCAGGTTTTGGGATAGAGCGGATCGCCGTTGTTCGAATCGCCGTGCTCATAGACCCGCGTGGCAATTCCACCATCATGGAAGGGCTGTTTCCCGGCGAACCGGTCAAACACAATCCGATAGTGATCCGATTCTTCCGAGAACTGCGCAATCACTCGGCCACTATTCAGTACCTCATTGACCTCAATCTCAATCGCGCCCTGTACCGGAGTGAGATGCTTGCCGGCAAAATCGAGATGGTCCCAGGGAGATTGATCCTTCATGCTGCCGATCAAGAATGGGGCACCACCCTTAAGCCTGAACTTGCCGCTGTAGGAAGGGTGCTCAGTGGCTTTGAAAATCCTGGTTCCCTCCGTTCCTTTTGGCGTGCCAAACAAGCCCTCTTCCGCGAGAGCGGTGGACAACCCTGCACTACTGATCCCAAAGCTGACGACGCATAGCCACGCGACTTTCCATGATTTCATACATTCTCCTCTGCCTCGTAGGTGCGTGAGATCTCACCCCCATCAGAAAAAGGAACAAGGGTTCCCCCAACCCAACGCGGAGGTGCGTACCACGCTCACACGGAATCTATTGAGGCCAAGTATTCCTGGAGATTGGTCTTCCCATAGCGACTCTCGGGGTACACCGTTCGGATAAACCTCGCCACAAGAGCCATCACTTTCTTGACTGCCGGGGTCTTCTCAGGATCCGTGGCGGGCAGCAATCGAACCGTGATGGCGTTCTCGTGCAACTTCAGCTGGACAAAGAAATTGCTTGCGGTCCCTTGATCGATTGCGACCGCCTCCAATAACGCCTCTTTGCCGCTTCTGGACAGGTAGAACTCTTGAATCTTGAGTATCTCACCTCCCGTCCGCTGAAGAATCGGGGTGAAATTCTGATACAACGCCTGAAGATCTCCGGCTGCTTCGATGACAACATGCGGCATGGGAGTCCCTTTCTACACATGATTCCGCAACATCAGTTCCTTGGGGTGTGGATTGAGATACACCTGGTCACGGATGTAGCTCATGTCGAATATATGGACATAGTGCTTGATCAAGGTTAACGGAACAATCAAGGGCGTCAGCCCATGATGATAGTCACTGACTACGCCCAACAGCTCGGTCTTTTCACGCGAGTCCAATCGCTTCTTGAAATGACCCAGGACATGTTGCAAAACATTGACGTGTTTGCTCACTGTCGTTCGCACCGACAACGTCTTCATAAAAAGCTCGGCGTACTTCACCGTCAGATCCTTCGGGCGATACCGTTCTGCCTGAGCGACCAACTGTCCCATCGTGTTGTAGTGTTGTGGGCTATGGGATAACAGCAAATACTTGTGGATCGTGTGAAAGCGAATCAGCTCCTGTCTGTTGAACCCATCGTGCAACAGGTCTTGCAGCCGACGATAGCAAAACACCCGCTCAATGAAGTTCTCACGAAGTGACGGGTCGCTGAGTCGGCCCTCCTCTTCGACAGGAATAAGGGGAAATGTATCTCGAAACGCATGGGCAAACATGCCGGATCCACTGTGGCTTGGCATCCCTTGGACCGTATACACGCGTACTCGCTCAAGTCCGCAACTGGGAGAGCCTTTCTTGAAGACAAACCCTGAGAGGTTCAATTTGCCAAGGGAGTTGAGACGCTCCTCAATCATAGCCTCCATGGCAGGAGTGTGATCGTGCTTACTCGTGATCGTCAGCAGTCGGGGATGCCGTGGATTGCCCACCAGCCGCATGGCTTCTCTCGGGGTCCCCAATCCCGCCTCTACTTCAGGACAGACCGGTACCCACTCGACATACTGACCCAAGACCTCTGTTAAGAAGTGGTCCTGCTTGTGGCCTCCATCGAAGCGAACCTCATCTCCGAGCAGACACCGACTGATTCCAAGGCGAATCGGGGACGCCGTCATCTCGCTGCCTCTGGCTTCCCAAGATTGAGATATTCCTGACGCGCAAGTTGATGATCCACCACCGGAACAGGATAGTCTGTCCCGATTCGACATCCAGCCAGAACCTGCTCATCTGCGGTCATGAGATGCGGCTCATGAATTCTCTTCGCCGATACATGGGCGAGTTCAGGAACATAGCGGCGGATATAGACCCCATCGGGGTCGAACTTCTTGCTCTGAAGCGCTGGGTTGAAAATCCGATAGCCCGGCATGCTATCGGTTCCGGTCGACGCACACCACTGCCAATTCCCATTGTTGGCCGCCACATCCGCGTCGAGCAGGTGGCACATAAAGTACTGCTCACCGCTCTGCCAGTCGATCCGAAGGTCCTTGATCAGAAAGGACGCCACGATCATGCGGACACGGTTGTGCATCCACCCTGTCTGATTGAGTTGCCGCATCCCGGCATCCACAATTGGATACCCCGTCCGACCGCCGCACCAAGCCTGGAACAAGACGTCCCGCTCTGGGCCAGGGTCCCGTGACGGTGGCACGACCGTCTGGCGAAAGGGCCCGTCGACCACATGCGGAAATGCCGCTAGGACCTGGTGAAAGAACTCACGCCAGATCAGTTCATCGATCCAGGTCAGGACATCCGTCCGAGAGACCGGTCCTTTGCCGGACAGGCTTTTCAGAGCGATCTGCACCGCTTCCTTTGGGGAAAGTGTCCCGAATCGAAAGTGCGGGGACAACTTTGCACTCCCGTCGATTGCGGGACGATTCCGACCATCGGTATACCGATGGATGGGGCCTTCGACGAACCAACGTAATTGCTCTCGGGCACAACACTCCCCCGGTGCAATCCATGGGACCAGGTGCTCATAGCCCAGTTCATTGGCTGCCGGGAGCGGGACAGCTGATAATCTGACAGCTTTTCTTCTAGTCGTTGAGGCATCTGGGACGGCATGGGCTGTCGGTTTGACGGAATGCCACTTGGCCCACCAGCGAGCACGATAGGCGCTATAGCGCTGCATCGGTTCTCCGGTGGCACCGTGCACTTCCGCTGCCTCAAACACCACATGGTCTTTGAAGGTCTTGGCAGCAATGCCTTCCTGAGCCAACCGTTCCTGCACCGCCAGATCTCGCACGAGCGCACGAGGCTCGCAATCTCGGTTCCAATACACCACATCGGCTTCCCACTCAAGAGCCGCTCGAAAGACCTCGTCCACTTGGGACCCGCGCCGCCACTGCAGAGGCAGTCCGATCGCCCCGAGGGATGCCTGGAGTTCCTCCAAACATCCCAACATGAAGTTCACACAGGCTGATCCAAACTCATGGGACCGCAACAACGGCTCATCGAAGACAAACAGCGGAATGACCTCGTCGCATTCCTCACAGGCCACGGCCAACGCCGGTTGATCAGCGAGGCGAAGATCTCTTCTGAACCAGACAATTCCACGCATGAGCCTGTCCTATTCCATCAATAGTCATCGCGCTGGACTGCCATGCGATCCGGTTGGTCCTTTCGGCAGCTTGTCGCCGGCCACACGCGTGATCGACAGCTCACGAAGACCGTTTTCTCCCTTCACGCCGACTTTCACCGAGGTTCCTGGCTCTCCTCGAATCATCCCGACGACTTCCTCATACCGTTTTCCCTTCACCGCGGTTCCATCAACACTCACGACTTCATCCCCATGGCCGAGGCCCGCCTGCTGAGCTGGTCCCTCAGGATGAACCATGCCGACATACAGGATGGCTGGATCGCCGATCCGCTCTGCCCCTACCTGGAGGGAAATGCCGATGACACCGTGAGGAAGTTTTGCATCGTCTTTGTACCCATGATGAGCCTGGCTCGTATGTTGGTCGGCCATGGCTGCACCGGGTACGAGAAGGCCTATCACCAACCCTAACGTGATACAAATGCTTGGGATTCGCATACGCGTACCTCCTATTTATTATGCTGCCGATCTCATGAGCACATCCCGCAATGCCTGCTCCAACGTTGGATATTGGAAACGATACCCTCCCGCCATGGCTTTGGCAGGAATCACCCGCTGGCCGGTGGTCATCAGTGTACCCAACTCACCAAGGAGTGCATTCAAAACAACTCTTGGAACGGGAAGCCATGACGGTCGGTGAAGCACCCGCCCAAGAACCTCACAGAACGTCCTCATCGTCACGGGTTCTGGAGCCACAGCATTGATCGGGCCAGAAACCGTCGGTGTGCTGAGTGCCCACTGGATCAGGCCAATATGATCGCGGCGGTGGATCCAGGAGACCCACTGATTCCCCGGCATAATGGGACCGCCGGCAAAGAACCGAAATGGTAACAGCATCTTGGGCAAGGCCCCGCCGTCTTGTTCCAGCACCATTCCAGTGCGGAGCGTGACGACCCGCGCCCCGAACTCTGCAGCCCGCAGCGCCTCTGACTCCCACCCGAGGCACAGATCGGCCAAGAAACCATTGCCGCGCGCCGCGCCTTCATCCAACCGGCGATCATCAGCTGCGCCGTAATACCCGATGCCGGACGCGCTGATAAACGTTGCGGGTTTGGACGACCAGCGTGAAAGCGCTCTTACCAGTAAACGGGTGGTGAGGATTCGACTATCGATGATGAGTTGCTTCCGCACATCCGTCCAGCGTGCGTCGGCGATCGGTGTACCGGCGAGGTTGATGACCGCGTCCGCTCCTTCCAGAACCTGTTCCCAGGGGCCGGAGTCCCGCGCGTTCCATTCGACTGCTTGAACCGGCAATTCTGGTCGATGATGGATCTGTCCTAGTTGCCTGGTTAAAACGACAACCCTGTGGCCTCCCTGGATAAGGGTGGCGCACAACGCTCGACCAATGAATCCTGTGCCTCCAGTAATGACGATCTTCATAGGTTTATCCTTCGACAATACCCTCACTCAACACCGTCGATATCTCAGACATGGCTGTTCCCAATTCGATCCCCGGTCATCTTATTTCTCTGTAGCCGGCTTGTTGTGACTCACCTGTCGTGCAAACTTCCGTTGTTTCGGCCCTTCGAGTGGCTGAGGTGCAGGTTTCAGCCGATTCGCCAGCACCATCTGATCGATAAATTCTCCGCAATTGGTGCACCGGAACCCCCTGAAGATAACCTCACCTGCGTGGCCCTGCAAATCGTCAATGTGCGCCATGACCATCAGTCCTCCACATCGCGCGCACGCGTCGCGCTTTTTCGGATCAGGGAGGACCGACGCCTTGTTTGGTTTCCCGGTCATCGCCATGGGAATCCCCGACACAGACGACGAGACAATCGGCCATTTCTTACTTCCGAGTGGACGGTCTGCCTTTACCCCACCGTGCCAAAGCCACGCTCACAGTCTGAAAGAGCCTGGCCACCAGGGCACAGGTCAGAAACCCCATTGCAAACAAAAAGACGATGCTCATATCCATGATGCTCTCCTTTCAACCATCAATGCTGGAAACTGTCTATGACAAAGCTCCCAGTTCGCCAAGGAGACAGGCCCCTCGATCACGAGGGGACCTGTCTGCCTCAGCGGGCGACGCCGTGCGGAGTTCAGCGTCACCTGAGCAAAACACGGAACCGGCGTCCGGTAGTCTGTAGCTTTTTGTCCAATCTCTCGCAGCAGCATTGCATCCTCCTGATCACTGGTGCAGCAGTTTTTCGAGACTGCGGGCACAGCGAAATCCGGTGCCATGGGTCTGGAGAGCAAATCCGCCCCGCCCACGCGCAGTCGTCCTGATATCGGACGGCGTGCTATGCCAGGACCCACCACGGATCGACCGCACCACGCCCTTCTTGTCCGGCCCCGGCGGATTGCCTGGAGGCGCATCCTTGTAATAGTCCACGTCATACCAGTCCGAGACCCACTCTCGGGCATTACCGGCCATATCCTTCACCCCATAGGGAGAATCCCCGTCAGGCAGTGAACCGACGGCATGCAAGGTGCGCTCATCGTCCCACTCCCGATCAAAGTTCGCGTGCCTCGCCGTAGGAGGTTCATTCCCCCACGGATACATTCGTCCGTCGGTCCCCCGCGCCGCCTTTTCCCACTCCGCCTCGCTCGGCAATCGCTTTTTGGCCCATGTACAATAGGCCTTGGCGTCATACCAGGTCGTCTGCACCACCGGCAGGTGTTCAATGCCGGTGAGGGAGACGAGGGGGCCGGTGCCGTACGGATTGGGCGGCGTGCGATGCCCAGTGGCTTTCACAAAGGCCATATAGCGTGCATTCGTGACTTCGACTTGGTCGATGCCAAACGCATCCAGATACACGGTTCGCTGCGGCCGTTCATCGTCACGTCCTTTTCCCTCCGGAGAGCCCATTAGGAATTCACCCGCTGGGATCGAGACCATTGGAACACTGTCTACCTCTGTCGACGCAGATCGTGCTTCAAAAGTCATCCCTTGCATAATGGCCAAGGTCGCCACCACTGCTATCATTCTTCGAGATGTTGGAATCGAGTGATACCATGAAGCTGTCGTCATTGCTTCGACTCCTTGCTCCCCTCGATGGCGTGGGCCGTATGAATGTGGACTTGCTTGATGAGCGCCTCCACCTGGCGTTGGTCGCCATGGTCGGCCGCTTCGTGTGCCTGGGTGATGAGCGTGCGCGCCTGGTGCAGGTGCTCTTCGATCTTGCTCTGCAGTTTCGGCGATGCTACCGTCCCCTCTAGGGCCGCCCTGTGATACACCTCCCACGCATGGTCCACCTCGTGTTCCGCTTCGTGAACCAGTTGAACCGCTTTTTGCTGAGGGTGACCTGGGACGTCGATAGGACCCGCCTGCAGAGACGATACTGCCAGCAGTGCCATGAGCGGGATTCCCAGAAGGAGCATCAGCTTGGTGGTTACTATAGAAGTCTTCTTGCATATAGGGTTGATGGAAATTCGGTTCAGAGTTCCGGATGATCCGGCATCATTCGCTGACGGAGTATCACTTGGACATCCCTGCGAACGTCCGATCCTAGACTGAAGGTGGCGGTGATCGAGAATACCGACTTCATGCAAGGAGGCTTGTGCGATTCCGCGTAGCATCCCGTTGAATACAAACTCATGCGGGACGTAGAGGGAGTACCAGTAAAGTTGCCCTTTCAGTCCCACGGGATCAAAGATCGCCGTCTGTCGGATTTGTGTGACAGAGCTGATCTCTGTCACCTCAAACTCCAGCCAAGCCCGTCCGGGCAAGTTCATCTCGGACTTGAGCCGTAAGCGACGACTGGGCTCAATGGCTTCAACGCGGAAGGAGTCCACCGTGTCGCCGACACGGAGATTCGTGGACAAAGGCCGCCCCCGCCTCATTCCAACCCCGCCTTGAAGCAGGTCGATGAAGCCACGTAGACGCCATAGCCAGTTCCAGGCGTACCAACCATGGTCCCCACCAAGCCTTTCAATACACCTGAAAACCACTGGTGCAGGTGCTTGAACAGTCATGGTCCGCGAATCGACAATCCGTGTGCCAAACCGAACACCTCCCCACGATGGTGGCCTCCCCGAAGAGGAAATGGCATCCGACCAACGCGTAGCTGAGAAATGCTTCTCTTCATGGGCGATGGCTCGGCGGATCGCCTCATCGACTCCTATCGGCCGTACAGAAAAGGTCGTCCGTGCCGCATGGCCCCGCACCACCGTGACGTGGACGATGCTCTCGATGATTGCTCGCCCGATGCGGGCATAGAGCGGCGTGACCAGTCCGAGCCAAAGCGCAGAAAGCCAAGGCGTCAGGACTGGAACCGGGATGATGAGAGGCCTAAGTCCACGTTGCCGACCGTACGCACGCATCATGTCCGCGTAGGACAATTGGTCGGCACCGCCGACTTCATAGGTCTGATATCGGGAGGTTGGAATCCGAAGCGCTTCCACCAGGTAGTCCAGCAGGTCATCGATGGCGATTGGCTGCGCTTTTTCCTCGATCCACTTTGGTGTGAGCATCACCGGTAGACGCTCGACCAGTCCGCGAATCAGCTCAAACGAAGCACTGCCGGATCCTATGACAGCGGATGCGCGAAACTCACAAACCGGCAGGCCTGACTGCCTCAAGATATCGCCGACTTCATGCCGACTGCGCAGGTGAACTGAGAGTTGCTCGTCGTCTCGCCCAAGGCCACCGACATAGATGAGGGCCTTGACACCCGCAACTTTTGCTGCTTCGCTGAAATTTTTGGCTGCCATGCGGTCCGTATCCTCGAATGACCCGGTGGACCTCATGGAGTGGACCATGTAATAGGCCACGTCGACTCCGTGCAATGCGATGTCAAGACTCGCTCGATCGAGAACATCCCCGGCGATGACTTCTGTAGAAGCCCCAACCTTCGGCTTGAGAATCTCCGGATGTCTAGCTAGACATCTCAACCGGTAGCCCTGTTGTTCCAAAGCAGGCAGGAGACGTCCACCGATGTAGCCGCTGGCTCCTGTAAGGAGGATGAGGGAGGCTCTGGGAGTTGCCACCGAGTTCGCAGTCAATTGACTTGAACTCATGGTGTCAGATGTATTCACTTGAGACCTCCCTCACTCTCGCTGTAATCGGGGGGGGGGGGGGGAGCGGTGAATGCCTCCCTCCTTGGTCCATCGACTACTTCTTTTTCATACTCTTATTGATCAATTCACGGGTTGCCAGATACTCCTGATTCCCGGGATCCAAGACCAACGCCTTCTCAATGGCAACTAATGCCTCGACATTCTTTTCCGCCCCCATCGCCACGAGTGCCTGGATGAATGCCTCCCGGCCTGATTGCACGGCTTCGTCGGAGGTTCCCACTGCCGACTTGGCACAGCGAAATCCCAGTCCGACCCCATAGGAGTTGTTGTCCGGCTGATTCCAGAATCGATGGCTCGTATGGAGGGAGGTTTCCGGCGCCAGCCACGACCCACCCCGGAGCACCTTCACCGGTCCCTGGTTGGCGAAGTTATAGCCCTTCTCAGCGCCGCGCGGATTGAGGGCCGGACTTTCCTTGTAATAGGTCAGGTCATACCAGTCTTCGACCCATTCGAAGACGTTACCGGCCATGTTGTACACTCCAAATCCGCTCACACCTTCCGGATACGAATCGACCGGCATCGTACGGCCCACGTTTTGCCCATAATTGGCTTTCTTGGGATCCAGCTTGTGCCCCCATGGATAGTGATTATCCCCGTCTGGGCCTTTTGCCGCTCGTTCCCACTCCGCCTCCGTAGGCAGGCGCTTCCCGTCCCATTTGCAGAAGGCGTTCGCATCGGTCCAACTAACCCCGACCACCGGCTGATTCGACTTACTGAGGCGAGGATCGTCCCAATAGGCGGGGGCAGGATGACTCGTGGCCTTCATAAACTCTTTGTATCGGCCATTAGAAGTTTCATACTTGTCGATGAGATAAGCATCCAGCACAACCTGATGTTTGGCTTCATCCGAATGTTCGCCGCTTCCCATTGTGAACTCACCCTTGGGGATGAGCACCATATCCTTGTCACCGCCGGGAGGGTCAGCCGCCATTGCGACTGAAATGATCCCAGTTGTAATCGCCAGACCTACTACCAATTGAGTGATTGCTTGACTCCGCATAATCGCCCCCTTCTGTGAGATGTCACCAGGTCTTTCCTGGAGAGGTGAAAACGATAACCCATACATTCTTAACGTCCACTGTTTGTCCACCTGACGTCTAATGTATAAAATATTCCGTCCAGTGTTGTCAAGTGTTATTTCAAAAACAAATGACAAACATTGAACAACTCTTGGTGCAGCTACGGGTTGGTATACAATTTCTTTACAAATCATGATGTTACAAAGTTTTCAGCTTACCACCTGTCGCTTTGCATGCACAGAAGCGACAGCTTTGAGGCTTAGAATTCGCGACTACATTTCATCAAATGCGCAGGCAATTGAGTCAGCGACTATACATTTTCATGATATGAATGACTCATTGCTCGGAATTTCACAGCCAAAGCAAACAGAATTGTGATTACCTACCAGCTCTGACAAAGTAGGCTGCGCAACAAAGGTTCATCCGTTACTTGACTTGGGAGAGATGAGTGACCGCACTTTCAGTAAGATTCGTGGCCATATCAGCGTGACCGGCCTTACCATGATCAATCGCGTCTTTTAGTTTAGCAATCGCTTCTGCCACATGCGGAGCCTTACCTCCCTTCAAAGCCAGCTCCAGCGAGGCTTCGGCAGCGGTCACAAGCTTTTCGGCATGACCCTGTTTGCCGTGATGCACTGCTTCCGTCGCGTGCTTGATGGCATCTTTGATGGTTTGTTCTTGACGCACGTTATCCCGTCGTGCGCCTCCTTCTCCGAATATCGGCTGGAGAGGCAGCGTCGCGGTGAGGACCATAGCCATCACGGCCGTCAGCACTACCGCACGTCGTGTGTTCTGTTGTGTCATTTCCTTCCTCCTTTGCATAAAAACGTGAGCCGACACTTTCTGAAACCACCCAACAGGTTCGGCCACCGCACTATCACGGTAGATCAGAAGAGGTTGACAGAGGATGTTAGCCTTCTTTTTTTGGCTCTCTTGTATCCCTCAGCACCATACTTCATCTCCGCAAGCAGAGCCGGTATTCCGTCATAGGTGTGAGTCCAGAGAGCCAGCTGGAAGTTCTCTAACCATTGGGGGACGTGACAATCTTTACAGCCCAGATCGGCCCCGAGCGCACCATAGTGCGACGACTTTTTCAGCTCCTCATAGGGGTAGGTTTGGGAGTGGCAACTGACACAGAACTCGGTTCTGGAATGCACATGCTCCCCGCCGGACACGCGTAGATGCTGCCGTAATTTGCCTGCCATGATGCCTCCTTCCCTGGCTCGGCGAGTCTGGCCTGGTATGGAAAATCTTCATCCCATATTGCGACGCACCAGGACAGCGATGGCAGAGCCAGGTTCTAAAGACTACTGATTCTTCGCACACCTGAACCCGCTGTTAAAATTCCGGTACGCCGGCGAGTCGTAGTCGGTGGTCGAGGGAGTGTTGAGGTCCCGGCGCGCAGAGCGTAGGTTCTCGGGGGCGAGGTCCCACGAGCCGCCACGGATCACTTTGAATTTGCCACTGCTCGGCCCCTGTGGGTTTTGAGATGGGCTCGCCGCATAATAGTCTGGGTCATACCAGTCGTTCACCCACTCCCAAACATTGCCCGCGAGATCATCGACACCGTAGGGGCTCCTGCCGGCTTTCAACTGCCCCACCGGCACAAGCGCCTCGTGGTTGTTCCACGTCGCCCTGTCCTTCCCAAAATTGGCTCGGAGCGGATCGGGTGGATCGTTGCCCCAGGGATAGATCCGCCCATCTGTCCCCCGTGCCGCCTTCTCCCATTCGGCTTCTGTCGGCAGCCGCTTGCCGGCCCACTGGCAATAATTGTTTGCATCCTTCCAATCGACATTCACGACTGGTCGGTTCTCATAGGGCGGCTGGGCCATCGTTGTCCATAACGGCGGAGGGTCAAAGCTGTTGGCCTCGAGGAACTCCCCATACTGCCCGATCGTCACTTCGTACTTATCTATGTAGTACGCATCGAGATAAATTCGGTGCACGGGTTTTTCATCGTCACGTCCTTCGTTGCTCCCCATAGTGAATTCCCCAGCCGGCACAAGCACCATCGGAGCCTTGTCCTTGACGATGACCTTCTTCGGTGGCACCTCCGGCCTATAGTCGGAATGTTGCGAGGGTTTCCCCTTATGCGAGAACGTATGGATAAACGCAATCACCTTCCAGATCTGCTCTTCGGAAAGGAGCGCTTTCCAGGGCACCATTGGCGTTTTGGGAATGCCTTCCGCTACTCGCCAATACCAGTAGCTGTCTGAGAACCGGCTAGTATTTTTCTGGTCTCGAAGTCCTCCTCCACTGCCTACCGGCTGTCCATCCTGACCATGGCATGAGTGACAGGCAACAAGTGGATGGGCATCACCAAAATAGATGTCTTTCCCCTCCTTAATGATCTTCGGATCCGTCCACCAACCGACAGGCATATGTTTGTCTACATAGGTGGCCGGAACTGGATCCAACGGCATAAGTTGCTGAGACTGGGCCGATTGTGCAACTAGTGTGAGCCCCTCTACGATCACCAGGATGAGCGCTCCGATCATCGTTTTCCTCACTTGCTATCTCCTCTCCCGGCGTTGAGAAAATTTTGCAACCTGCTGTCTCGTGCTGACACTCCCTATCGCACAGCTCATGGCTAGCAGCGCCATGGCCCAGAACATGGTGGTAATCATGTGATCCTCTTTATGAAAAACTCCACGTAGGGGGCTGATGACATGTGATACAACACGGGCTCTCGCCGAGGAGACAGGCCCCTTCTCACACAGAAGCCTGTCTGCCTCAGTGGGCGACGCCGTGCGGAGTTCAGCATCACCTGAGCCACACAAGGTACCGGCCCCCGGTCGCCTGGAGCTCTGCATCTAATTCCACACAGCAACATCGCAAACTCCTGGTTAATGGGAAGGCCCATTGTCGAAACTCCGGGCGCAGCGAAACCCGGTGCCGTGGGTCTGGAGGGCAAAGCCCCCCCGCCCGCGCGCGGTGGTCGTGATATCTGATGCTGGGCTATGCCAAGACCCGCCGCGGATCGACCGTACCACGCCCTTCTTGTCCGGTCCCGACGGATTGCTCTTGGGCGCGTCCTTGTAATACTCCGCGTCATACCAGTCAGACACCCACTCCCGAACATTGCCGGCCATGTCCTTGACGCCATAGGGCGAGTCGCCGTCGGGCATGGAGCCCACCGGGTGCAGGGTCTTCTCATCCTCCCACTCCCGATCAAAGTTCGCCCGTTTCGTCGTGGGTGGTTCATTCCCCCAGGGATAGAGACGGCCGTCGGTCCCCCGCGCCGCCTTCTCCCATTCCGCTTCCGTCGGCAGGCGCTTCTTCGCCCACGTACAATAGGCTTTGGCGTCGTACCAGGTGGTCTGGACCACAGGCAGATGTTCGATGCCAGTAACAGAGCTGAGGGGACCAGTCCCGTACGGATTGGGCGGCGTGCGATGGCCGGTGGCTTTCACAAAGGCCATATAGCGCTCATTCGTCACTTCGACTTGGTCGATGACAAACGCATCAAGATACACGGCTCGCTGTGGACGCTCATCGACCCGTCCTTGTCCCTCGGGAGAGCCCATCAAGAACTCCCCGGCTGGGATGGTGACCATCGGCACGGGGTCGAGCTCCTTCGCTGCGGCCATCGCGTCCAGAGAGAACCATGGGGTGAGGGCCACAACGGCAGCCACAGCCAGGGTCATGCGAGAGAATCGAGTTGCGTGGTGCCACAACGTGATCATCATTGCTTCGACTCCTTGCTCCCCTCAATGGCGTGGGTCGTATGGATGTGGACTTGCTTGACGAGCGCCTCCACCTGGCGTTTGTCGCCCTGGTCGGCTGCCTCTTGGGCCTGGGTGATGAGCGTGCGTGCCTGGTGCAGATGCTCCTCGATCTCGGCCTGCAGTTTCGGCGAGGCCACGGTCCCACCCAGGGCTGCTCGGTGATAGACCTCCCACGCATGGTCCACTTCATGTTCGGCGTCGTGCACGGCCTTCAGGCTCTCTTGGTGCGGGCGATCGACCGACTCAAGAGGACCGGCCTGGATTCCTGCGGCCAGGAGTAGCGAACTGAGGGAAATGCCAAGAAGAGATAAAGATAAAGTGTACGGTCTCATTTGCGCCTCCGTTACGAGTAACTACGATCGGCCCTTCAAGGTTTCTTTGCCTGTTCAATCAGCGATCGTAGTTCCAGCAGGTCGGCATCTTTCGGATCAAGGGCCAAGCCTCGGGCTATCGCCTGTCGAGCTTCCGCATTGTTTTCTCGGCCCATCTCTACCAGGGCCATGGTATGGGCCTGTTTGATTTGCAGTTCGATTTCGGGCGAAGCAGTCTTGGCACAGCGAAATCCCAGCCCGACGCCATAGCTATTGTTGCTAGGGTGATTCCAGAATCGATGGGTGGCCCTCAGTGTGGTTTCAGGGACGATCCACGAGCCACCACGGATGACTCGCTTTTCTCCGAGTGTCAGGAAGTCGACATAGGTCCCTGTGCCCCCAATCCACGCGGGCTTTGCTGGTCCCGTGGGATTCACCATCGGTTCCAGCCGGCCGTAAAACTTAGGGTCGTACCAATCTGAGACCCACTCGAATACGTTCCCGGCCATGTTGTGGAGGCCATAGTAGCTGACCCCATCAGAATGGGAATCGACCGGCATGGTCGCCTGCTGATTTTTGCCAAAATTGGCTTTGGCCGGATCAAAGTCGTTGCCCCAGGGATAGATGTTCCCATGTGGCCCTCTCGCTGCCTTCTCCCACTCGGCTTCTGTCGGAAGTCGCTTGCTTAAGTACTCACAGTAGGTCTTTGCGTCGTACCAACTAACTCCGACTACAGGCTGTTCGGGGCGATTAAGGCGCGGATCATCCCAATAGGCAGGGGCGGGATAACCCGTCGACCTGAGGAAGTCCCTATAGTTCTGGTTCGAGACTTCGTACTTATCAATGAGGTACGGGTCCAGAAACACCACGTGAGCCGGACCTTCATCATTAAACGTGCTCGCAGGCGTCCTATTGCGTTGCTGATATCCGGCGGAAGCATTCCCGGATGTTACCGGTGCTTCCTTGTCGAGCCCCATCACCGATGGGACATATCCGATGTACACCATATTGGCCGGGATCAAGGAATCCTCTGCTTGTGCGGTAGCAGTCGACGCCATGAAGCCCATCATCAGCAGGAAACCCATAATTGTATTAGCTATCCGCATCGTATCCTCCACTGACATCGATTCGCCGGACGAGAACGCTACCCTGCGTTCTGCCAGCGGATTATAAGACTATTTTTTTCTCTTCATGCTTTTCTTGAGCAAATCACGTGTCGCCAGATATTCCTTGTTGTTCGGGTCCTCGGCCAACGCCTTCTCGATCGCGGCCAAGGCCTCGGCATTCTTTTCAGCCCCCATCGCGACGAGGGCCTGGATGAACGCGTCACGTCCCGATTGGATGGCTTCGGCAGATACGCTCGCTGCGGATTTCGCGCATCGGAATCCCAGGCCGACCCCGTAGGAGTTGTTGTCCGGCTGATTCCAGAATCGGTGGCTCGTATGGAGTGAAGTTTCTGGGGCAAGCCATGAGCCACCCCGCAGTACCTTGACTGGTCCCTGGTTCGCGTAGTTGTAGCCCTGATCGGCACCTTTTGGATTCAGTGCAAGGCTCTGCTGATAGTAGGAGGGGTCGTACCAATCCTCGACCCACTCAAAGACATTGCCAGCCATGTTATAGACCCCGAACCCGCTTACGCCTTCGGGGTACGAATCGACCGGCATCGTTCGGCCCACGTTCTGTCCATAGTTGGCCTTCTTCGGATCCAGCTTGTGACCCCAGGGGTAGTGATTGTCCCCTTCGGGGCCTTTGGCCGCTCGCTCCCATTCAGCCTCGGTGGGTAAGCGCTTTCCCTCCCACTTGCAGAAGGCGTTCGCATCGGTCCAGCTCACTCCGACGACCGGCTGATTGGGCTTGCTTAGACGCGGGTCATCCCAATAGGCCGGTGCGGGATGACTGGTGGCCTTCATGAACTCCTTATAACGAGCATTGGAGGCTTCATATTTGTCGATCCAATAGGGATCGAGTACGACCTGATGCTTTGTTTCGTCAGCATGCTCGTTACTTCCCATGGTGAATTCCCCCTTGGGGATGAGCACCATGTCCTTACCCAACTCGGATAAGTCTGCTGCTGCCGTAACGGTGATGACCCCTACCGTGACTACCAACCCTACAGCCAATTGAGTGATTGTTTGCCTCCGCATGTGCACCCTCCTTGGTTATCTCGATGGACCAGCGATAGTCCTTTATGCTGCGGCTTGAGGCCCCAATGAATAAGCTGGTGTTGCCGTTGATGAAAGCGAGCCCGATACGAGCTGGATCCGGCGATTCCTCAATATGACAGCGTCAATGACATCCCCACACTGCACACAGCGCCTTGCGCCATGTTCCAGCTCGTTTGTGCAGCTCCAGAGATCAATAGAGAGTTCGTTCACTAAAAGGCCGCCGCATCTAGTACAGATGCAGCAAGACGTAGGGGGAGACTCGTGGAGTTCGTCGATTCTCCTGCTCATGTCCTGACTGGTGATGATCATGATGCCCTCCCTCCTTCTAATGTCCAATGTATGACTCATGTATGTCTAATCTATAAGCTAATATGTCCTATGTGTCAAGCGTTATAGTAAAAAAATATTTGACAGACATTGGACAATAGTCTAAGCTTTTGGAACGTATGAATAAACATAGAATTCATAGAGTTGCGAAACTGACAGGACTCTCAAAGGATGTGATTCGGGTGTGGGAACGTAGATATAGTCTTGTCAAACCTTCACGAAGTGCTAATCGCTATCGGGAATACAGTGATGAGGACGTCTCTCTCTTCCGTTTTCTAAAAGAGGAGTTGGATCGCGGTCAGACAATCGGGGGACTTGCGATGGAAGGGAGAGATTCGTTACTTCAACGGATGCGGGCAAGCTCAATCCCGAAACAGCAGGAGCTTGCTCCCCATAGTTCGTTGCTCGACGAACTGATCTCCAGACTTGATCCGCTTGATAAAAGTCGGTTTGAACTGCAACTAAATGCGGCGATTGCCGTGATCCCTTTCGAAGAAGCCGTGCAGCGCATTCTTCTCCCCTTACAGCGACGGGTGGGAGAACTGTGGCATGAAGGACGGGTCAATATCGCCGTGGAACATTACGTGACGAAGATCATCCAGCAGAAACTCTTTGCGGTGATGAATCAGCTACCTGCCAATGACTTCGGCCCACGCGTGGTCATTGCCTGCCCCACAGGCGAGTATCACGAAATCGGCGCTCAAGCCGTCACCTACCTTGCCGCCTCACGCGGATGTCATGTCTATTACCTCGGACCTAATCTTCCCCTGACGGATTTGGAAACCTTGTGCGATCGCGTACATCCTGACCTGGTTCTATTGTCCTTAACGGAGTCCAAATCAGACGAAGAGGGAGAGCACTTGCTTCATGAATTACGGGCACTCTCTCAACGCTGGCAGGTGGCAGTGGGCGGCAAAGGCGCCTGTGCGATGGAGCATCTTTTAGAGAATACGGGGATTGAACTGCTTGATGACCTTGGAGCACTCCACAACCGTCTTGCGAATCTTACCTCCACACACCAACGCGCGTTTCATTGACCCTGCTCAGCCAGGCCTCACGGTAACAAAAGAGTCCCCTCGAGATTGTGATGCGGTTCCGGCTCTTGGTCCAACCACACATCACCCTCGGCTCCATCGGGTTGAACGCTATTCATGGATGCCAGCGACCTGAAATCGAAGAGGCGCTGATCCAGCAGAAGCGATGGAGCCACATTGCTCAACGCTGCGGCGATGCTGTCGGAGCAGCCAGGAGAGATCCGTTCCCACTCCTGCAGAAAGCCTTTAACCTTCTTGCGTTTCAAATCCTCTTGAGAACCGCAAAGGTCGCAGGGAATGATGGGGAAGCCTCTCAACTCCGCGTAGCGCGCGAGGTCCACCTCTTTGACGAAGGCCAATGGGCGAATGACGAGATGCTGGCCGTCTTTCGACCGCAGCTTCGGGGGCATAGCCTTGAGTTTGCCGGTATAAAACAGATTCAAAAACAAGGTTTCGATAATGTCGTCACGGTGATGACCTAACGCAATTTTCGTGGCGCCAAGCTCACCAGCGATGCGATAGAGATGGCCTCGTCGCAGGCGGGAGCAGAGTGAGCAGGTCGTCTCCCCTTCGGGAATCAGGCGCTTAACGACTGAGTAGGTATCGCGCGCCTCAATATGGAACGGAATTCCCCGGCTGGTGAGATATTGTGGAAGCACCGCTTCCGGAAATCCTGGTTGTCGTTGATCCAAATTGACCGCAACAAGCTCAAACCGGATCGGCGCCCGTTGTTGCAAGACGAGCAAGATATCCAACAAACCATAACTGTCTTTCCCGCCAGACAGACACACCATCACTTTGTCGCCTTCCTCGATGAGGCGATAGTCCGCAATGGCCTGTCCGACTGCTCGACAGAGGCGTGTTTGCATCTTCTCTGTCGCTTCGTCTAGTTTAGGGAGAGTTGTTGGACTCGGTGAATGACTCATAGCCCGATTGTAGCGGCCCCATTGTCGCACTGTCGACTCCCCAGCTCAGGGAAAGGTGGATGAATCATCTATGGCCCGATCGATTCTTTTTGTCTGTACCGGCAATGTCTTCCGAAGTATGGCCGCTGAATACGCGTTGCGCGCCCAGCAGGACCAACCACCTGCCTATCATGTCGAATCGGCGGGTATCGAGGCCAAGCCTCAGAAGGTTCATCCTGTCATCCTCAACCGGCTGCGCCTTAAAGGCACCGATCCATCCACACATACTCCCCGAGCACTGACACGGGAGTTGATCCAACGGAGTGACTTCATCATTGCTATGGGTCTGGGCCATCGCGAGTTCGTGCAGAGCAAGTTCGGACTGACTGTGCCTCTCTTTAATCAAGTTGCCTTCGGCAAGGACGAACCGGTCCTTGACCTCCATGAAGCCCTCCCGAATTGGGAACGGGATATCGTGGAGGCCCGAGAGTATGTGGAGTCGGTCATCGATCACATCTGGAACTCCATACCGACATTAGTGGCTCGGCTCCCGCAGTTTTCCGGAAAACAACAGTTCCGTCACCGGTGACCGTGGTTCAAACTAGTACAGCGTCGGACAATTTCTTCCTCCTTTTACGCTTCTTCAGATACCTATCAGACGATCACCGGCAGCCTACCGCCTTACCGCTATAGTTTTTCGTGCACTCTGCCGACAGGCCATAGTGGAGCCCCACAGCTTGATCTATGCTCCGTCGCAGACTACTGCAAAAGATCGGCAGCTGTGGTTTTCAGCGTAGGCGGATGGAAAGCCTTTCGTATGGACCGCACAGTATCCGACATACTCAAGACTCCGGTCAGCGGCCAGGACGAAACCCCGTGGTCGTCATGGGCCGACGATGCACTCTTGGATCTACCCATGTGCGATTTGCACATCGGACTGAAGGGCAGTTTTGTCGAACAACCGATTGCAGAGTTGACTCGAGAACTGGAACTCCGTGGACTCCGATTCCGTCCCCACTTTTGGCTGTCCAATGAGTGGTTTACTCCCGACGGAGTGCCCGGCATTGCCGTTCCCTTTTACCTCGCTCATCCGCGATTGGCAAAACTTGAACAAACTCAGATGTTGGAAGTGGAAGGCGGAACCACCGAATGGTGCTTGCGAATTCTCCGCCATGAAGCCGGCCACGCCATCGAGAACGCCTACAAGATCCGCCGCCGGAAGACCAGGCAGGATATGTTCGGAAAATCCTCGCAGCGGTATCCGCTCTATTACTCCCCACGGCCTTACAGCCGCAGTTTCGTTCGTCACCTGGATTTGTGGTACGCACAAAGCCACCCCGACGAAGACTTCGCCGAGACCTTTGCCGTCTGGTTGACGCCGGACTCGCTCTGGGAGGAGCGCTATCGAGGATGGCCAGTCGTGAAAAAACTTCGGTATGTTGATGGACTCATGAAAGAGCTCGCCGACACGCCACCCTGTGTCACCACACAAGAAGAAGTCGACGCATTGCCGACACTGAAGAAGACCCTGAGGGAACATTATGAACGCAAACGAAGGCATTATGGAGTCGATCGCCACCTCCAATATGACCCCGACCTCAAACGACTCTTCTCCACCTTACCGAATCATGCCAACAAGATGAGCGCCGCCACCTTTCTGAATCGGTTCCGGCGAGAGGTCCGGAAAAAAGTTGCGAGCTGGACCGGTGAGTATCAATACACCATCGATCAGGTACTGGAGGACATGATCCACCGCTGTCGAGAGCTGAACCTTCGCGTTCCCATGGCGGAAGAACAGGCCAAGCTGGATTTTACGATTTTACTGACGGTTCACACCATGAACTTTCTGCGAAGTGGACGGCATCGGGTGGCCCTATGAAACGACTGCGCGTGCTCGTCCTCATGCATGAAGACCTCGTCCCGCCTGAGCAGGTGACTGGGCATGATCTCACGTCGGTGGCCTGGCGAACGGAATATGACGTCGTCTCGACCCTGAAGAAACTGGGTCATGACGTCCATCCACTCGGGGTCAAAAGTGATCTCAGCGTGATTCATTCAGCGATCGATCGGTGGAAGCCGGATATCGCCTTCAACTTATTGGAAGAGTTCGACGGCGTAGCAGTCTACGACCAACACGTGGTCTCGTATCTTGAACTCTTGCACATACCCTACACCGGCTGTAACCCCCGTGGGCTGATGTTGGCACGAGACAAGGTCCTGACTAAAAAGGTCCTGGCCTTCCATCGTATTCCCTACCCTGACTTCATGGAAGTCCCACAGGGACGGGCCACTAAAAGGCCGAAGCAGCTTGCCTTTCCGTTGATCGTCAAGTCAGTGACGGAAGAAGCTTCGCTGGGAATTTCCCAAGCTTCGATTGTGGAGGACGACGACAAACTGAGTGAGCGTGTCGCATTCATCCATAACAGTGTGGGAAGTGGGGCCTTGGTGGAGCGCTATATCGAAGGTCGTGAGCTGTACGTGGGCATCATCGGCAACGGACATCTCCAAGCGCTGCCGGTGTGGGAGCTCATCATGGATAAGTTGCCGGATGACGCTAAACGTATCGCGACCGAGCGGGTGAAATGGAGCCGGAAATATCAACAGAAGTACGGCATCACATCACGAGAAGCGGACAACCTGCCGGAGGGCAAAGCCGAAGACATCCAGGATCTGGCGAAACGCGTCTATCGCGCACTCGACCTAAGCGGCTACGCGCGGATCGATATGCGGATGGACGCTGAGGGACAGCTGTACGTGCTGGAAGCCAATCCCAACCCCCAAATCGCAGAAGACGAAGACTTCGCCGATTCGGCCAAAGAGACTGGCTACACCTACACCGAATTGCTGCAAGAACTCCTCAACGTCGGCCTCCGCTGGCGCCCCGCCAAAGCTGCTTAAGCTTCCCAGCAAACTTCGCCGTCAACATCCATCTCGTCGTGATACTCACGCGTGATAGTAGCTGAGGCCACTGCACGTCCAATTCAACCGTACCATTTCCCTCTCTTCCTTGAGCATTCCATCCCTCTATGAAATAGTGACGACACAATGCACAGTGATCCTTACTTGCCCCAACTCTCACCCCTTTTATCTGTGGAGGCATACCGATGATGCCGACACGCACAACTTACCGACATGCCGTGTGGATCCCAGTCTTGCTGATCCTGGCAACCGGCTGTGCCCAGACTGTCTCGCAGGAGCAGTTGTCGCAGGAGTATCTTGGACTCGGGATCGTGTCTGGAACGCTGGGTGAACAAAAACGCCTAGAGTTCCCCTCTGGAGAACTGTCTTCCTCATCTTCATCTATAGTTGGGCAAGTCCAAGCCGTGGAAGGTGCCGCGTACCTGATTCGTGATCGCCAGGGAAGAGAACTCCGGATTCCGCACGATGAGAACACCAGGATTGACCGACCAGCCCACGTGGGTGATCAGATTCAATCCTGGTTCGATCGTCACGGCCGCGCCGTGCTGATCCGAAGTCTTGATGAAAACGGGCGATAACCGTTGTGTTGGCCCCCTTCGGTGGGCACCATCTCACCGGTACCGGTAAGCTCAATCGCCCACCGTCCGGCCTCTATGCTGAGCTAGTGTCCTGACTCTGAAGTTCATGGAATAAGTTGTGCATCGCTGGTGTTCAC
>NZ_JBLFBO010000013.1:0-81650 GCF_047338595.1 Nitrospira sp. BLG_1
GCTCGGTCTGTACCGTCTTCGGACTACTGCCATTCCGAGCATTGTCTCCTTTCGAAAGCAAGCGGGCATGAGGCGCATACCCAAGATGGGTGGTCAATTCGGCGGCCAGGGCGCGTTCCACCAACCGTTTCGTGAGGCCTTTCAGCAATCCATGTTCGCCAAGAATCTCTTCCGGGGACTCACAGCCCTGTAGTAATTCATCCAGCAACGCATCCGTTTGGGTATCTGGCTTGGTCATCAAACCCTCCCTCCTCTCTAGAAGAAGCATGATAACCAGTTACACAGTTAATCTTACACGCCCCCAGATGCGTGGACTTCCATAGGTGTGCCGCGACTCTTGATGGATCATGCGAATGGCTGAACGCAGTATACGCGTCTGGATGGAGCGGGCACTCTCCGGCCGTGACCGCCACGCGTAGTAGCCCGCCGCCGAGACGGCAAGGGCACGGCACATCAAGCGGATTGGATAGCGACGGTCGTGTTCCTGGATCACTCGGTATCTCATCGCGACTCCTTCGCGAAGAACGCCGCCGCACGTTTTAAAAAATCACGCTCCTGCTTCAGCGTCACGTTTTCTCGCCTTAGCCGCACAAGCTCCTCCTGTTCCTCGCGCATCGACTGGCGGGAGTGCCCGTGGCTCTCTGCCTGCTGTTGCTCGGCCCGCCAGCGGTACAGCAGATGGTCGGCGATACCGAGGTCTCGGGCGACTTCAGCGACAGGCCGTGCCGAGTCGCGCACCAACCGAACCGCTTCTGCTTTAAACTCGTTCGTGTACTGCCGTCTGGTTTTCGTGGTCATTCCTTCCTCCAATTTCATCACATCCCTCCTTATACAGGTGTCTGTGAAATCGGGGGAAGGTCAGTTTACCGCGATTATTCCGAATGCCCAGTCGAGAACGCGGCTGCCCATCATTCGTGAGCAGGTGCCACCAGACAGCATCGTCTAAACGGATAGCTTCACCGCGTATGATGTGCTGGATGTCTCAGAGTTTCACCATCGACGCGTCAATCACAGCAAGGTCTTCGTCACCAAACGGGGCCATCACATCAATGGGATTGAGAATTTCTGGAACCAAGCGAAGCGGCATTTGCGTCGATTCAATGGCATCACACCGAACCATTTCTACTGGTTTTTGAAGGAGTGTGAGTGGCGCCTCAATGGCGGCAATCATCAACAGCTGCTGAAGCAGCTTAAATCCTGGTACAAATCAACCAGGCACTAGCGCTTAGCTATGCCAGCCCCTTATTCTCTTGTACCTCAAGAACCTGCCCCGAAACTGTAAGCGTGTAATCACCCAAAGTATCTTCAGCGTATTTGAACGCCCTGTACCGTGGTGGGTGATTGGGAGTCGCCATCAGCGCGGTATTCATAGGCGCCGATGTCATAAGCACGCCCTTGAGGGCGAGTCGTACCGGCGAAGTCTGTACGACGAGCCTTCCAAAGAGCGTCGTCAAAAGCTGTACGAAGAGTCTCACCTGGGGGCTCATCAGCGGGAGGCAAGCCTTTGTCGATGGCTGGGCTTCGTGCAGTCAGGCGGAAATCGGGTGAGGCAGGCAATGTGTTCGATCCGCCGTTCACAAACGCCGGTGGATTTACATTGATAATATTATCGCTCGATACGAGGTCTAGTGGACCACCACTCTCTATGGCAAGGGTCCCCCCACTGCCAGACGCATAAAAATGGTTATTGCGGATAGTCATACGTGACGAACCTAGGCTGGCGCCGACGAATTCAATCCCCTGCGGTGCCCAAGACACCAAGACGGAATTCTCATAGAAAATGTTGTTCTCAATCCTCGCGTTGTTACAGGTTGTTCCCCATACGACAATCCCCCCACGGTATCTATTGTAGGCAAAGGTGTTGTTGGCGATGACCCAATTCGTTGAATTAGCAAACTCCGGTCCGGCAAACTTGGCAGGATTGTAAATGGAAGTGGACGACCCATTAAACGTAATGCCGTAGGACAGGTTGTCGTAAATGAGATTGTTCGTGATCGTCATGGCGGAGCCGTTCGCATAAATACCATGCTCTTTATTGCACGCAGAAGGGGTACTGGCGCATAGTGCGAAGTCGCCGTTGTGACTGATGATATTTCGATCAATCAAAACCCTTGTTCCGCCGACCCCAAGAATCCCTTGCCCTAGGTTGTCACGAATCCTATTGCGCCGGATCGTGCTGTCGTGCAGGTTATGATACTTGATCCCTTCATAGCCGTTCCGTATCTCGAATCCTTCAATCGTAATCCAGCCTATGGCGCGATTATACCCATTGGCGTGTTGGATCAGTATTCGGTTTGAGGTGCTATGAGGGTCGATGAACTGTATGATGGGGGCCTCATCTGGGTAGCTGAGCAAGCGAATGGGCGCACCCGATGTGCCTGAATTACGGAACCGAATCTCACCCTCGTTGTACGCCCCACCCCGGACATATGTCGTATCTCCTGCCACCATCGTCCAAACTGCATAAGCCACCGTCCGCCAGGGCTGGCTTTCTGTGCCAGGATTGCTATTGTTTCCGGTTATGGCGACGTAATATGTTGCCGCATGGGCCACACCAAAGTAGTGCTGACAACTCGCAATGGTTGTCAAGAGGGCACTCGCGAAAATGCAGGCACCGCTGACTCGTGTGAGTCGAATGATCATATTTAGCCTCTTATAGTCTATAATTATGCTGAGATGGCTCCACAGACATGAGCGTTCGCACCACATGCTCAAGCAGCAATCATGCCAAATTGGACATTCACGGGTTTGGCAAAAATAAAGAAGAAATTGTAAAAAATCAGTCCAGGCCGTTCAAAACCGTTCACGGGCTGTAACTAGTGTGTGCCGAAAAGGACTTTGGCAACTGGTTGCTCTGATTCCTATGCCATCGGGTACTATGGCTGATGCTAGAGCTGGCAATGAGAGGGGGCTCCAGAAATTCGGACAGTGTGATAAGTGGCAGCCTGGCTTCACCAACGCCATCGGAAGGTGGCGACACAAAGGAGCGAGGCAATGAAACGAACGAGACGGAATCACGGAGCCACCTCTATGTCGCCCATCAATGGCGATGAGTCATGGTATGGAATATAGCTAAGCCCACAATCAGTGATAGCCTCTCACGATGTCGTCGAGGGTGGCTTGGTCCTGATACTCGCGGCGCTTCTTGAGAGCGGCGAAGTCATGCTCAATGGGGTTGAAGTCGGGCGAGTACGGCGGCAGGAAGAGCAGCGTGGCGCCGGTGGCGGCGATGAGCTGCGCCGTCTCGGGCGATTTGTGAAACGAGGCATTATCGAGGATGACGAGATGCTGGGCGTTGAGGCGCGGGCATAGTCTCGTTTGGAGCCAGGTGTTGAAGATCGCCGTATCGCAGGTGCCCTCGAAGAGCAGCGGTTCTTCGAGTCGTCCATCCATACGGGCGGCAAGCAGCGAGGTCCGTGGCCGTCGATGCCCGGAGACGAGACCGTCCACGCGGTGGCCCTTCGGCGCATACCCATACCGTCGCGCCGTCGATGTGGCAAAGCCGCATTCATCGATATGAACGGGCTGTTTGCCACGGCGAAAGAACCGTTCCCGCAGGCGCAGGAACTGTTTCCGTTGCTGCGGATCACGTTCGTGGTAGCCCATCCTTTTTTTATGGGTCACGGCCAGTTTGTGGAGTGCGTGCCAGATGCAATGCCGGGAGACCTGGAAATGCCGCGCCCGTTCTGCTTGGGTCTGATCAGGATGCGCAGCGACATGACGGTGCAGCGCGTCCCAATCCAGTTTACGAGGCCCTTGCGGGCCAGGTCGCTGGTACGCCACACCACCGGGCTTGAGCCATCGGTACACACAGGCCTCTCCCACCTTGAATCGCCGAGCGGCCTCGGCCTTGCTGCCCCCACTGCGGACAAAATCCACCACCCGCTGGCGCAAATCAGTTGAGCATCTCATGCCCCCATGATCGCGCGAGTCGGCCTTCATGTCTATCTATAATTGTGGGCTTAGCTATAACGACGGAGGAGGTGTGGTTATAGGATAAGGGCACCGCGCTGCGTCAGCAGCGCGGTGGTGGATACGATACGAACCGTGGGATCCATGACGTCAGTTAGCAAGCTGGAGTGATGTTGGCGCGGCGAGACTAGTGCTGCTACTGTAGAATTCAAAGGCACCTATGTCATAGATAGATTGTTGTGGTCGAGTGACGTTCGTGTACGAGGTCTTCGTCGCGGAGGTGGTCAAGCCCTTATTAATGGCTAGGCTTCCTGAGGTAAGGGCAAAATTCGGTGCTGATGGCCGTGTGGAGGGTGCGTTGACGAATGCCGGATTGACCGTGTTCACTACGTTGCCGGACTGTGTGTATTGGGTCCCCTGGGTCCCCCCTTCGATAAATTTTGTGCCTCCAGACCCACTCGCAAAAGCGAGGTTATTTCTAACTGTATTCCCTGTACCGGAACCTAGAAACTCAATTCCTTGCCCACGGTAAGATGGCAATGTGACACTATTCTCATAGAAGATATTGTTCTCAATCCGTGCGTTCTTAGCGGTTGAACCCCAGACGACGATGCCACCACGGTTTCTACTGTAGGCAAAGGTGTTGTTGGCGATGACCCAATTATTCGAGGCCGCGAATTCTGGGCCTGCATGAACTGTTGTATCATACACAGAACCGCTGGCCCCGTTCAGCGTGATCCCATATGAGAGATTGTCATAGATCAGATTATTCGTGGCCGTAATTGCGCTTCCATTCAGATAGATACCGTGTGCCTTAATACTGTCTGGTTTTGTCGCAAACGGTCCGTTATGATTGATTCTGTTACGGTCAAAAAGAATCCTAGTGCCATTCCCCAAAACGCCTTGATTAATGTTATCGTGGACCCAATTGCGTCGGATCGCGGAATCGTGAAGGTTATAGAGCAGGATTCCATTGTAACAATTCCGGATCTCAAACCCTTCAAGGGTGATCCACCCGATTGCATATTTGTAACCCGAGCCGTTCTGGAAGAGGACTGAATTAGCTGAGGTTGCACTTTTGGAGGCGCAGTTAATGATTGGGAACTGGCCGGGGACATTCAACAGCTTGATCGGAGATGCGCTGGTGCCAGATCTCCTGAATTTAATGCCCGACTCGTTGTACGTACCTCCTTTTACGTAGGTTGTATCACCTGCGATCATTTTGGACACCGCATAGCCAACGGTCCGCCACGGTTGAGAGCTTGTGCCAGGATTGCCATTGTCTCCGCTCGTGGCGACATAGTACGTCGCCGCGTGGGTAACCATCGCGGGTAGGAAGCCAGTAGCCAACAATAATACGCTAATTGCCAATTTGAGTGGGGACATGTGAAAACTCCTTTAATACCTTATGTATGTGTAGTAACCCTCAACCGATGAGGTTTCTGGTAAATTAGGGTGAAGTATGCCAGAAATCAGGACCAGTAATGCCTCGTTCAAACAATGATAAGCAGTAATCGTGCCCAAATGGAAACTTTTATAAGTGCATAATAAATTGGAAGAAAGATGTTGGGATGGATGTACTTAGGCTGTAAGTAATGTAGGTGGAAAGAGACACTGGCTATTTCGATGACATCCGGGATTGTGCTGCACCATACGCGCATCCTGCTGAAATCACGGCTCTTGGCGGCGTACTTATGTTAATGGCTGTGTTCCAGTCGATGCTGTACCTCGGAGTCAACAGGATCAGTATTTTCTCTTGTTTTGTGAAGTAATGTGTGTGATCTTCGAACCAACGCGGAGGCCGTTTTTCAGCTGCACCCCCGTTGTGTCCCTCATGAAATGTTTCGGAGTCCGTTGTTGATGAGGATCAGAGAGCCGATACTCTTATTCATATCTCTGTACAGAGAGAAGTTCCAAATACCTTGGTCGAGGAATGGCCTGTGGTTTTCGTATTGTGGTGAGTTGAGTCTCTGATCTATCTCTGATTCACATATTGTCAAGGCTTGTAAAGACGGAAGGAGGGTGCTTTCTCAGTGAAGCAGAGTCAGTGGATCTCGTTGGTGAGACGTTGGATTCCTAAGAATGTTCGATATTGGGTGCAACGATATATCTGTCTTACTCCGCTCAAATTGCGGTGGAACGAAGAACTATCTTCTCATTCTGGAATTCTTTCAAGTGATAATAATTCAAGTGGTATCCCTTTCCGTATTGGAATCATCAAGAATTCTATGCAGGCACATGGAAGTTATGTGGCCGCATGTCTGGAAATGGGAGTGCCGTTTAGGGTTATCGATATCACGAAATCTGACTGGCTTGACCGAGTACGGGAATCTTCCTGCGAGGCTATACTCGTTTGGGGGGAGCCCTATTTAAGTATTTGGAACTCGATGATCAAGGACCGAATCGAAATTCTCGATCGCGAAATGGGAATCCCGGTCTTTCCCACCACGCGTGAAATGTGGTTCTACGAGGACAAGCGCCGGTTGGCCTATTGGCTGGCAACCAATGGGATTCCCCATCCGCGGACCTGGGTGTTCTATGATCTGGACGAGTGTCGGCAATTTGTTGCTTCGTGTGACCTGCCCGTAGTTTTTAAAGCGAGTTTCGGCGCGGTGGCTTCCGGAGTAAGGTTATTTCATGATCGGGATAAGCTTCGGCGATTTGTAGGCAAGGTTTTTCAAAAAGGTATTCTGCCCAATGGTTTCGATCGCCGCGACAGGCAATGGGGGACCGTGCTCCTTCAGGAGTACATTTCCGTGCTCAAAGAATGGAGATTGGTCAGGATTGGAGACTCATTTTTCGGCCACGTAAAAGGTTGCGTCGGCGGTTTCCACAGTGGCTCCGGAGTCGTTGAGTGGGATGTTCCTGAAGAACGGCATCTTAATTTTCTTTTGGACGTTACCGAAAAGGGAGGGTTTCGAAGTATGGACGTTGATGCGTTCGAAACTACAGATGGTCGATTGCTTGTCAATGAACTACAAGCGGTCTTCGGGGCGAGTCATTCGGTGGATCAGATGCGAAAAGACGGGATAGCGGGGAGGTTTGTACAAAAGGCAGGGAGCTCCGAGTGGATGTTTGAGCCAGGGGATTTTGCACGCAATGCCTGTGCGAACGAGAGAGTTCGTTACCTTATCGCATGTCGATCGGGGGAGAAAAAGCAAGAACATGGGGGGGGGTAATGTGATGCAAATGTGGAAGGCCCGACACATCCTATTGGGGATGTTGACATGGGTGCCTATCTTGAATGCATGGCGTCAACGCCATGCCTCGACCGGAGGATCTGACTCGGCTCGATACTGCTATTCCGTTTGGTTTCGTCACTTAATCACGCTCAACCGGTATGGTTTCAATGTTAGGGGGGCGAACATTGGTGAGCTGGGTCCAGGAGACAGTCTTGGTATCGGCCTTTCGGCCTTGCTCTCCGGTGCGGGCCGATACGTGGGATTGGATATCGTCCCCTATTCAGCGAAGGCTGATTTGAACAAGATGCTTGATGAGCTGCTGGATATGTATATGAAGGAGGCGCAGGTGCCGGACGACAAGGAATTTCCTTCCGTTCGACCCCGGATCGATTCGTGGGAGTATCCACGTCATGCAGTTGATCGGGGGAATGTCATCACTAAAGCCGAAGAGATTCGCGCTCAGCTCGGAAGCGGGCTCGACAGCGGTTTTCTTCTCGGGTACAGAGTTCCGTGGATGTCGTTGCCGCAGATTGATGAAGCCTCTCTGGACTTAATTTTCTCGCAGGCCGTGCTTGAGCACGTTGACAGTCTTGAGGAGACGTATCGGGCTATGTTTGCCTGGCTGAAGCCCGGCGGCTACTCATCGCATGTGATCGATTTTAGGGCTCATGGTCGGTCGCCGTTTTGGAACGGTCATCGGGCCTACTCCGATCGGCAGTGGAAACTGGTCCGGGGAAAACGGGAATTTCTGTTAAATCGTGAGCCGCTCAGCACACATCTTACTCTCGCCAAGAAAGTGGGTTTTGAGCTCCTCCTAACGCAGCGAGATCAAGCACCGCATGGACTTGACGCATCGGCTCTGGCCCGGCGATTCTCAAAAATGAGCGAACCCGACGCCCTAACAAGCGGTGTCTTGTTGGTTCTCCAAAAACCTAAATCTGTTCAGGTGCTCGGCAACTAGTCTCCCGAAAGAATTCCATGCGCGTTTTGGCGGTGACCAATATCTATCCGACAACAAGGTTTCCGACGTTGGGTACCTTCGTCGAACAGCAAGTCGTTGGGCTAAAACGTAGCGGTCTGGATGTTGACGTGATGCTTGTTGATCGCTTTGAGAGAGGCATGCGCTCCTATTTTACCATGGGAGTAGAGCTTCGACGTCGTATGGAGCAGTTTTGTCCCGATGTGGTTCATGCTATGTATGGGGGGGTCCTGGCAGAGCGCGTGACAGGAATCGTTGTGGATAGGCCGACGGTGGTTTCATTCTGTGGGTCTGACTTGTTAGGAGAATATCTATCGGGATTACTAAGAAGAGTCAGCAGTGAATATGGGATTTTGGCGTCGCATATTGCTGCGAGACGAGCTGTTGGTATTGTGGTCAAATCTCGGAATCTTGAAGAAGCACTTCCTGCTACCATTAGTCGATCCAAGGTTCGAATCATTCCCAGCGGCATTGATCTTGAGCGGTTCAGACCGCTCGACCAGGCGGACTGTCGCAACAAGTTAGGATGGGATCCAAACAGGTTTCATGTTTTATTCCCCACGAATGCCGGTGGCGACCCTCGAAAACGTCTCTACTTGGCACAAGCGGCAGTCGACAAAGCTAACCGATCGGGACTGAATGCAGAGTTGCATCAACTTCGTGGAGTGCCCCATGGAGACGTTTCTATCTGGTTGAATGCCAGCGATGTGGTGCTGTTGACCTCTTTACATGAGGGATCGCCAAATATCATCAAAGAAGCTCTCGCGTGTGATCTCCCGGTCGTTTCAGTGGATGTGGGGGATGTGCGTGAAAGAATTGATGGGATTGCGGGATGTCATATCGCGCCGCCAGATCCAGAGGATTTGGGGGTCAAGCTAAGCTTGGTGGCGGCTAACAAGAGGCGCATAGCAGGCCGTACAAAGATGCGGTCGCTTTCTTTGGAGCAGACTGCCCGGCATCTGGGGAGTTTCTACCGTGAAGTGGTGGAGTCTTATCAACGACTGGGTCCTGCGAGTGGCACGATGATCAATCCTAGTCTACTGGTGGACTTTTGTTTGTCTATCTTGGCAAGAAGGAGGAATTTCAGTGGGCAATTAAAGGGCCATTGAAATGCTGTTATTTATTGACATGAGCCTTCCCTGAGACTAGGTTAGGCATATGACCATGATGGTTTTCCTTATCGCGCTTCATGTCTGATTGTCAGAATGTGGCTTGCGTGCCATGATGAGAACAATCGGAGGAAATGCCCAACTTCTCACGACGAAGTCATCGAAAACTTCAGAGACTGTTTGTATTTCATGCGAAGTGAAATACCGCGCTTTCGTATAGTCCCATTTCTCATGTCGGAATGTGCGTAGGAGATGCATCCACCAAGGTCCCTTCGCATTTTCCAAAAACACAACCTTCCCGCCAGGCTTTAACTTTTCCTTGACCTCTTCTAGAAAACGAACCAAATCCGGAACTAAAACCAAGACGCTTTTAGAGAATACCATATCAAAGGCGTTAGCACTGACAGGTGCCAAGTCACCTCCGCTTCGAACAAACAATATCATGTCCGCGACATTCAATTCAGTTGCTTCCTCCCGTGCAATCCCCAAGGACTTCTTATTCATATCAAGGCCAACAACTTTGGCGCCAAGGAGCGCAAACAAGCATGCCATTTTCCCATAGCGCGTGCCAATTTCGAGTATCAGTTGGTCGTGTAAATCCGTTCCTATGAAGTCCTGAAAGGCATGTGCCATGAGACGTTGCCATGCCTTCCCTCCCCATTCCATGAAATAATCCAGGTGCTGCAGCGGTCGACTAGTTATTTCCTGACCAGACTCCATATAAACATATCCTCAGTCGTAATCAACGTTGTTCACATACATCCATCGAATAATGCTCTCTCGATCCACTAGTATTAGGCATGCAGACAATAAGCACTCTCTGTTGACGCATACATATTAGACAAAACGCAATTGCTCCTGTGGTATGATATGCAGTGCTAACTTCCCAGTCAAGGATAGAGTTTTAAGGGGAAAACTAGCCCGCGCTAGATTTCTTGATCCTAAAGAGACGCAGTCCAGGTTGTCAGGGCTGGACACGAAAATACTTCACGGTATAAGTAAGACTGAATTGTGATGTCTATTAACTGCATGCTCAGGAACGCCGAAAAGATTATAGAAGCTCAATAATGGATCAACCCGAGGCTGACCTAGAGTCGGAAGAGACGCGCATTGAATCGGTTTACGCGAAGCGGCAGGGTGCATTCCGATATTCGTGGTTCAACCAAGCGCATCTTTACCGCGTTCAGGAGTTGGAGCGGAACATCTTGGCGGTTTTGAGATCAAGAAATTTCAGCCATCTTCAAGATAAAAAGATTCTCGAGGTCGGATGTGGAACTGGACAGTGGCTTCGCGAGTTTATTAAATGGGGAGCAAGTCCAGATAGTGTGACAGGAATCGATATTCTTACCGACCGCGTTGCCAAAGCCAGGCAATTATGCCCTTCAGGAGTGCAAATTCACCATGGCAACGCCGCGAGACTTTCGTTTAGTGACGCCAATTTTGATCTCGTCTTTCAGTTTACCGTCTTCTCTTCCATCCCGGATATGCCGGTGAAAGAAATGGTCGCTCGCGAAATGCTTCGTGTGCTGAAGGAGGGCGGCCTGATTTTTTGGTATGACTTCTTCCTCAACAATCCGTCGAATCCCAATGTGCGAGGCATACCAAAGCGTGAGATCGCTCACCTATTCCCAGACTGTCATGTTGACTGCTATCGGGTCTCCCTAGCACCGCCATTGTGTCGTTTACTTGCGCCCTATACCTGGTGGGGCTGTTATGCCCTTGAACGAATCCGACTGTGTAATACGCATTATCTTGCTGTAATTAAAAAAGATTAGGTGATAATTAACATTATATGTTCTTATAAGGTAAGGCTAATAGCACGGATGTGAGGAAAGGACTATTCGCTCAAGCTGGTTTTAAAAATTTATGCCGCGCATCCTTCTGCTGAATTACTATTTCCGCCTTATTGGGGCTGCGCAGATACGCATCTTTTTATAGCAAGAGGGAACGCGAGGGTGTTCATGTTTGTTTCTAACACGAATTTTTCCGTGAGACCCGCACTGTCCACTATTTTTCAACTTGTGATCCCCCGTAGCTCGCTACGGGGATCCGTCTCTCTGGTACCCTCTGGTGCATGGAGGATCAAAGAGAAGAGGAGGTGAAGAGAGGGGCGTACTGTGCGTGGCAAGTCCACTACCACATTGTGTTTCCGATGAAATATCGCAAGGCCTTGCAGGATGACGAGGTGACCGCCATTATTCGGGAGACAGCGACCGAGCTTGCGGAGCGATTTCCAATTGAGCTGGAGGCGATTGGGACGGACAAGAATCACATTCATCTGCTCCGCAGTGCCTTCATCGGATGTTCTCCTCAAGGGATCCGAGGTTACTGCCATTACGAACTGCCACGATGAGTTCAGGGAGATCCTTTCCAGAGTGGCAACAGATCAGATTGTGTATGATTTATGAGGATTGTGGGAAGGTTCAAGAATGGTGAGAACTCCATTGCAATCATCTAGCCTCATGAACTCCATACAAAGGAAGCCTTCCGAGTTCCACGATTGGCTGGTTGTCACGCAGTATTTCCATCCAGAGACAGGAGCACCTCAGATCCGTCTTAGGGCCTTGGTAAAAGAGTTGACGCGGTTAGGTCACCGAGTGACTGTTTTGACGGGGATGCCCAATTATCCAGAAGGCGTGATCCACGAAGGCTATCGGGGTAAGTTTAGTCTAAACGATGAGATTGACGGCATTAAGATCAAGCGGATTTGGTTATACCCGGCTGGTGGGAAAAAAGTATTTCAGCGTCTAATGAATTATTTGAGTTTCACGTTTCACGCGCTGTTTTACCTAGGGCTTGCCCGCGATAAACAAATTATCTTCATCGAAGCGCAGCCTCTCTCGCTTGCGCTATATGGCCTGTTAGCCCGATGGTTTCTTAAAGTGCCATATATCTATAACACTCCAGATTTACAGGTGGAGATTGCAGGTGAGCGGGCCTGGGTTGGTCGATCGTTCGTGAAGCTGGCGACCATGATCGAGACATTTCTCATGGAGCACGCATATAGCGTGGCCACTGTCACACCTGCTTTCATCGAGCATTTTGTCAGTGTTCGAGGTATTCCTAGGGAGCAACTGAGTTTCCTCCCCAATGGCGTGGACTTAGAACAGCTTCATCCTCTACCGTATGATGCACAATGTGCGGAGCAGATGGGCGTGACCGGCAAGAAGGTTCTAACTTATGCTGGAACCCATGCTGATTACCAGGGGCTCGACCTCATCTTGGATGCGGCAAAACGGTTAAAGGATCGTTCGGATATCGTGTTCCTAATGGTGGGGAAAGGGCCTGAAAGACAACGGTTGATTGATCGGGCGAGAATCGAGGGTATTTCCAACGTGCTTTTTAAGGATTCACCGTTCGAAGAGAGATCCTCGTTGATGTCGGTTACATATGCGTTTATCGCTGTTCTTCGTAACATTCCAGTGGCGCAGAAGATGCGTCTTTCGAAAATATTTCCGCCGTTGGCGTGCGGCGTGCCGGTTATTTACGCAGGAGTTGGAGAATCGGCGGAAATCATTCTGAACAATGACTGTGGTATCGTGGTTCCTCCAGAGGATCCTGCGTCTCTCGCTGATGCCGTGCGCAGGTTGGTGGATGCGCCAGGACGTCGCGATGCGTTCTCGGTGGCAGGTCGCAAGCTTGTCGAGCGTGAATTTTCATGGAATACCATTGTCCCCAATTGGCTTAGACAGCTGAAGAGATCGGGAGTGGTCGCAGAGGGGAATCTATCTGTTGATGACGGGGGGGGTAAGTCAACTCCGTCTGGGGTGTCAAAAAATGGTGGAGGATAGCCTATCGTCAGTTGTACTTTTTGTCTCATCCGCAAGGTGAAGTTTGGATAGGCGTTGCCTGAAAGAAGAGAGGTGGCGCCACTTGATTGGACAGACTCTGCCGGTCCATAAGTGGTGCCTAGCAGTGAGGGCCTACGCAGCGGAAAGCTGTGCGGGCCGGTTCTTCCAGTACACGCGATCGGGCGTGCGTCCGTCAAGCGCGCGATGTGGCCTGATCTGATTGTAGAAGGTCACGTAGCGCGCCACCCCCTGGTGGGCGTCGTGCACAGTCTCGTAAGCGCGCAGATAGACCTCTTCATATTTGCGGCTCCGCCAGAGGCACTCCACAACGACGTTATCCCGCCAACAGCCGCGACCATCCATGCTGCGTTGGATGCCCTGGTCTTTCGGTACGGTCGTGAACTCCAGGCTGGTCAATTGGCAACCCTGATCGGTGTTGAAGATCTCCGGGCAGCCAAACTGCGCGATCGCCTCTCGCACCGCGTCAAGGAAGAAGTCCGTGGTCAGCGTATTGGAGAGCCGCCAGGCCAACACGCGGCGACTAGCGGACTTTGGCCCATCCGAAGATCCGCTTCAGCACCAAGACCGCAGGTTCCACTTTTGCCAGGATTTTCGACTTGGTCCGATTGCGCGTCCGCTTGGTCTCACGCAGAGGCCGTTGGCGATGGGCCTCCGCCTCTATACGAAACCCTTAGCTCGGGGTCTCAGCCCCACTGATTACTGGTCGCTAAAAAGCTGGAGTCCGGACTTCGTACGTGATATCTTGCCACCACAGGAATTTTGCACGTTCTTGATTCCTTTATTTGCCTAATCGGTAGTGTGGTCAAGCCAACCTTCATGATTGTTTAACCTGCCCCGCGATCGGCAGATTACTCGTTAAGCGCATGATTACATACATGCTTTGGCTGTACTACATTTCGGCCTTTCCTACTTCGGCGGGTATTGACCAGCATTCAACTAGGAGATCGGCATGGGCGTTCCACTACTTGATTTGAAAGCGCATCACGAGCCGCTTCATCAGGAGATTATGGCGGCGATAGAGCAGACCTTCCGGAGTCAGACCTTCATTTTAGGGCCTGAAGTGGGAAAATTAGAAGAACAAATCGCCGCCTACTGCCAAGCGAAGTATGGGATCGGGGTGACTTCAGGGACCGACGCTCTCCTGATCGCGTTGATGGCCCTGGGTGTGGGGCCGGGAGATGAAGTGATTACGACGCCCTATTCCTTCTTTGCCACTGCCGGAGCTGTGGTTCGGCTCGGCGCCAAGCCGGTGCTTGTCGATATCGATCCCCGCACGTTCAATCTGGATCCTGGTAAGATCGAAAAGGCCATAACGCAGCGAACGAAAGCCCTCATCCCTGTCCACCTCTATGGACAGTCGGCCGACATGGGACCGATCATGGATCTTGCACACCGCCGGCAGCTGGCCGTAATCGAAGATGCCGCTCAGGCGATCGGGACCGAGTATACCGACGGCCGACGCGTCGGCAGTATTGGGACCATTGGTTGCTTCTCGTTCTTCCCCAGTAAGAACCTCGGCTGCTTAGGAGATGGCGGGATGGTTGTGACCAATGATCCCGATCTCGCGGAACGGATGCGAGTTCTTCGTACCCACGGCAGTAAGCCGAAGTACTACCACAAATTGATTGGTGGGAACTTCCGGCTTGATACCATTCAGGCCGCGGTACTCAACGTAAAGCTGAAATATCTAGACCAATGGACTCAACGTCGACAGGAAAATGCTGACTGTTATAAGCAGTTGTTTCAACAGAGTGGTCTGATCCAGAAGGGAAAAGTGCAGTTGCCAGAAGCTGTCTATCGAATCTCCGGTGTGAAGCATTACCACATCTATAATCAATTCGTGCTGCGCGTGGAGCGACGGAACGATCTCATGGCTCATCTCAAACAGAAAGGAATTGGAACGGAGGTTTATTATCCGGTGCCATTTCATTTGCAAGAATGTTTTCGATATTTGGGGCATCAGGAAGGTGATTTCCCTGAATCGGAACGCGCGGCCAACGAGACCGTCGCAGTTCCGATCTATCCGGAACTGACACTAGCCCAGCAAGCTGAGGTCGTCGACGCTGTCGCCACATTCTATAGATAGTTGGTGGTTGAGGCGTTTCTTGAAATTGTAGGATACAGAGGGGGATCCGGAAATTCGGACAGTGTGGTTAGAGCCTATCCTAAAACCGACAGACGCCAGGGTCCCTAACAGCCGATGGCATGAGGCGGCAATCCATAGCGTCCACTATTTGACAGCTGCAGTCATATAGGAGAACCGTCCGCCACCGCCGTGGATGACACTCTCGGTTCCACGGTCCAAGTCGCCAGATGCAACGAATTCCGCACCTTCAAGGTCATCCTCTAAAGCCAAGCTACCGGTGAGTACACTATCTCTATTCCAAGGTCCTCCTGGGTTGACAGGGGGATATGGTTACACCGTAAGGTGTTAATCGTCAAATCCTGGATTATAAAGCTTTAATCTCGGTATTCTCTGTGTAGCCTTAAGTTTCCCATTATTGTATAATATTATTGGTTAAGTGCCGTTCGGATGCGCCGCCTTTCAGGATAGCCGTGTTTCTATTGCCCCCCCCAAAGACGGATTGTGATTTTTTGAAGTTATGGGAAAGTGTGTCTTGTTTGGTGAGCGGTCTTTAACCAGAGAGGAGTTCAGCGAATGAAAGACTTTCTGCCGTTTCATAGGTCTGATGTGGGTGAAGAGGAAGTCGCTGAGGTCGTTGAAGTTCTCCGGTCAGGCTGGCTGACGACGGGTCCTAAAGTTCGAGAATTCGAGAGAGAGTTTGCTGCGATGGTGGGAGCCCAGCACGCCATTGCTGTGAATTCTTGTACGGCTGCACTCCATCTTGCGCTTGAGGCGATTGGCATATGTGAAGGTGATGAGGTTCTGGTTCCAACCATGACCTTCGCGGCGACGGCCGAGGTGGTGACGTACTTTAAGGCCAAGCCGGTGCTACTGGATTGTACCGAAAGTACCTTGAACCTGAACACGGATTTGATTGAGAAAGCCATTACAAAGAAGACAAAAGCGATCATTCCTGTCCATTTTGCCGGGCATCCCTGCGATCTCAAGCCTATTCATGCGATTGCAAAAGCAAACAACTTGCATGTGATCGAAGATGCGGCACACGCGTTGCCGGCACGATATCACGGGAAAATGATTGGGAGCATCTCTGACATCACATGCTTTTCATTCTATGCGACAAAGAATATTACTACCGGCGAAGGCGGGATGATTACTACGGATAACGCTGAGTGGGCTGCCCGTATGCGGATGATGAGTTTACATGGACTCAGCCGCGATGCATGGAACCGCTATTCATCGCAGGGGTCCTGGTATTACGAAATTCTGTCACCTGGATTTAAGTATAACTTGACGGATATTGCTGCTGCCCTCGGTTTGGCTCAGTTGAAGAAGTGCGATCGGTTTTGGAAGGGGCGAGAGCAATATGCGGCTCGGTACGCGGAAGGGTTTAAGGATCTGCCTGAGATTGCCTGCCCTCAAACTGACGCGCACGTGCAACATGCATGGCATTTGTACGTGATCCAATTAGAGTTGGATCGCTTACGGATCAGCCGTGATGAGTTCATTCGTCAACTTCAGGAAGCTGGTGTTGGGTGCAGTGTACATTTCATCCCTCTTCATCTGCATCCCTATCACCGAGATAAGGGAAGTTACCGACCTGAAGATTTCCCAGTTTCGAGCAGGGTGTTCCAGCGAATCGTTTCGCTGCCGCTGTACTCAAAAATGACGGAGGACGAGATTGATCGTGTCATCGGGATCGTTCGCGATCTTGTGAAGAGGAGCCGACGCTAATGAAGCGCACCTGCGATATCTGTTTGGCAGCTCTTGGATTGATCATCACCTTGCCGCTTCTGGCTATTATTGCTGTGTTGATCAAACTGGACTCGTCCGGGCCCGTGATTTTCCGGCAGATTCGCGTTGGGCAAGGATTCCGCCCATTCGCGATTCGGAAGTTTCGGACCATGGTCGCGAATGACTCTGCAGGTGGCTCTCTTATCACCGTTGGGCAGGATTGTCGCATCACCAGAGTCGGGCATATTTTGCGGGGGCTTAAACTCGATGAATTGCCGCAGTTATGGAATGTCCTTCTGGGGGATATGAGCCTTGTGGGGCCAAGACCGGAAGTGCCTCGTTATGTGGAGCGGGCACGTGCAGAATTTGCCGAGGTGCTTACGGTGCGACCGGGGATTACGGATTTGGCTTCGTTGAAGTATATTGATGAGGCCGCGATTCTCGCCGTTTCGACGAACCCTGAAGAAGAGTATCAAAATAAAGTTCTTCCGGAAAAGCTACGGCTGGCGAAGCTCTATGTCCGCCATATGTCGTTGCGGCTTGATTTCGCCATTATCTTGCAAACAGTGCTTCGTATTGCCAGATTGCCCCTCGTAGTTCTTACGCTTCCGGAACTTAGGGCTGCAGTGGAGGTTTCAGTAGATTCTCCATGGGCAGGTCTGTCTGCTTTCATTACCAGATGGAGGCGGCCTATTATCGTTGTCGTCGACGTAGGGCTTATCATTCTGGCTAACTACCTCGCTTTTTTCCTGCGATACGATGGAAATATTCCTCAGAGCGATCGCTATGTCTTCGAGCAGACGGTCCTGGGATTGGTTGCCGTGAGAGGAGTTGCATTTGCTTTGTATGGCTTGAACGAAGGTCTGTGGAGGTATACTAGTCTCTGGGATCTTCAAAATATTCTGAAGGGCGTTTTGGTGAGTACGGTAGCATTTGTGGGCTGGGTTTATTGGGTAATGGGGATTAGCAGCTATCCTCGTTCCATCTTTGCGATCGATGCCATACTCGTTGTGGGATTTCTTGCCGGCGTGAGATTGTCGTCGAGAGTTTTGCGGGATAAAGTAATATTTCAGAAAAGACGAAGGGTGTTGGTGATTGGTGCTGGAGATTCCGGCGAGCGGGTTGTGCGAGAGATGAAGACGCGCAGCGCATTCAACTGCCAGCCAATTGGGCTTGTTGATGACAATAGTCTGCTCCTCAATCAGCGCATTCACGGAGTCCGCGTACTGGGGGGCATGCAGGATATCCCCAAACTCATGGAAGCGCTCAAGCCAGAAGTTGTTGTAGTGGCGGTGCCCAATCCGACACCTGAGTTCCTTCGAGACCTGGTTATTAAGCTAGAGCCATATGATGTGTCAATTAAGACATTGCCTGGGAAAGAGGAGCTGCTTACGGATCAAAGCGCCGTCAGTCAGATCCGAAATGTGTCCATCCCTGATCTTTTGTCACGTGCCCCGGTGAATCTCGACAATCGTGCCACGAGGCAGTTAGTGAGAAATAAAACAGTCATGATTACTGGTGCGGGCGGGTCTATTGGGTCCGAAGTGGCTCGCCAAATTGCGTCGTTCGAGCCAAAGGAGCTGTTGTTGTATGAGCGTCACGAGAACAGTCTCTACAATATCCATAAGGAACTTGATGATAAGAAATATTCCTTTCCCATTATTCCCCTGATCGGGGATATTACGGATGTGCAAAGGCTTTCGTCTGTGTTTGAGCGATATCGCCCGCAGATTTTGTTCCATGCGGCGGCGCATAAGCACGTGCCACTGGTTGAAGCGAATCCCGTTGAAGCAGTGAAGAATAACTGCATGGGTACGCGTATTACGGCTGAGGCGGCCAGTCTTTATGGCGTAGAGCAATTTGTTCATATTTCGACCGACAAAGCCGTCAATCCATCGAGTGTGATGGGTGCGACCAAACGGGTGGCGGAGCTCGTTATCCAGGATATTGCCAGAACCAGCCGGACGCGATTTTTACTTGTTCGGTTCGGCAATGTTCTCGGCAGTAGTGGGAGTGTCTTGCTCCGGTTCCAGGAACAGATCAGGTCCGGTGGACCGGTGACGGTCACGCACCCGGAAATCCGACGCTACTTCATGCTGATTCCGGAGGCGGTTCAGCTGGTTCTTCAGGCGGCAACTATCGGAGAACAAGGTCAGACCTACATTCTCGATATGGGAGAACAAATCAAAGTGCTCGATATTGCTCGAAGCCTTATCCGCTTGTCCGGGCTTGTCCCCGGTAGAGATGTTCCTATTCGATTCGTAGGGCTTCGTCCCGGAGAAAAATTGTATGAGGAATTAGTCGGTGAGGGAGAGATTGCGGTTAGCTCTCCGCTGGAGAAGATTTTGCAAATCCGGACGGTCAATCCTCTCGACTTCGACGTGTTTCGAGAAAAGCTATCAGCGCTGGAAGCGGCCAGCTCTCACGATGAGCCGGATGTGATATTGGAACAATTGAAGGGGATCGTTCCGATGTTCCAAACGTCGGTACCGGATACAGAGGCTGCTGGGGTCATGACAGGATCGGCACAAATCTAAGCAGGATAGAGAAAGGTGATGCGAAAGGCTAACAAGCCATCAAGGCGCCTTTTCCCCTGAATTCACGGTGTTTGACTTTACGGTATCTGGGAGTAACCATGCAATATCCTGACTTAGCTGCTTCACCGGAACAAACAGGCTTCGCCCAGGTCCACGAGTATGTCCTCATCGTATCCCGCAACAAATGGATCATTGCAGGTGCGATTGCGCTTTCACTGATACTGGCCGGGATGTACCTGCTGATTGCTCCTAAGTATTATCAATCGCAAACGTTAATAGTGGAAGAAGGCCGCAAAGGAATCGACAATGTTCTGGATACAGGAGAGAATACGGATCGACTTTTTGAGAAACGTCTCTTTCTTATTCAGAAACAGATCAGAAGCCGAGACTTCTTAAGGGGGTTGGAAAAGGAGTTTAGTGAGCACGTTGAGGGTCGCGATGGAACATCAGCGGTCATTGACTGGGATGAATTAGCCGGTGGGGTCATGGTTGAGAGAGCTATGATCGACCCTGCTGGAGGCAAAAGCCAGCTGAACCTGCTTGATGGATTCGTGGTTTCCGTGTTTCATCAGGATCCCCAAACAGCCAGGCGGGTAGCTGCTGGGATCGCAGACAGGTTCATTCAAGAAAACAACCGAGAACGTGAGCGGGACGTCGAAGGTACGGGGGAATTCCTCGATGAAGAGCTGCGAGCGTTGAAGCGTGAGCTGGAGAAGAAGGAAGATAATCTCAGTAGCTTCAAGAAATCTCATGTGGGCGGTCTCCCCAGTCAGGCAGAGACCAATATGCGGTCGCTTGATCGTATAGAGGCTGATATCACGAGGACGACAGAGGACCTGCAACGTCACTCCGAGAAGCTTGCCATGCTGAATCAAGCGGTGCAGCAGTACCGAGCGTCTGGACAACAGAGCCCCGGTTTTGCGACCTCACGATCCATGGCACCAGATCCGTTGTTTAATCGGCTTCGAGAACTGCGAGAACAACTTGTGAAGCTGAGGGCTGAGTTCTGGGATGGGTATCCTGAGGTCGTGTTAGTCAAGGAACAACTTCGACAAGTAGAGGACGAACTCGTGAATGTGTATGGTCGGGATGTAATCCGGTCGGACAAGGCACCGCTTGATCCGTACCTTCAGGACTTGGCCAAGCTGCAGAGTGAGGTGCGAACGGAACTAGCGCTTCTCCAACGGCGTCTCGAGCAGCTCCATTCCAGCAAGCAAGAGCTTGAAAAGCGGCTAGAAAGAAGCCCCATCGTGGAGCAGGAACTCCTGATTCTTGAACGAGATTACAATACATTGAAGAACAATTACACGATGCTCCTTGATAAGCGGCTGCACACGAGAGTCGAAGAAAATATTGAAAAACGACAAAAAAGTGGGAAGTATCGCATCATAGACAAGGCCAATTTGCCGACGGTGCCGGCCATTCCAAACACTCCACGGGTTTTGGTACTGGGGTTCTTGTTCGGATGTGTATTGGGGGGCGGGTTGGCGGTCCTGCGCGAACGACTGACGGAACATTTTCGAAGCCCAGAAGATGTGGAATTTCTTCTGGCAGGTCCTCGATTATTGGCCGCCATTCCCGATTTTGCATCCTTATGGCATACGGGAAATGGTTCGGATTCATTGCAAAGGCCGGCATTACCGAGGCCGTCTCTGGGTATGACCATGAACTCTCGATCTGAGCTTGCGGTGAGCAATCGGTCCGCCGTTGGTCAATCGAGCTTCCAGGAGCTTGATCGGAGGTTTATCACGAAGCTCTTCCCGCGTTCCATGGCGGCTGAGCAATATCGCGTGGCTGCGGCACGGTTACAACTCGCCAATGAAGCGGGTGGACCGGCTGTCGTCGCTGTGACGAGTGCAATCAAGGGTGAGGGGAAAACAACAACCGTCATCAATCTGGGGTATACACTTGCTCGAGATTTTGGAAGGCGAGTGCTGCTGGTGGATTGTGACTTTGTATTTCCTGAAATGGCGGCGTTTCTAGAGGCGCCTGTCGAATACGGACTCATTGATTGTTTGAGGGGCGATGTCTCTCCACAGCAAGCAATGGGGGCCTTTTCTGATGTCTCCTGTTGGATTATGCCTGCGGGCAAATCGGTGGCTGGTTCAACTGAATTGCTGCGGGCTGGCCAACTAAACGGAGTATTGTCACAGTTACGGGATGAATTTGATTATATCCTGCTGAATGCACCTCCCATCCTTCCCGTGGCAACGATGAATGTGCTGGAAAGCCATTGCGATTTGCATCTGCTTGTCGTACGGGCAAATGTGACGTCAAAGCAGGCGGTCAAGCAAGCGGTAAGCTCACTACGGGCGCAAAAACCCATCCATGTGATCCTGAATGGCGTGGCGTCCAACTCGCTTCCAAGCTACATGTTGGATTATTCACCTCGTGAGCGTTCCGTAGCCGTGTAGGTCCTGGCTCCATGGTACATGTGATGGGCCTGAAGTCTCGCATCGTCCTCATGGCCGACTGATGGCTCATCCGAGTATGCTGTTGTAAGAGAAGCTGCATGTCTATTGAGCGGCTTCAGGGGCTGCAGGAAACAGAATAAACGGTGGCTTCGGTTCCTGATCCGGTGGGACATAGGCGGGCGCTGGTTCACCAGCTGGTCCTAGGTATCTGACAAACCGGTAAATGGCGCGCAAGTCCCGCTCCTTCATTTCGCGAAGGACGAACCAGGGCATGGGGGGACGAAACTCGACTGAGCGAGCGATCCGAACCCACTGTTCTTCAGAGAGATTGTGCATAAAGAGCCGTAAGTTGCTCGCATAGGTTGTCCCCCAGGGCCCTCGCCATCCCATCCCATCGCCCTTGAGCCAGTCTTTTTCGGGGATTTTCCCTGCCGCCTCCGCATAGCCGGTCGTGTGACAATCGTTACAACCGGCGATCTTGATGATATACCGTGCATGGTCTGCAGTCTTCCTATCCAAAGCCTGTGGTTGACCACTCACCCTGGGCTGTTCACCAGCGAAGGCTCCGGTAGCGACAAGCACGAAGCACAACGTGACAACGTAGATGACTCCGGTTATATGCATGGTCCCGTTCCCTCCTCTGCGTTTCCCTCTGATCGTGTTTTGCGAAGCATGATCACCGACTGTTCATGCGGGAGTGTGGAAAGAGTATCGTTTAGTAATCATCGATTTCATCGGTTTCATCGAGCATCTCCGCTGTCACTTCATCCGACTCAACAGTCCATTGAGGCAGTGGAATGCTTTTCGCTTTGAGAATGGCTTCCTGCTCCGTTCCCGCAGCCAGAGTGAGCTCATAGCTCACCGTGTGTTTGATTTGAAACATCCTCATATTGATTCACCTTTGAATATGTGGTCTCTCTGCCATCCAATCACGAGCTGTGGGCTCTCCGTTCTATTCGAAGTCGACGGAGCCGTGATCCGTCTGGTGGTCTGATGGTTCGTTAGCAGGGCTTCTTTTTCCCCTGCATCCGTTTCTGTTCTAATTCAGTCTGTTGCCGCATCTGTTCGAGTTGAAGCTGAAAATGCCGCTCCCGTTCGTCGTTCAGGCCTAGAGGCCGTGTATTCCCTCCGGTTCCATCTTTCCCAGCGGCTTGGACCAGCATTGCCGTGAGAACAGTACCGACTATCACACCGAGTATGAAATTCCACATCGCTTTTCTGTCAGGCTCCTTTCGGTTTGGGCGTAGCGAGCATTCAGCAGTATTAGTGTGAGGGGATGGTCACCTCTTGCACGAGAGTCCAATCGGGTAGCCAGGGCATTGTAATCGATTCGGCCTCAGATACCATAGAGGCTTGTCTCGTCTGAGGAGGAGATATTCGGATGGTCATCCAGTCGTTACCTTGACTCTATTTCCATCGCTTTGCTAGAGTGATCAGCCAATCTAAATATTTGAAAGTTCCGCCGTTTCTGAACCATTTTCACAAGTAACACTGAGGCAACATTGTGATGAACGCCTGGTTGTGTGATGACTCGCAGCGCTTCAATAATCGTCGCCTATGTATCGATGGGCTCCCAGGAGAATGGGGTGGTGGAGATCCGGTCGCTGAAGAAGAAGAGCTGCCGCTGCCTCCGCAAAATGTCCATGCCAAGTCTGGGAACGGGCGGATTACCATTACGTGGGATCCGGTTCCGGATGCCATGTATTATAACCTCTACTTCCAGACAACCAAGGGCGTGCAGATCAAGTTCTCGGAGTTGACCCGCCCTATTGCGGGTCCAGAAGATTTTAAGAGCGTCATCGGGGTCAAGAAGGACAAGGCGACTTGCTTGGAAGGGGCCTCCAGTCCCTACATCCATGACGACCTCGCCAATGGTACCTGCTACCACTATGTCGTCACGGTGGTGACGCCGAAGGGCGAAAGTCTCGAATCTCAAGAAGTCATGGCGATTCCATCGCCCTATCTCCTCGCCATGGTGATCGGATGCGAGGGCGTCGATGATGGTGAACTCAGTTCTCCGACGGGTATTGCGCTCGACAAAGAGGGGAATCTCTATGTGGCGGATACCGACAATCATTCCGTTCAGAAGTTCGACAAGACGGGGAAGTTTCTGGCCCGATGGGGAGGTGAGCCTAGTTCGCAGGAAGGGCAATTCTATTATCCCCGCGGGTTGGCTGTTGGACCGGACGATGTCGTCTATGTGGCAGACAGCGGGAATAACCGCGTGCAGAAGTTCGATCTCGAAGGGAACGCCCAGAAGGCCTGGGGGAAGTTCGGGTTTGCCTGGCGCGGCGCTGAGATGGGGCGGTTCGACGTACCGTGGGGCATTACAACGGATCAGGACGGCAACGTCTATGTGTCCGATACGAGCAATGCACGGATTCAAAAGTTTCAAGCCGACGGGCAGCCGCTGTTGAAGTGGGGGCGAGACGGCAGCTTCGATGGTGCCTTCTTTTTCCCGCGCGGGGTCGCGGTGGATTTTGTCGGGAATATTTATGTGGCCGATGAGAGCAATAACCGTATTCAGAAATTCGATACGCGTGGAAGTTTTCTGACAAAGTGGGGGCGTGAGGGGAGTGGACCCGGGCAATTCAGATCTCCCTGGGGGATTGCCTGTGATGCACTGGGCAATGTCTACGTGGTCGATAGCGGCAATCACCGGATTCAGAAGTTTGATGGGAACGGGACCTTTCTCTGCTCGTTTGGAAACCGAGGGAAGACGGAGGGACAGCTCAACTTCCCCTACGGGATCGCCGTGGATAAAGAAGGCTGTGTATTTGTCGTCGATAGCGGCAACAATCGCATTCTCAAGTATGTGCCGACGGAAGAGGAGTTGAACCGCGGCAAAGAGCAGCCTGCGCAGGCTGCAGATGCCGGAGTCGTGCAGCCGCCTCGTAGCCTTGCCGTCAAGGCAGGCGATACGGAGGTCTTCCTGAGCTGGATGGAGGTGTCAGGCGCGCAGTCGTACAACCTCTATTTTAGTACCTCTCCCCACATTACACTTGAGGGGGCTACGAAGATCGAAGGCGTGACGAATCCCTATACGCATGAAGGTCTTACCAACGATACTCCCTACTTTTACGCCGTGACGGCATCGTTCGAGGATGGGACGGAAAGCGGGTTATCCGAAGAGGTGACGGCGATGCCCGTGCTGATCGATATCACGGCGCCGCAGAACCCCTATGCCGTGATCAACCACGGGGCGTTCATGACGAATTCGCCGGATGTGGTGGTGACAATCTCGGCGACGGATTTGGACACGGGCGTCGGGGCCTATTTCATTTCCGAGAGTCCATTGACGCCCATGGCCGGTACGCCGGGGTGGGTGGATGTGACGCCGGCGATCAAATTTGGAGCGACGATTCCGTTCATTCTGTCTCCGGCCGACGGCCAGAAGACAGTGTATGTGTGGTTTAAGGACATTGGGAACAATGTCTCGACTCCAGCGAGTACCACCATTCTCGTCAATACCTCGGGCTATCTCTGTGTCGCAAAATGGGGGAAGCCTGGTCGCGGTGCGTCGTTGTTACACGGCGGGGAATTCATGGCGCCGATGTACGGGCTCTGCGTGGATCAGCAGGGGTCCCTGTTTGTCGTGGATAACGGCAACAATCGCGTGCAGAAATTCGACAGCGCCGGGAACTTTATTATCCTGTGGGGGAGCTTCGGCTCCGCCAATGCCAACTTCCATAATCCCACCGGGATCGCCTGTGACGGGAAGGGCGATGTCTGGGTGGTCGATACCAACAACCATCGCGTGCAGAAGTTCGACGGAAAACTCGGTGGCTATCTGATGAAATTCGGCTCACGCGGGAACGGCGAGGGCCAGTTCAATGCACCCTGGGGCATTGCCGTCGACCGTGTGCGAGGGTATGTGTATGTGGTCGACAGCGCCAATTTCAGGGTACAGAAGTTCGATATGGCGGGCGAGTTCATCATGGCCTGGGGCAGCTTCGGTAACGGAGACGGGCAGTTCTATTTCCCCCGCGGGGTGGCGGTCGACCAGGAGGATGGAACGGTCTACGTCGTCGATATGGGTAATCACCGTATTCAGAAATTCGACACCAGTACCAACGTGTTGCCGCAGCTCTTGACGAAATGGGGAGGCAGTCCGGCAGCCGGGCATGCCAGTAGTTCCTTGGCGCAGGAAGCGGGACAACTCCGCTCGCCCTGGGGGATCACCGTGGATGGAACCGGTGATGTATATGTGACGGATACGGGAAATCATCGGATCGAAAAGTTCGACCGCGAGGGCAATTTCATCACGCAGTGGGGCGGGTTCGGCAACGGTGACGGGCAATTTAATTTCCCGTACGGGGTCGCCGTTGATGCCAAAGGCAGTGTGTTTGTCATCGACAGCGGCAACACCCGCGTGCAGCAGTTCATGCCGGCGGAAGAGGGGAGTGAGCGGCTGCAAGACGAGGCAGAGGATCTGGCCGAGTTGGAAAAAGCGCAACGAACTCAGAAGGTCTGACGAGGGAACGATGCTTGATAAAGAGCCGCGACTGGGACTGACCTACGACGACGTGATTCTGGTGCCGGCTAAGTCACAGATTCTGCCCAATGAAGTCGATACGAGCACCTTCATCTCGCGGAACATCCGGATCAATATCCCACTGGTCAGTGCGGCGATGGATACGGTGACAGAGTCGCGGTTGGCGATCGCGATGGCCCGTGAAGGGGGGATCGGCATTATGCACCGGGTTCTGTCTCCGGCTGATCAAGCCATGGAGGTAGATCGGGTCAAGAAGTCTGAGAGCGGGATGATCATGGATCCTGTCACCATTTCGCCCGATGAAACCATTCGAGACGCACACCAGCTCATGGCCAAATATCGCATCTCCGGGATTCCCGTGACCAAGGGGCGCAAGCTGGTGGGGATCCTGACCAATCGAGACCTGCGGTTTGAGAGCAGAATGGACCTGAAAGTGTCGCAGGTGATGAAGCGGGACCGGCTCGTAACCGCGCCGGAAGGCACCAGTCTCGAGAAAGCACGGGAGATTCTTCACGAACACCGGATCGAAAAGTTGCCGGTCGTGAACAAACAGTTTGAATTGAAGGGGCTCATCACCATCAAGGATATCGAAAAGCGGATCAAGTATCCCAATGCGTGCAAGGATGGGCATGGACGCTTGCGAGTCGGGGCGGCGGTCGGTGTCGGGCAGGATACTCAAGAGCGTGTGACCCTCTTGAAGAAGGCAGGCGTGGATCTTTTGGTGATCGATACCGCCCACGGCCACTCACAGGCCGTGTTGAATACTGCAAAGATGATCAAGAAACTCTATCCTGACCTGGAGTTGGTGGCAGGGAATATCGGCACAGCAGAGGCGGCGAAGGATTTACTGAAAGTCGGAGTCGATGCGGTCAAGGTGGGAGTTGGACCCGGGTCGATTTGTACGACCAGGATCGTGTCGGGAGCCGGCATGCCGCAGCTGACAGCCATCGCTGACTGTGCCAAGGTCCTCCGTGGGACCGGCGTACCGGTCATTGCGGATGGCGGGATCAAGTTCTCCGGCGACATTGCCAAAGCGCTCGCGGCTGGCGCGTCATCGGTCATGCTTGGTGGGTTGTTTGCTGGAACAGAAGAGTCTCCAGGAGAGACAGTGCTCTATCAGGCCAGGACGTACAAGGTCTATCGCGGTATGGGGTCCATTGGGGCGATGGAGCGCGGGGGAGGCGATCGGTACGGACAGGGGGGACGCCCGGCGCAGAAGTTGGTTCCGGAAGGGATCGAAGGGCGTGTGCCGTACAAAGGGCCCTTGGCGGCGGTGGTCTATCAATTGGTCGGTGGTGTCCGATCGGGAATGGGATACTGCGGGTGTAAGTCGATTGCCGATCTTCAGAAAAACGCCACGTTTATCAGGCAATCGGTTGCCGGTCTCCGAGAGAGTCATGTTCACGATGTCATCATCACCAAAGAAGCGCCGAACTATCGAATGGATTGGGAATAGGATGGAAGTCCATGGCGTGTGGCGTATAGCCAATAGCAGAAACGCCGGAGGCTGATGCTCCTTCGCCTTCTGCATTACCTATCTCCGGCCATTAGCCATCAGCTATAAGCTATACACTCTTCTCAATCATGGAACTCTGGCACGATAGAATTCTCGTTCTCGACTTCGGGTCTCAATACACGCAGTTGATCGCTCGCCGCATTCGCGAGGCACAAGTCTACTCGCAGATTTTTCCCTGTACGGCCTCATTGGCGACCATTCTTGCCTATCGGCCGAAGGGCATTGTGTTGTCCGGCGGACCATCCAGTGTTTATGAGAGGAAAGCGCCATCCATTGCTAAAGAACTCTTCGATCAGCATATCCCCATCCTTGGCATTTGTTACGGCATGCAGCTGGTGACGCATCTCTCCGGAGGAGAAGTCGCCAAGTCGACTCATCGCGAATATGGCCGCGCTGAGCTCGCGATCGACGATGCGAGTGATCTCTTTAAGGGAGTGGGTGTCAAGCAGTTGACCACGGTTTGGATGTCACACGGTGATCGTATTGAGCGGATGCCGCCGGGGTTCCGATCGATCGCGCATACGAGTAACTCGCCCGTTGCTGCCATGAAGCGGGATGACGCGAAGCGGCGGCTCTATTGTCTGCAGTTTCATCCAGAGGTCGCCCACACACCCGAAGGCACGAAAATTCTACGCAACTTCGTCTATGAAATCTGCGGCTGCAAACCGACGTGGACCATGCAGTCCTATGTCGACACCGCGGTGAAGCAGATTCGTGAACAGGTCGGCAAAGAGCGCGTCATCTGTGCCTTGAGTGGTGGGGTTGATTCTTCCGTCGCCGCAGCGCTGACGCATCGGGCGATCGGGGATCAGCTAACCTGTATCTTTGTCGACAATGGTGTCTTGCGAGCGGGGGAACGGGAGCAAGTCCAGAAAACCTTTGCCTCGCAACTCCACCTGAATCTTCGAGTGCTCGATGGGACGAAGCCGTTTCTCACGGCCTTAAAGAGTGTGACGGATCCAGAGCGAAAGCGGAAAATCATTGGCCGGCAATTCATTAAACATTTTGACGCCGAATCGAAGAAGCTTAAGGGGACGAAGTTTCTGGTCCAAGGCACACTTTATCCTGATGTGATCGAAAGTGTCAGTTTCAAAGGGCCTTCGGCCACGATCAAGACGCACCACAATGTCGGCGGGTTGCCGGCACGGATGAAACTCAAACTGATCGAACCGCTGCGAGAGCTCTTTAAAGACGAAGTGCGAGTACTAGGGCATGAGCTGGGATTGCCGGATGAGATCATTTGGCGCCAACCATTTCCAGGACCAGGGTTGGCTATTCGCGTGTTGGGTGCGGTGACGGCTGAGCGATTGGCCATTCTTCGCGCGGCGGAAACCATCGTCGATCAGGAAATCAGGAGCGCTGGGCTCTATCGGGAAATCTGGCAAGCGTTTGCCGTGCTGTTACCGATTCGCACGGTTGGCGTGATGGGTGATCAACGGACATATGAACATGTGATTGCCATTCGTGCCGTAACGAGTGTGGATGGCATGACCGCTGATTGGGCGAAGATTCCCAATGAGGTGCTGGGCCGCATGTCGAACCGGATTATCAATGAAGTGAAGGGTGTGAATCGAGTCGTCTACGACATCAGTTCGAAACCACCGAGTACGATTGAATGGGAGTGAACTGTGAAAGGTGAGAAGTAAAAGGTAAGAAGTCAAAAGTAAAACCATTTGCACTTCTTGAGTTTTACGCATCTTATGGAACTCCGTCTCCAAAAGCTTATCGCCAGTACCGGGCTGGCTTCACGCCGGAAGGCGGAGATGCTGATCGCCAGCGGTCGTGTAACGATCAACGGCAAGGTCGTGACCGAACTCGGCACGAAGGTCGATCCGGGGCGCGATCATGTGAAGGTCGATGGCAAACACCTCACCTCGGCGCAGCCGTTTGTGTATCTGGTATTGAATAAACCCAAAAACGTGATGTCGACCTTGGACGACCCTGGTGGGAGGGACACCGTGAAGGATTTCTTGAGGGGTGTTTCTGTTCGCGTATTTCCCGTCGGGCGATTGGATTTCGATAGTGAAGGGTTGATGTTGTTGACGAATCACGGTGATCTGGCCCAGGCCCTACTGCATCCGCGGTATCATGTGCCCAAAACCTATCTGATCAAGGTCAAAGGCGTGCTGACAGATAGTGAGATCGCTCAGCTTCAACGGGGAGTCAAACTAGAGGACGGGATGACAGGCCCGGCGGTCGTAAAAAAAGTGAAGCGAGCCGAGGCGAACTCCTGGCTGGAGGTCACGATTCGGGAAGGTCGTAAGCATCAAGTGAAACGGATGTTGGAGTCCGTGGGGCATATGGTGATCAAGCTTATACGCATAAGGATGGGACCGCTGGCGCTCGGCAATCTGGAGCCAGGCGAGTTTCGTTTCCTTAGCGATTATGAAGCGAATGCTTTGCGCGAACTGGTGGAACAGCGCGTGGCCTCGGTTGAGCGGGGAGAAGAGGCAATGCCAGGTCCCAAGCGGCTGGTCAGGCGAGAGGGTTGGGCCAGACCGGTGAAGGCCAAGAAGTATGTTGGAAAGAAAGCGAGAAGGGTATGAAGATCCGCACACATCGTTGCGGCGAGTTGACGTCGAAACAGATAGGGCAGACCGTCGTCTTGAATGGCTGGGTGCAGCGTCGTCGCGACCATGGCATGGTGATTTTTATCGATCTGCGAGACCGGACCGGCATCACACAAGTGGTGTTCAATGCCGAGCGCAATCTTCGGTGCCATCAAGCGGCTCACACACTCCGCAGCGAATGTGTCGTGTCTGTGACCGGGCAGGTCATGGCACGGCCAGATGAATCAAAGAATCCCGATCTTTCGACCGGTGAGATTGAGATCTTTGTCGACGACGTGGAAATTCTCAACGAGGCGAAGACACCGCCGTTCCTGATTGAAGACGACGCGGACGTGACGGAGTCGATCAGGTTGAAGTATCGTTTCCTGGATCTTCGGCGCCCCAGAATGCAAAAGTTGTTGAGTCTCCGTCACGGCATTACGCAGGCCACCAGGGAATTTGTGAATGCCGAAGGATTTCTGGAGGTAGAGACACCGATTCTGACGAAAAGTACACCGGAGGGGGCTCGGGATTATCTCGTGCCGAGCCGCGTGAACGCCGGGCAGTTCTTTGCGCTGCCACAGTCACCGCAATTGTTTAAGCAGGTGCTCATGGTCAGCGGCGTCGATCGCTACTACCAAATCGCCCGATGTTTTCGGGATGAAGACCTTCGCAACGATCGGCAGCCTGAGTTCACACAGATCGACCTGGAGATGTCGTTTGTCGATCGCGAACAGGTCATGAGCCTGATGGAGCGGATGATCGTCACGATATTCAAGAAGGTGGGTGGCGTGCAGTTGCCGACACCGTTCCCCAGAATGACCTATGCGGAGGCGATGGGCCGTTACGGCTCAGATAAGCCGGATCTCCGGTTCGAGATGCAGCTCCATGACATGACGGCGTTCGGTGCAGCGAGCGAATTCAAGGTCTTTAAAGATGCAGCAACCAAGGGCGGGATTGTCAAAGCCTTGATCGTCAAAGGTGGCGCGACCCTGTCTCGTACGCGAATCGATGCGTTGGGAGACACGGCGAAGATTTTTGGGGCAAAAGGCCTTGCTTGGCTGAAGTTGACAGCGGAAGGCCAGCTGGAGTCCGTCATCGCGAAGTTCTTGGATGCGAAGGCGTTTGCAGCAGCCTTGCCGGAAGCGAAGCCAGGAGACTTGGTCCTCTTCGGTGCCGACAAGTCGGCGGTCGTCCACGATGTGATGGGGCGGATTAGGCTGCTGTTGGGTGAAGAGTTGAAGCTGATCGATATGACAGCTTGGAAGCCCTTGTGGGTGGTCGATTTCCCCATGCTGGATTATGATGTGGAGCAAAAACGCTACGTGGCCATCCACCATCCCTTTACGGCGCCGCTCGATGAAGATCTGGGGCTGTTCGACACCGACCCGCTCAAAGTGAGAGCGAAGGCCTACGATATGGTGCTCAACGGAAGCGAAATCGGTGGCGGCAGCATTCGTATTCACCGCCGAGATATCCAGAGCAAAGTATTCGATCTATTGGGGATCGGCAAGGAAGACGCAGCGGTCAAGTTTGGGTTTCTCCTCGAAGCCTTGGAGTATGGGGCCCCGCCACACGGAGGCATCGCCTTTGGGCTGGATCGCTTGGTGATGCTGCTGGGCAATGCCGATTCCATCCGCGACGTCATCGCATTCCCCAAGACACAGAAGGCGCAATGTCCACTGACCGATGCGCCATCAACTGTGGATCAGAATCAGTTGAAAGAACTGCGTATCAAGCTGGATCTGGTCGAGTAGGGAGTGTTCCGCCATATGGCCGGTAATACATTCGGCAGAATCTTTACCGTTACCTCGTTCGGCGAGAGCCATGGACCAGCAATAGGCTGCGTCATCGATGGCTGTCCACCTGGTCTTGCCCTCTCCGCAGAAGATATTCAGAAAGATCTCGACCGACGAAAGCCTGGTACGTCCCGCCATGTCACACAACGGCAGGAGTCGGACACGGTTGAGATTCTCTCCGGGGTGTTTGAAGGAAAGACCACCGGCACGCCTATCGCCTTATTGATTCGCAACGAAGATCAGCGCAGTCGAGACTACGGTAACCTCATCGACACGTTCAGACCTGGCCACGCCGACTATACCTACTGGCAGAAGTATGGCATTCGCGATCACCGAGGTGGTGGACGAGCCTCGGCCCGTGAAACGGCAGTACGTGTCGCAGCGGCGGCCATTGCCAGAAAATGGCTCACCGAAAAGTATGGGGTCGTGATTCGGGGTTATCTCAGTCAGTTAGGGCCGCATGAGATGAAGTTTAAAAGTTGGCAGGTGGTCAGTGAGAACCCATTTTTCTCTGCTGATCCAGATGTCGTCCCTAAACTGGAAGCCTTCATGGACGAGCTGCGCAAGGCCGGTGATTCAGTCGGTGCCAAGATCACGACGATCGCTGAACAGGTACCGGTGGGCTGGGGTGCGCCGGTTTACGCAAAGTTAGACTCGGATCTGGCTGCGGCCATGATGAGCATCAATGCCGTGAAGGCCGTCGAAATCGGCTCAGGTTTTGCTTCTGTGACACAGCGGGGGTCTGAACATGGAGATGAACTCACGCCAGAGGGATTTCTCTCCAACAACGCAGGCGGAATTCTCGGCGGCATTTCGACTGGGCAGGATATCGTTGTCAACATCGGCATCAAGCCGACATCCAGTATCCGCATTCCGCGCAAGTCGATCGATAAACAAGGTAAGCCCGTCATGGTCGAAACCAATGGCCGCCACGATCCCTGCGTCGGGATCCGCGCGACACCGATCGCCGAAGCCATGCTGGCCCTCGTCCTCATGGACCATGCATTGCTGCATCGAGCACAGAATGCCGATGTCACGACCGCCACGCCGAAAATTCCTGGATCAGTCAATTAGACTTCTTCTGTTACGATCAGACGAGCTTCGAAAGAATAAAGAACAAGGAGTTCTTGAGGCTTTGGTATGGAGAAGTCCGATGGAGCGACGGCACCAAGGCTCCCTCGCCCCCAATGGGGGAGAGGGGAAGGGTGAGGGGGGTAGGAGTTCTGGACGTGCCCGAGGGTTGCGCCGGAGACAGACCGATAGTGAGCGAGTTCTCTGGCAGCATTTGCGTGACCGGCAGTTTCTTCAGACCAAGTTTCGTCGACAACACCCTATCGGTCCATACATCGTCGATTTCTGTTGTCCTGCCTACCGACTCGTGATTGAGCTCGATGGTGGTCACCATGCTGGGCAGATCCGTGCTGATGAACAACGAACGGCTTTCCTCATGCAGCGCGGCTATCGGGTACTCCGGTTTTGGGATCACGACGTGTTAGCCAAGTGTGACTCAGTGTTGCAGGCGATTGAATTGGCCCTATCCCACCCTCACCTCACCCCTCTCCCTCGTGGAAGGAGAGGGTGAAGATGGCGTAACCTACGTGATTACTAAAGGGTCTTATTAAGGAGGAGATGGGCAGATGGGACGGAAACGGTTGCTTGAGCCGATTCATCCAGGCGAAATCTTGCTGGAAGAGTTTATGAAGCCGATGGGCATCAGTATTAACCGGCTGGCTCGTGACATTCGTGTATCACCGGGGCGGATCAGTGCCATTGTGAATGGGAAGCGTGCCATCACGGCTGATACCGCGCTTCGATTGAGCAAGTATTTGAAGACCTCGTCGGACCTCTGGATGGGACTCCAAGGAGAGTTTGATTTACGCATGGCCAAACGGACGATCGGGCCTGAAATCGACCGCTGTATTCAGGCGCATGTCGCGTGATTGTGCCGAACAGGCTGTGCTGGCCCTCGTCCTCATAGACCATGCGTTGCTGCATCGGGCACAGAATGTGGATGTGACAATCGCCACGCCGAAGATTCCTGGATCGGTCAAGAAATAGGTTAAAGGCTAGGAGGAGGACAACCCATTCGACGCTCAACCTCAACCTTCTCCTCGGCCTGTATTCCAAAGGCGATCTGTCGTGGATTCGTCTCGATCCCACCGACGGCTGCCAAATCCAGAAGACTGACCCATGCCTCGTCATCTCACTGGACGGACTGAACCACCACATCTCTCCCTCATTACTGAATCCAATTAGATTCAGTGAATCGAAAAAGATTCACCTCGTGGAGGTACTTATTAGTGAGGAAGCCACAAATCTTCAGGATTTTCGCCATTTCCTATGATGTGTTTTGCGGCCTGATCCTTGCTGAATGCGTCCAGTACGGAAAAGTTCGTCGGCAGCCCATGCGTCAACGAGCGGGACGGCCCGAGAATGCGATCATGGGGCTGAATGGATCTAGTGCGATTGGCCCGCAATCCATTATAAGCATCGCGTCATCTCCTGGTGATGCGATGGTCTGGTCGTCACATCGGACTGCGCAGCCTTCCTCGCGGGCGAAGCAGACATGATCACTCCTGGATGAGCAGTTGGCTGGTAATCTAGTGAGGCAGCTTTCAGAATAGACCAGGCATTTGCATTGCCTAAAGGCAAGGTTGGCCACTACTCTGCACGGGCAACGACGATCTTTCAGATAGATCAATGGTCACGACGGGTACAAACCTGAACTTCGCATCGGATGTTTACAGTTACCAAGATGAGTTAATACACATTCCAGGCCCCAGGATGCTGACCTAGGACACATCCGGGTATCATCGATATCGTGCGATTATTCCAGGGTAGTGGACAGTTCACAAAATAGTTCGGCGGCAACCACAAATCTTGTTAGCACCTCAAAATGGGTATTGAGCCTCTAGGAGTAATTGAACTTTTATGGAGCATGCTCGAGGCAGTGGCCAAGGGCTTTACGACGCAGAAGAAGGAAGTTTTCGAGAATCATGTTGAGCCATTGCAAGTAAGAATGTCGGCGATTCATAAAGACTACATTGCTGGGTTTGAGGAAGTTAAACGCATCTTAAAAACTCATGAAAAACCAACTCCTGAGTTACTGGAATTTCTTTATGAACGTCGCAGAGAGAATGAGCATGAACGGCAGCTGTCAAATGATTTGGCGAATAATCTCGCAAAGCTGAAAAAGGTAGGGATAAGAAACGATGATATGGAGGCAATTAAAGCATATGCCACAGCAATCGCAGAGTACTTTTCTGCGTCTGGAAGGATTGGTGGCTTTTCATGGTACACAGATTTTATTGATATTGTTCAACGTAATACTCGTGCAGGATTTCACGATGTATGGTTTACAACTGCAATTTCTGGGAACCTGGATGGGGAGTTGATGGGATCGGCCAACCAAATTCTTAATCAGGGCCTTCCCAATGCTTTTAAGAAAATTAGCTCATCGTATGCATATCTACGGACGCGTTTATTCTGATCGGATGCACCCAGCAAGGCGTGCATGCGACCTGGGACCTGGGACCTGGGACCTGGGACACTCACCACCCTGCGTAGCCTTCTTGGTGGCTTCAAATTGGTTCCGGCAAATGCCGACAGTTCACACGGCCACCTACGCAAATGCCCGTCAAGAGCGAGCACTCCCGCTCGCAATCCGGCCCGCTGAATGTCTCAGGGATCAGAAGTCAGTCGCCAATTCGACGTTGATTTCTGAGGGACCGGAGGTGCTGAGCGCTTAAAATTCAATAGTTAGGTAACAATCGGCAATCGGAGGCGAGTAACAAAGACATGTGCCCTCAGGTAGCACCTCCAACTGACCCACTGTTTCCTTTTTGTTCGTGTGCTGAATGTTTGCTGCGTCTGCATATAGTTGACCGAGGCTGATGCCATGACTTGGCGAGCGAGACGACCATCGTCGTCAACACACGTATCGCAATATCAGTCCATACAACGAAACTCTAGGAGCGAGGCCAATCTATGTACCAAACGTCCATTTACCCGCTGAGAACCTGTGTCGGGCGTGCCATTCCTGTCGGCAAACCAGGCAACATCCGGCTGATTGGCCAATCTCCCCAATCCGGAAGAGAGGAAATAAAGTACGATTTTGCGGTCAAGTCGCGAATTGCAGAGACTGAAAGCCATCCTGGAGACGGCACTCCTGCACATCCCGGTTACCGGGACTACCTCCCGGTTTATGAAGCGGGGGGGGGTGACATTTTCGGCCGGTGATGGAATGGACAGGCTGCCCGTTCCGGCGCCGCCGTTTGGTCTCCTGCCTGCCTTTATGCCGCCCGCCGCGCTGCCTTTTTTGCCGGAAGATCCAGTGCTCTCTTTTTTCGCGTATACCAATAAGAGTGCCGACTTAGCCAATGATATTTCCCGCCGACTTTCGTCATCCTTCCGGATTGATTTAGGAAAAGAGCATGTAGTGGGTGGTATCTGCTTTGGCGGTTACCCATATCTACCGTACTCAAACAGATACTTGCAGAAAACAGGAATGAACTCCGCCAATTTCGGGTTACCGCGTGAGGTACGACTGCTCTGTCTGGGAGAGACCGGGGACAGGAAATCCAACGGTGCGGCCTTCGAATTCCTCGATTCCGAGTACTCAACCACGAAACAGGACGTCGTTTCCCATTCAGGGTTCCATTTCCTCGCAACCGACCCGGTCAAGACTCGCCTCATTGAAGTGCGATTTTCGGATTACCCGTTGATCCTGCGCCACGTCGATATGACCGAACACAGTCCAGACTTGTTTTACGGATTTATCATTCCCTACTTTTATGTCTATGAATACGAAGAGCGCACGCGATTCAGACCGCAGGTTTCAGGCGGGCTTCTAGGCGTAAAGAGGCCTCTCCACCCTCGTATATTGTCGCCTGGAGGGTTGTCGACAGTTGAACGTGGTGATTTTCAGCCTCCGACAACAGGTGCTGACGCGTCGGATATGCCTCCGGGCGATCTGCTTAGACAATTTTCTTCTTTGCTGAATTCCGATCACTGCTATTCACCTGGCAATACCGATACGGAAGGCTGGTATTACGACTACACAGCCGCCAGCGTCTTCGGCCAGCAGCGACAGTATAAGGAGAGACTGCACGCGAAAGAATGTTTTATCTCCACGCCAATTAAGCAGGACGACAAGCTGATCCTCTACATCGAGCAGGGTGAGGACCATGCACGTTGCATTGCTGGCCTGACCATGTTGATGCCGTTCATTCCAGAAGCAGAGTTTTCTCAGGATGTAATGGAAGGTGTCGTCGACACATTCCACGAACTGTTCGGCAATGATGATCCGAATGACCAAGTTTCGGCACGCGAGGAACTCGAGGCCTTCTTGCGCGGATTTCTTCGTATCCCGCCCGACATAAATTTCTGCGAGAAGATCGGCGTCCGTGTGTTCGAGATTGACCCGCCCGAGGGGGTGTCGCCTGTGAGCGTAAACCCGGATGAGAAATACGCGACGCTCCTTGCCGAGCAGGAGATTGATACCAGTTCTGAAATTCTACACGCAACCTTTCTCAACGGCATAAAGTTTACCCGGCCGTCGAACGCCAAGTATTTCGCGATTGAGCTGACGAACCGCGACAACGAATCGTCGCAATTCGTGATCAAGGCGCTCCGGCTGATGCAGTCGGCACACGTCTCGATCCACCCGCGCGCGGCTCGCACGCAGCAGGTGAAGACACTCAACTTCCGCGTCATCGGCGCCGACCTTGCCGGGGACTACGCCAAACTTGGCGAGGAAGGATTCAACTTTAGCATCGAACGTCTTATCGCCGGAGAAAGGAAATCGGTGTTATTTAAGGCCAACAGCCTGCTCGATCTGCTTCATACCGGCGCGGCAAAGATCTTTAGCAATGTGAGGCGGCGAGCAGTGGAGTTTGAGAAGTCAGAAATATACCCCGCTTTTGAAGATGATGCCGTCAAGTATTTTGTCCCTGGAGAATTTACTTTGGATGGAGGGTATAGGTTTACGCCGAATTATGAACGCCGGAAATCAGAATCACGGGTGGACGGATGGCGGCGAAGTGAAACAGGTGACGGGATCGACCAAGAGGTAGCAGATAAGTACGACTGGACAGACAAAAAGAACGCACCAGGTACGTTTGAAAATTATTCGAGTCAGCAAATAAGGACACATTCTAACATCCTTTTCCCTGACGCTTCGCTCCCTGAGTGGGGATCGGCTGCCCTTTTCGCAAATGGTTTGACCGTGGTTTATAACGGTGGCCAGTTATTGGATGCTGCATTAACCGGCAACAGTAGTGACCTGCTTTTGCGCACTTATCGAGCAGATGACAACAACGGGGTTCATCAGCTCGTAAGAAACTTCTCACGGTATTGGCGTGGCATAGACACTGATCGGCTGAAGGTTACAGGCACACTGGGGATAACTCAATCACCCTGTGGACTCACGGTAACCTCCGCAGAGATGCTACAGGACCTTTTGGATATCTTCAAAGACTTTAACGACCCCACTAAATTTGGTGACCTACTAATCGCAGTTTTTGGCCTATCGGCTGTTTTCATGCCAAACTCGCCGGCACAGTTGGGGGTACTGCTACCGACTCTAAACGGACTCAATCTTGGCCTTAGTCTAACGGCTGCGGGGTTTGGCCTTTCTGCCAATCCGGCACCAGGCACATTTCTGCCTTCGGTATCGCAAAATGCAGCGTCCGGCACCCAAGGCACGATTGCAAGACAGGCGATGCACACCGGGTACTCAAAATCGCAGTTCCTCAACGCAGGCTATGATGAGGCCGAAACCGAAACTACGATAACCGCAGGCGAGACGAAGCGCATCATCACCCGCCGAGAAGTTCCGGCAAGAGGAGACAACCGCTACGATACGCAGCGCGTCCGTGGTGCGGAGGTGATGTGGCAGGGCGAGATCGTGGATATCATTACCGGTGCGATCACGCTCAATTTCACGCTACCAGCGACTGCGACCAAGATGCATGTTCGTACGGTAGACGATTCACTCCGCGTGCGGTTTGGCAGCGGAGTCGGCAAATCGGTTTCAGTTGATTTCTGGTTTGACATTACCGAAGAGGTGGTCAGAGATGATTATTGATCGGATCCAATTGGCTGGTAATGATGCGTATTTTCGTACGGATAACGGGATCAACCTCGCTGGACTAACGGCGCGCACGGGGTCACTCCGCAAGGGAAAGCAGCTTGAGATTTTGGGTATTGAACTCCTGATCGAATCGGACGGCGACCTGACCGGCCTCTTTAACCGGCAAAACGCCTCGCTGATCGAGGTGCGCGTGATGAAGGAGATGTTTCCGGCGCTGTTTAACGATCCGTTCCGCCACCGCGTTCACACCATCGCGGGATTCAACGATTTTGAGCGCGGCACGGCGAAGAACTGCAAGGCCATGGACGTGGACGGCATTCCGACCATTGTTTCCACCGGTACGGAGACCTGTGTCTGGACGTCGCCGCGTTTTCGCATGCCGGAGGACATACACATCGAGCATGCTTCGTGGGAACTCGCCGCCTCACGCAAGACGCCAAGAGATAATTTCACCTATACGATTACGCTGAACACTTTTGATGGAGACGGGAATCCGCGTGATTCGGTGGAACTTGCTCCTGGGCTCGATCCGACCCAGCCTCGAAAACGTGAAGAACTGGGCCTATCCAACGTGGCGTCGTATGAGCTGCAATTCAAAGCGGATGTCCGCAAAGACGCGGCGATGTACGAAAAGCACACAGTTATGGTGGGCGCCTCCATCGGCACGCCGCTGCTCAGGGCCATTAACCTGCTGGAGCCGGTGGCAAAGGGAAATTCGGTCTATGAGATATATTCGCTCAGTGAGCTTCTGAGTCAATGCTCGGATCACCAGCTCATTGAGATGGACGGTTGGCCGATAATCCAGGGTCGGCAGCTCAGGAAAATAAACGCCACGCTCAATCTGTCAGCGACGTTGGTGCAAAGCGACCAGGAAGACACCCCGAACGGTCGATATGAATCTATCGAGATCGCCGTGGCCGCAAACGCATTCACGCATGTCGAGACCCGCCTGGTGGGCGAGGTGTTGATGAGAGTCAAGGACTAAGGAACCACCTGTAGACCCATGAAAGACCACGCCGATTCCTCCGGTACTTTCCACTCCGGCGCAAATACATTCGAGGTGGACATTATCACCAAACCCTGGCGCGAGGGGTTTATCACAGATATCTATATACAACAGTTTAGCGATGGGAAAGAAGTTTCGCGCAAGCATGAGAGTATTGAAACCGAAAATGCAACAGGTGCGCACAATCTGCATAAGCAGGCTGAATTACGTGCGGCTAGCCTGGGTGAGGGATATCTTACGAGACTGGATCATTTTGCAGCGGAAATTACTATTGAACAGCCCCTTGAAATACACGTTAAAAAGAATTCCCCCCAGGAGCCTCGCCAGCAGGACAGAACAAAAACTGAAAACCCTAACAATAACCGCACTGAAAATATTCAGCCAAACACCATCGAGAAATCTGAGCAACCACCTCCCCAACCTGAACAAAGGTCAAACACCACTGATGGAAATAATAACCGCCCAGAAAATCAATCTGAAGCTCCTGATGATTTTCAGTTGAGCTTGGGTGATGTTGCTTTGGGGGCTGGGAAAGCACTTTTGTTTACAGGCATAGGCATCGGTGTCGGTGTAGCGGCTGGACCAATAGTGGGCGCCGGTATTGGGGCAGGCTTCTTAATTCATAGCTTTATGAATCGTTCTGGCGAAGCATTTGAACAAGGTGCCGGAGATGGAGCAGCTGCGCGAGCATTGGCTGCTGGGATAGGCGACATACTTCCGATAAACCCATTCGATATAGGGGAAGTGATCATTGGCAAAGACGTTGTTACCCGCCGTCAGCTTACCAATTCAGAGAGAAATGAACGGTTAGGATCTAGTATTGGGGGCGCATTGCCTGGAATAGCCCTCGGGGGAATGAAACGGGCAAAGGATCGTGCGAAAGAAGGCAGCATTAAACGCATGGTTTTAGACCCCGAGACTGAAAATATCTTATTGAAATCTACCGATATATATGTTCGAGAAATGAAAAAAGTTGCCTCAAGAAAGGACCTCTCAAACGCAGGTGCGGAGGCTAGTGATGCTGCAGGTGAGGCAATTGCCCGCGAATTCAAAGGGAAGAAAGTGCTTGTCAACGCATATACTGGTATCACAAAAGAACATAGTGGTACATCACAGGAGATCGATGTTTTAATACTTGGTAAAGGTGGGAAAATGGAGCTATTGCTTGAGTTCAAGCGAACAGCTTTTCTTAGAAAAGACGGCGTTATGGTAACAAAAGGTAGGGAGGCAGGCATCGACACAATAAATCCTCAAACCCAAGGTCATGAGATATTCTCAAAAAATCATGATGTTCCACTTTTCATAGTTAATAGCCGTGGAGAGATATATGGCTACGACCTAGGATCAGAAACGTGGTCGCGAGTATTCTAACGGTGTTTTTGAGACTGTCGATCAGTGTGAATGAAGTTGGGGCTGATTTTGCATTAAAAACCAGGAAAGAGACTGGAAGTTCTTTTCAGCTCTCAAGACTTTGTAAGATTCGCCCACACAATTTCAGCATTGTTGAGTTGCGTTCATGGCCATTTGAACTAATTTAGCTGTATAAAGAGCAGACCTGGAGCATGTGCGGTTACTATCTAGACACCTAACATTCTCACCTTAATACCATTATGGTTTGCAAGAAAGCCCCCTGGATGTCCCGAAAGCCTATTTGGGGTCAAGTCTTGTTTCTTGTATTTTGGAACATGATTTTATGGTTGGCCTAACCACTGAGTGATAGCGTGGCACAGAATCCTTTCTCGCGTGGGCCTCTCACCGTTTTCATGCCCGATGCGAAAGAGTAGCAGGGGCAGCATTGTAGCGCACGCCGTTCATAATATGTTCCATCAACATTCCGCTGTATCGGCTAGATTCCTCTCGCTGTGCAAGGGCGTGACTTCTCACGGCGAAAGGCATAAGCTCTGTCGCTATCGTGAGCGATGAACTTGAGATATTGAAATCAGTTGCGGTGCGGCTACAGGCCGCCGGGATCGCCTATATGGTCACCGGATCCATGGCAATGAACTTCTATGCCACTCCAAGAATGACGCGCGATATCGATCTGGTTGTTGAGTTATGGGAAGCGGACGTTACACGTGTCGTTGGTCTCTTTCAGGGGGAGTATTACATTGATCGCGATATGGTGGCGCAGGCCGTTCGAAACAGGTCCATGTTCAACATGATTCACAATGATTTGGTGGTCAAAGTCGACTGTGTCGTCAGAAAAGAGACTGCGTATCGCCGCGAGGAATTTGCCCGTCGCCGCACGATGACGCTCGACGGCGAATCGGTCTCCGTCGTCGCTCCTGAGGACCTCATCCTTTCAAAGCTGGAGTGGGCGAAGGACAGCCGCAGCGCCATGCAATTGGACGACGTGCGGAACGTGCTCCGGTCTGTGAAGACGCTCGACCAGGGGTATTTGGAACGGTGGGTGGAGCACCTGGGACTGGTTGCGCTGTATCACGAGGTGCAGGCATGAATGATACGCCGCCTGAGGTAGAAGAACGGTATCGGGCGATGCTGATGCAGCGCACGGGAGAAGAGCGGCTGATCATGGGATGTGCCATGCGTGACACAGCGCGTAAGCTCGTAGAAGCATCCTTGCGGGTGCAGAACCCGTCGGCCACGGAGGCGGAGATTCGCAAAGGCCTGTTCCTGCGCTTCTATGGCCATGAGTTCGACGCCCCAACGTGCGACAAGATTCTTGCCTCAATTGAAGAGGCAGCGAAGTGAGGCCCTCCCTAACTGGTTGTCGATTCACAGACAGTCAGATTGCAGGGCCAGACTTTGATATCTAAACAATTATCCGGACTTCTGAAGTTGAGCACGGCTCATCTCGTCATTCCCGCAGGTTCCAAGCGGGAATCCAGAACCTCCGGCACCTGGATGCCTATTTTCGCGGGTATGACGATTTGTTCTTGAGGCCGTGTGATCGTCCCGTCATGTCGGGAATTTCGATTGCTCTCTCCTCAAGCAGCAGCCTTGCCCCGTCACTGTGCCGTTGCTTGGAGTTTGGCGAATGCCTCACGTGCTTCATGCACAATCGCCGATGGCGCTTTGTCTGGACTGCCGGCATCGAACGGTGGTTGTGGGTCGTACTCGATCAAGAGTTGGGTAAGCTGCGCTGCTTCTGCTCCGAATTCTTCTGCCACCAATGTGAGCGCCATATCGATGCCTGAGGAGACGCCCGCGGCGGTGAAGACTTTGCCATCGCGAACCACGCGCGCTTTTGTCGGGGTTGCGCCAAATTGCTTCAGCACCTCATGCGCGAGCCAGTGCGTGGTGGCTTTCAACCCTTTGAGCACACCTGCAGCTGCTAGGCCTAAAGCGCCTGTGCAGACCGATGTGGTCCATTTGGTGGTCTTGTGCACCTGGGCGATCCATTCGATCACTTGTGGGTCACCCATGATGGCTTTGGGATAGGCCGTTCCTGGCACGACGAGAATGTCGGGACAGAGCATCTCATCCAGGCTGTAGTCTGCCGTCAATCGAAGCTTTCCAAAATCCGTCTGCTTTACGCCCTTCTTACTCGCCACAAAGCGCACATCGGTGTTGAGTGTTGGGGCTTGGAGCACTTCATACGGGCCGATGGCATCCAGTGCCGTCATCCCGTCATACAATAAGATCGCCACTTGTAATTTCGTTGTTTCCTGTACGTCTTGCATGGTTGCCTCCATGGTGATGTATGGTTCTGAGCTAGCTCACCTAATCCTCAGGATGCTCAAAATGGCTGTCCAGCAAGGCCGCAGCGAATGAAGGGACGAGGAGGTACATACCAAGCTTCGCTTGACCCGCTCGCTTCGATCACATGCGAGCGGATAGGTTTTTTGCCATCGTCTTTCGTACGTTGAGCCTCTGAGTGATGCGAGAACGCCGCTGGCGGACTTTTTCAGCATCCTGTTCGTTGGAACCGTTGTCGATACGCTTGTGGTGTGATGCCTTTGTGTCGTTGGAAGGCCCGCCGCAACTGTTCATGCCCGGTAAAGCCACAAGCCTGTGCGGTCATATCGAGGGATGTACCCGTGGTTTCCAAGAGGCGCACAGCATGTTCCAGGCGAAGCTTCTCCAAGTAGAGTGCCGGTGTGTCGCCAGTTTCGGTGACGAAGACCCGCGCAAAGGTCCGGGGGCTCATGCCGGCTTGTGACGCCATCTCCTCAACCGTCAGTGATTCATGATGATGGTCGGCCAGCCAACTCAAGAGGCCAGCTAACCGTTGGCCCTCGACGGCCTGGGCTTGGAGTTGTGTGCTGAATTGGGATTGCCCGCCGGGCCGTTTCAGAAACAGGACCAGCATACGCGCGACAGCCAGTGCCACATCACGTCCGAGATCTTCCTCCACGAGTGCTAGGGCCAGGTCCATACCGGCGGTGATGCCGGCTGAGGTGTAGACGTGGTCATCTTTGACGTAAATCGCGTCTGACTCGACAGTGATCGATTGATATTCTTGGGCCAGCCGTGCGACTTCCCTCCAATGGGTCGTGGCGCGGCGGTTCTTCAGCAAGCCGGCTTCTGCGAGCAGGAAAGCGCCGGTACAGATCGAGCCGATCCGTCTGGTGCGGCGCGCCATGGTCCGGAGCCAGGTCAGGAGTTTTTGATCGCGCTGGAGCGCCGTCATGTCAGGCCCACCGCAGATCAGTAATGTGTCGACCGTGTTATGAAAGTTACGCCACGAGGCATCTGCGATCAGGCTCAGTCCAGAAGATGAGCGAACTGGCCCAGGTTGATCAGCGAGAAGCACGATGCGATAGGGCGGCACTGCCTTGTCCTGTGCGAGGTAGGTCGGCAGAGAAAAGACCTCGTAGGGGCCGGTGATATCGAGCGCCGCGACACCATCAAAGCTCAGGAGTGCAATAGTGCGTGTGCTCTGCGTTGCCTTTTTGTTCCGTTTCATGAACCGCATCTTTCCATGAATCTACGAATGGCACAATGACAAAGATACTGCAAAAACTGCCAGCGAGCTCGTTGCTGCCAGCGTGCCGAGGTTGAAAGAGCATGGCGCGGCCGCTGGATTGTGATGATGAGCAACTGGTTGGGACGACTGACTGAACGAAGGTTCGGTTATCCGGGGCGTCTCTCAACGGATCGGAGCTCGACCGTTTGCACCGTGGCAAAGAGGCTAGATACGATCTGTTGTTCAATGAAGGCGAGAAACTCCTCGACCTTTTTCTGTGAATCGACGATTTCGACGGTGATGGGGAGATCTTCGGCCAGTCGCTCGATCTTGAAGGTGTGGATCACGCGGGTGTGGGGGCCGAATCCCATGAGTCCTCGGTAGACGGTGGCGCCGGCCAGTTGCCTGGAATGAGCCTGTGCAATGATCCATTCATAGAGGGGGCGTCCGGCGTGTTTGTCTCCTTCTCCGATGTAGATTCTCAGTAGGCAACCCTGTTCAACGCGCATCGTTTATTTCCAGACTAGATAGGCGGTGGAGTAGCCAAGCCAGACTGCACCAAGGCCGAGCACTGTATGGCCGATGATATTTCCAAAAGCCAACCACAACTCTCCATCACGCAGCAAGTTCATCGTTTCGTTGCCGAATGCTGAGAAGGTCGTGAAGCCGCCTAGTATTCCGACGATCAGAAAAGATCTCGCCTCCGCCGGAATGACGCCTCGATGATCGGCAAGCTCGGCGAGGAAGCCAACCAGCATACAGCCCATCAGATTGACGGCCAAGGTGCCGAATGGAAATTGAATACTCTTACTGAGTTGTTGCGCATAGCCACTCACAAGGTACCGCAAGATGGACCCGATGAACCCACCGGTGCCGATGAGAAAAAGTGTGCGCAGAGTGTGACTCTCTCAAAAATGTGAGCGTGATTGCCACGTCATTGTACCCAAGTCATCTGGTTGAGTCACGCCATCAGGCATCGTTCTGTCGTATTAGAGATGGTCGAAGGTGAAGGTCTCGTAGTACAATCCTGACCCAAACCTTGGGAACGAAAGCGCATGATCGAGATCTATACTGATGGCGCCTGCAGCGGGAACCCTGGTCCTGGAGGCTGGGGTGTCCTGGTGCGTGATGGGAACGTTGAAACGGAATTCTCTGGTGGGGAGTTAGCGACGACGAACAACCGGATGGAGCTCCTCGCGGTCATTGAGGCGTTGCAGTCGTTTCCTCAGTCAGTGCAGGCGCGGGTCTACACCGATTCGCAGTATGTGCAAAAAGGCATTAGCGAATGGATCCATAGCTGGAAACAACGAGGGTGGAAGACTGCCGGGAAAGATCCGGTGAAGAATGAGGATTTGTGGCGACGGCTCGATGCATTGGCGGCGAGCCATACGATCGAATGGCATTGGGTCAGAGGGCATAATGGGCATCCGGAGAACGAACGGGTCGATGCGCTAGCTCGAGCTGGCCTTGAGCAGGCACGCCGAGGTGGGAAACCAGCCAATCGGCCGGCGCTGGTCCCTGTTGAATCGCCCCGTTCATCAGCCAAGACGAAGCCGATCGTCGAGATCCAGCATGCGACGGTCTATCGAGGAGAGACCTGCGTCCTCTCAGATTTCTCGTTTGCCCTGCATGAAGGTGAGCATGCGGCCATCCTGGGTCCGAACGGCGCAGGAAAATCCACGTTGCTCAAGTTGCTCTCAGGCGAAGTCCATGCCATGCCGAAGGACGAGACCAGGTGGGCGCTCTTTGGTGAGGAGCGGTGGAATGTGTGGGATGTGCGAAAACAAATCGGTATCGTGTCGCACGATCTTCAGCGGGATTACTTGATCTGTGCCGAGGGGTTGAACGTCATCTTGTCCGGCTTCTATGCCAGCAACGACACCTATGCCTATCAAGAGTTCAGCAAGTCACAAATGACGAGAGCCTATGAGGTGATGCAAGAGCTGGGCGTGATGGACTTGTCTGGGCGTCGCTTCGGCCATATGTCCACCGGTGAGCAGCGGCGGTTTCTCTTGGGGCGAGCCTTGGTGCATGATCCCCCGGTCTTGGTGTTTGATGAGCCAACCAGCGGTCTTGATCTCAAGGCCTGCTTCCAATATCTGGATCTGTTGCGCGCTCAGATGGCCAAGGGCAAAACCGTGCTGCTGGTCACGCATCACCTGCATGAAATCCCACCGGAGATCGATCGCGTGATTTTCCTCAAGGCGGGCAATATCGTGGCTGATGGTTCCAAGTCAACCTTGCTCACGAGCGATCAGATCAGCGGACTCTTTGACAGCAAGATTTCTCTTGTACAAGCCAATGGCTGGTATCAGGCCTTGCCGGGGTAGGATATTGAAAATGCCCTCCAACTTCGTTCTCACGTCACTCAAGGCCTCAACGTACGAAAAACGATGGCAAAAAACCTATCCGCTCGCATGTGATCGAAGCGAGCGGGTCAAGCGAAGCTTGGTATGTACCTCCTCGCCCCTTCATTTGCTGCGGCCTCGCTGGAAGGTCATTTTGAACATCCTGTGGGAGATGGGAGGCGCTTTGTGCTCGTCCAGGTCTTTGAGATTTGGAGACTAGGTTAGGTCTCCCATGGTCTGCTTAGATGGATCTTTACCATTTCCTGTCGCAGTAGTCTCGCTTCTTTTTGACGAAATCCCGTTTGAACGATAGGCTTCAAATGTTGCTCATTTCAGCAGTCAGGCATGTGTCAATCCCACTCACAAGCCATCCGTCGACAAATTCAGGTTACGTCCTTTGTTCTTCTACACCTCTGCGTTATCGCCTCGTTCGGTTTCAGCTCCGTATGGGCTGAGACCTGGGTCTGTTCAATGCCGGGGCGAGCGGATCTGTATACGGACCGCGAATACCCAGGCTGTCGGCAACTCGGTGAGGCCAAGACCTATTCACCATTGGAAATATCACCAACGCCTCGCCAACAGTCTGTGACTCCTGTGCCATCCGTGCCTCATGCCAGTCTTTCATACAGTCCACCACAGCCATCCCATAGAAAGCCTGTGCCGTTTTCAGACGTCACGCTGTCCTTGCCGTTGTTGAGTGTCGGGCAAGACAAGGTTGGTTCCATTACCGGTTCATGGAGGGGACTCGTGGCGCAACTCACGGTCGGGTACAAAGCCGATGGACGAGGGCCGGAGATTCTCGGTGATTCGAACTTGATGCTCGGATCCGCCCTTTCCTTTCAGACTGCGGTTGCCGTGGCCACGGAGGCGGTGGGCTATGATCCTCGATATCTCACGGTGCGTATCTTGGTCCCCACGCGATTGGATGGGTCCAGTGCCGGCGGGATTTTTGCCGTGGGTGTCGCGGCAGCCCTGCTCGGCGATTCGATCCGCCCGGACATCTGTATGTCGGGGACAATCGAATTGGACGAAGAAATCCAAGCTGTGGGGCGACTCGTCGACAAGATGAATGGCTGCCGAGAACTGAGAAAGACCACGATGATTGTGCCTGATGCTTTGGATAACAGTCACCTGAGTTTCTCCGGCGCAGAGCGATCGATTCAGGTCATCGAAGTGCATACCCTGGCTGAAGCCTACAGTGCTGCCACCGGGCAAGCGTTGCGCCAGGTTCCGTAGGACCGAAGGATTTCACCATGCTTAAGATCCACGTCTTGTACGAAGAGGAGGTCCCGTGATGAACAGCATCCTACGCTTGATAGAGTTGGCGACGATCAGCTTGCTGTGCCTCGTATCTGTCACCTGGGCAGCGGATCCGGTCACGATCAGTTCCTTACAGGCCTATCCCGAAGCGTACAAGATGAAAGTCGTGCAAGTGACGGGGATGGTCAGTGGGTATGAGATGCATCATTTTATTGGAACCAGCTCGAAGTTGGAGAAGTGCGTCCAGAGTTTTCTGGTTGATGATGGCAGTGGAGCGATTGAGGCGAGCTACGCGGCACTCTGTCAGATGGGACCGGTTCTTCTCAAAGACGGCGATCAGGTTACGGTCGAAGGGCACTATTTAGGGACGTTGGATGTGAAATCGGTGAAGAAGAACTGAAAAAGTCTGCGTGCTGTGAAGAGGTGAGTGTGTCACTATTTATTTCGAAATCCGAAAAGCGCGCCGGCCACACCGGCGCCGGCAGAGGGGAGGTAGCCGACCGCTACTTCTTTGAGGCTCTGGGCTTGGCCTCGCGCCCAATCGAGCGTGCGATTCACATCGCTCTGAATCAGGTTCCACTCCAGGTGGATCCAGCCGGTCGTTTTGAGGATGGCCACGAGCGCCGCCAAGGAGAGGGTGATCAACAGCGCAATTTTGAGCGTTTTCCGAAAGGCCCACCCGACCAAGAACCCGCCGATGAAGCTGGCGCCACCGCGGGCGAGCGCCGGCGACATCATATCGCTAAGCCAGGCACCGACTCCGGCGACGGTTGTGGCACTTGCGGCCATAAACGATTTGGCTGCCCATGGTGGGTCGGACAGCAGAGGGCCGAGTGTTTTCGCCAGAAAGCTGCTTTTTGCCGCGGGAGCTGGATTGCTCATAGACGAGTGTTCCCAAAGGTGTTGCAAACTGCTGGGTCGCCGGACTCCAGGCCTCTCTTGAGCCAGGTCATCCGCTGTTCGGACGAACCGTGAGTCCAACTTTCCGGTTGAACGTGCCCTCGCGATTTTTTTTGTAGCCGGTCATCGCCAATCGCTGCTGCGGCGCGGAGCCCCTCTTCGAAATCTCCGGGCTCGATCAAGTTCCTCCCACGTCTGGCATGGTAGCCCCACACACCGGCATAACAATCGGCCTGGAGTTCCATACGAACCGACAGCGCATTGCCTTCTGCTTCAGAGGCCCGCTGCTGAAGGCGGTGTACTTTTTCCGCAACGCCGAGCACGTTTTGTACATGGTGGCCGACTTCGTGTGCGATGACATAGGCCTGGGCGAAGTCACCCGCTGCGCCCAGTTGATATTCCATCTGATTAAAGAAGGCAAGATCGAGATAGACCCGACGGTCGCCGGGACAGTAGAACGGACCGACTGCCGAGGAGGTGGTGCCGCAGGCGGACTGCACTGCGCCGCTAAAGAGCACCATCCGTGGGTCTTCATATCGTGAACCAAGGAGTTCCCGCCAGGTTGTTTCCGTGTCGGCGAGGACGACGGATGCAAACCGGCCGAGTTGATCTTTTGGCGCTCCGACCGCCCCTGGCTGCGATGGGGCCGAGGGTGTGATCGACTCGGTCACGCTTTGGACGCCCGTCAGGAGATTCAGGACGGTCAGTGGATTCATGCCGGTGAAATAACTGACGGCCAGAGCCAGCACGATCGTGCCGATCCCCAACCCGCCTCGTCCTCCGATGCGGGCAGGCCCCATCCCGCGGCGATCTTCAATATTGTCGCTTTCGCGTTGGTCGTCGATCCGCATGAGCGCCCTCCTCGAGCAGGATGTTGAAAAAGACCGCCAGCGTCGTTCTCGCATCGCTCAAGGCTTCAACGTACCAACCGCGTACGCCTCAGCCTTTCGCTCGCTGCGGCCTTGCTGGACAGCCTTTTTGACCATCCTGCTGGCTCTTATGGCTTGACCAGAGGATTCCCTTTGTCACATTGTGTGACGGCTAGCAAGGGTTTCCCTGCAGTCTGTCAATCTGAGTCCTTTTCCATCGTTTGGATGAACTTGTCGGCTTCGGCAATGGAACGGTTCATATCTTTCACCAGTTGATCAACCTGCGCATCGACTTTTACGAGCTCACCTTTGATGGCGGAGAGTGCCCGCGCATTCAGATTGTGTTTCAGGTAGAGGACCTGATCGCGCAGCGGTTTGAGGACCGGTTCGATTCGTTGCTCCGCCCGCTTCATGGCACCCAGCATCTCTCGATAGCGGCTCTTGGTCTGGGTGAGTTTGGCCTGGCTCTTCCGGCGGAGGTCGGCGCTGGAGTATTGTCCGAGTTCCGTTTCCCATTCGGAAAAGAGGGCATCGGCTACGCTCTCGACGTCGGAGATTTTCTTTCGGACCGCTTCGGCACTGTCCTCGCTGTTCTCAAGTTCACCATTGAGCTTCTTGTAGGTGGCTTCGAGGTCGCCACCTTCATAGGCGACGACTTTGCCGAACTGCTCGAGTGTGGTCTGAATTTCTTGCTTGGCGTCTTCTTGTGCATCCCGCGCTGATTTGACACGAGTGCTCAGGATATCTCGTTTGGCATAGCCCATCTTCTCCATGGTGGCCATATAGGCCTTATCGCAGGAGGAGAGGCTCAACGGCAGAACTGACACGATAGCAGCTAGGAGGAACCGTAACATCTTCACCTCTCTCCCTTGGGATGTGCATCAACGATGCGCGTCTGTCTGAACGCTCAGGCTCGACACTGCATCATAACTGAAGAACGTATCGAGAGAAAACCCCTAATCGCGGACAATGACACGTAGAAACGGCATCAGCTTCACGCTATAGTGGGCCTATGGGGCTTGCCTCTTTCAGGTTGTGGTGGGTAGCGGCGTTCATTTTGGCCGCAGCCTGTTCTTCTCAGCGGGTGGTCCCAGAGTCGCTCGAACCTCTCGTCGACCGAACCGTCACATTCCCAGAAATACTGAGTGCGCCAGAGTCCTACCAGGGAAAGGTCGTGGTGCTCGGCGGAGTGGTCCTCAAGGCAAAGCGATTGAAAGACGGTACACAGATCGAGCTTCTGCAATTGCCGCTCGATAAACGCGAAAGACCAATTCTCAACCGCCAACAATCACAGGGGCGATTTCTGGCAATTCGACAAGACTTTCTGGATCCTGCGACGATTGTTGAGGGATCAGCCATGACCATTGTCGGAGACGTGTCCGGAGCCAAGACCGACTATCTCGATGACGTGGAATATCAGTATCCGGTTGTGACGATAAAGCACATCCATCCATGGCCGGCTCCGTCGTATGGCAACATGCAACCACGGCCTAGATTCTCGATTGGGCTTGGAGGCGGGACAGGAGTCGGCGTTGGTGGAGGTGGGGGATTCGCCATTGGATTTTGAATGAAGTGAGAACGCTGCGGGGTGGCTTTTGCGGTCTCCTCAGGTCAGTAGAAGTTGTATCGGAGGAGGAAACTGGCCAGAAATGCTCCATCGTGCCAGGTGTCGTTAAACGCTTTACCGGGGAAAAAGTACCCAAGGACGAACTTGGTTTGCAGATGCGGGATCCCTTGGTATCCCACGACGAGGTCAACCTCGCTGCCGATATGCTTGCTGAGTCCTGTCGGGTCCGTATCAAGGTCGGATCCACCAATGCGTTTCGAGGCATGGTCTTGGAGGTAATAGTGATAGACCAGGTCGAAGGAGGTCTTGGAGAGCGGTTTGATCCCTACGCCTCCCGTAAAGACCATGAGGTTGGTCAGTCTGGGATCCAAGACCTCGCCATAGTATTTAAAGCGTGCCACGCCGTTCAGTTTGTCCGAATTACCCTGAAACCCAGTCTGTCGAAATCGCGCATCGACGTTGTCGTTGGGGTTACTGTCTCCTGTTCCATAGGCGTAGCCGATGGTGAGGGAAGGTTCCCAAGCCCTGTCGAATACCTGCGTGAGCCCGACGTCGATTGCCTCACCTCGTATGCGCTGACCTCCGTCTGAGCCGCGGACCGCAGCCGTTTGTAACCAGTATTTTAGGTTGTCGAAAAGCCGCCCACTCGTCTGGAGACCGACTGTGATCGGTTGAGCTGTACCGAGCCGTTGCTGATCCTGATAGAGGGCGAACAGTCCGATGTGGTTTTTTTTGCCGAACTTGTAGTCGGCATAGGCGTAATAATTGACAAACCCCTCCTCGTCCTCTTCAGCTTCCCGTCTTAGGAGATTCCGCTGAACGAGGTTCAATTGGCTGACCGATAGCTCCACTGAAAATTGTTCATACTGGTAGCCCAGCCTGATTGCGTCCATGTTCTCATTGAACAACCACCGTCTGGAGTCGATGAACCGTTGTCGTCCAACTTGAAGCCGTGTGCCAGGGACCACGTTTTTCACGGTAAGAAAGGCGAGATTCATGTTCAACTCGGTGGTCTGTGACCTGTCCTCGATTTCCTCGACGGCAATCGGTATTTCAAGCACTGGATTCACATAGAGTTGCAAATATTGATTGGGCTCATACGCGAATGCGGGAGCGAAGATCGGCGTCAAGGTGCTGTCGGCCTTGCCGAAAGTCGAGGAGAGGTCATAGTGACGATTGGTTTCTCCTTCGAGCGAGGTATAGCCGCCGACGAATAAATCGGGACCGATGGGGATGGTCGCTCGTGGTGGTGCGTTTGGATCGAACGGCTCCACGAGAGGACTGCTCGATAGACCGTTCGCGTGGCTGTACGTCGGAAGGAGCAGACCATTCGTTGGGGGAGGCTCGTTCGATGAGGATGGTAATGGACTTCTAGTCTCTTCGACGGGTTTCGTCTCGGCTTGTACGATGTTGGCAAGCCAGAGCGTCAATACTGCCACCAGCATTATGAGTCGTATTGGAGTGTTGCGGTTCATGTATCTTAGACGGATTGCCCGAGTGAACGTGACGGTATTGGCGCACATCAGTGAAAAAATAATTTGGTGCTATGTCAGATTGTTTGATCGAGGATGGACTAGATGGTCTGACTGCTGCACGTAGAGGCCGGCATAGAGCCCATGCTGGCTTAGCAGTTCCCGGTGTGTGCCCTGTTCGACTAAGCGGCCTTGGTCTAAAACAAAAATGCGATCGAACAGATCCATTCCGACTAAGTGATGGGTAATGACGATCGTGGTCCGATCGGCCTGGATCCGTGTGATGGTTTCACGGACATAGGTGGCCGATCGGTGGTCCAGCGAGGCGGTAGGTTCATCAAGCATCAGAATCGATGGCTGCTTGACGAGGGCGCGTGCGAGGCAAATCCGTTGCCGTTGCCCACCGGACAAGGTGCCGCCACGCTCTCCCACAATGGTGTCATACCCATCAGGTAGCTCTGCGATGAACTCGTGGGCATTGGCCTCTTGAGCCGCTTTGACAATCTGCTCGCGTGTTGCCTGTTCGACTCCGTATGCAATGTTGTCTGCGATACTGGCTTGGAACAGGAGCGTATCTTGGAGCACCACGCCGATCGAGTGGCGGAGCGATTCGCGCTCGTAGTCGGCAAGGCTTCTGTCATCGAGCAAGATCGTTCCTTGGGACGGTTGATAGAGACGCAGCAGCAGGCTGACCAGCGTTGACTTGCCGGCTCCGGATGGACCGACGAACGCCACTCGTTGACCAGGTGCAATCTGAAGGGTGAGGTCACGCAGTACAGGACATCCCTCCAGATAGCTGAATGAGATGTGCTCCAATCGAATGTCGCCGATCAAGTGATTGACCTTAACGGCGTCCGGGCGGTCTTGAATGTCCGGTTCGTTGCCGAGCAAATCAGCGATGCGTTGTGCGCTGACCATTGCCTGGGAAAATTGGGATGAGAGCTTGGACATATCCTTGATCGGACCGTAGATATTCTTCATGTAGCTGACGAAGACCAACAGGTCGCCAGGGGTTATGCGGGCCTTCAGTACTTGCCAGGCCCCCAAAAAGACGGTGACGGCGGTACTGATTGCGCCGATGATCGACACCACCCGCGCCACTGCGGCAGTTGTTCTGGCCGTACGAAGTCCGGTGTGAAGGTGTTTCGTACTTTCCTGGTTGAACCGGTCTTGCTCGACCCGTTCCCGCCCGAAGGTCTGCACGACAGAGATGGACGACAGCCATTCATTCAGCCGTGAGGTCATGTGACTGTCCCGCTCCCGCTGATCACGCGTGGTTGCAAGAATGTTTCGATTTAAGATGAAGAGTGCTGTGACAAGGATCGGCATCGTGGCGAGGATAATGAGGCTCAGCTCCCAGTTGAGGGCAAACATGACCACGAACATGCCGATGAACGTGAGGATGTGGCCGGACACGGCCAATGGAATATCCGTGAAGGCGTTCTTCAACGTTTGGGTATCACCCGCGAGCTTTGTCAAGAGCTCACCAGAACGGGTCTGCGAGTGAAAGGACAGTGAAAGCCTCTGGACATGAGCGAAGAGGTGTTGCCGGATGGTGAAGACCAAGCGATGGCCGATCTTGCTCGTCACAAATGATTGGGCATACGACAAGGCACCGTTCATGGCGGCAATGACGGCGATCGATGCCGCTAGACTGCCCAACAAGGCCAATGGCCATGACTGTATGAACGGATCGAGGAAGGTCAATGACGGCGGCAAGGACTTTTGCAGCAGGATGTAATCAAAAATAAGTTTGAGCGGCCAGGGCGCCATCAGTTGCATGAGCGTGACGCCGAGGAGGCACCCAGTCGCGAGAGCCAGATGTGGCCAGGCTGAGCGTAAGTGCGAGGCGATGATGGTTCGAAATCGAGCCTGCCCTCGACGCGTGATCTCCGTCTGTCTCATCGTGGCACCGTTTGTGACTCCCGTGTGAGCGGCAGCAAGGTTTGAAAGGTATGGAGTCGTACTGCTGCGGATCGCGTGAGCTCAGCCATGAGCTGGTCTAGAAATACGAAGGCCTCGCGCTCCATCACCTTGTGATGGAGCAGGAGTCCTACCATCGGCAGCATGTCCATCTGCGATATCAGGACCTGGACAATCTCATGCGGAGCCTTCATGCGGGCCCCGCCTTTCCAGGTGTAGAGATCCAGCGTCGTGGAAATCTCGGAGAACCGGTACCCAGTGATGCCGTCCTTCCCACGATCTTTGGACAAGACCCGAAAGCCGAGTTCATCCAGCGCCCGATAGGTGTCTGTGGTGCAGCGATTCCATGGCGGGGTGAAGGCCGGGAAAAACAACTCCTCAAACGTGGATTCAAGAATCGCTTTCCCCTGTGCGATGTCATTCAGTTGTTGCGTGAATGAACGGGAAGGGCCGAACTCGTATTTCCGCCCCTCCGGCTCATGATTCGAATGTATCCACCCATGTTGGTCCAGGCTTAACAGCGCACGGTCGGCTCGAAGGACATTCTTCAGAGTGGCCGTACAGGCGGGTGTCAGCCGACCGGGGATAATTTCTAGATTCATTGGCACGCCTCTGGCCAGCGCAAGGTCGAGCAGATGCTTCAGTGATTCCTCGTCTTCATCGACATCGTCGTCTCGAAGAAAAAGATGGAGTTCTCGACCTTCGGTCTGTTTTTCGTCCAGGAACTGTCTTAGTGCGGTTTGCCATTGTCCAGGTTGAGGCATGGAGACCGATCCCCACGCGGAGCGAGTGGTCCGATTATCCGACTGTTGGGCGAGCCGTTCAATCGACAGAGCCGTTTCTCGTCCACCGTTAGTATTGATGGAATGTGGAGTGCGAGCGTGCGAAGCACTCAGAGAGGCGAGGATCTTTTCTGCGAGCTGTTCAGGGGTGAGGTCAGTAGGCCGTAGTAGGGTGAGGAGCCCACGCTGCTCAAGTTTCTTGGCTCGAATGGTTTGCTCGTCATTTTTATGACCGGTAAAGGGCCACACCAGTGCGCGTGTGCCGGTATTCAACAGATTCATACAGGTGTTGTAGCCGGCCATTGAGATGGAGAGGGTGGCTTGATGCATGAGTGATTCAAACGATGAGGTGAAACGTCGGACTTGGATATGTGAGCACTGGGCTGCAAGTTCATGGAGCTCCACATACTGCTGCTCGGGCATATAGGGGCCTGTGAACACGAGCATCCGATGGGGGAGTTTTTGAATCAGCAGTGTGGAGGCCCGAATACTACTGTCGAGCAGTTCGTAGCCCACACGCCCGCCACCGACACTGGCAAGAATCAGCGGCCTGCCATCGGAAACTGATTGGTCGTCTGTTGTTTGAACATCCGCCGACAGATCTGAGCCCTGCGTCACAAACCCGGTGTACTGAACTTCGCATCGGAGATCGTGGCAGCGTGAAAAGGTCTCATCTAATGTCTGGAAGGTCGGATCCGAATGGATCAGTAGTAGGTCGAAATACCGATTCATCAGACTCACAACCCAGTCTTCATGACGAACGTGATCCGGTTTGGTCACTAGAATATCCCGCAGGCTGCAGACGACTTTGGTTGATGGTGCTGATAAGCGGATATGTGCCAGTAAGGGCAACAGCTCAAAGGCAAACCGCTTTCTCCCAAACGGGAAAAGCTCGATGATCACGACGTCTGGACGAACATGACCGACGAGCTCGAATAACGTGCGCTTTCTGGCTTGTTGAACCTGTTCAAGGCTGGTGCTCTCACCGTGGACGTTCAGACTCTGAAATTCACTGTCAGTTGTGATCGGAGGTAGATTGACGATCGTCACCCACGATGGCGTATCCACGCCGGAAAGGGATTCACCTCCGTTCACGAAAACGACGGAGCAATTCCGCAGGGCTCGGGCAATGGCCATGCTTCGGATGAGGTGCCCCATCCCCAGGACGTGCTGACAATAGATGAGGACGCGTGGCTTGTTGTCACAATCTGTTGTGGAAGCCGACTCGTTGCTCATAGCCTGAATCCTTTCTGGGCCAGCTGAAGAATCTGCTCGACGGTGCGCTCGAATCCCGGTGCGAATCGTAAGTAATGCCGGTAAGCCTTATTGATGAATTGGAGACGGGCATGCCAGGCCAATCGTTCGAGCGGGACCTCCCATTCCACCTCTCGCTGGTATGTGCGGTACAGCCGAGTCGATAGGTCTTGCACAAATTGCTGGTCTAGCTCACGGAAATGCAGATCGACCATAAAATTGGCCAGGTCCTGAAGGGGGTCTCCGATCACCAGCTCATCTAGGTCGCAGAACACGAGCCGTCCCTGATGGGTGAGCAGCTGTTGAATGTGAAAGTCCCAATGGATCGGACAAGGGGGAATGGTTGATGCCGGAGGCGGGATCTGTTCGAGATCATTGGCCATGGCCATACACGTTTCCGCGAGAGTTGGAACGGCATCTGAAAGTTTGGCCAGTTTTTTGTGGGCCTCAGTGACATGGTCCGTTGTCGAATGGATGGTGAGACCGGGGACCTGACTTGTATGAAGTGATACCAAACCTCGTGCGATTTCTGTGATGTAGTGTTCATGGTTCGATGGATTGAGGACTTGGATAAGGGGCGTCCCAGGAACGCCGCGTTGCCACAGGGTGTTGATCGCAGCGCTGTAGCCGAGAGGCTGAGCAATGGCCATCGCTTGTGGATCGGCCAGGGACCGGTCCCAGAAAAACTGTAGGCGCTCATAGAGCGGTCGTCCCTGTGAGTCGCAGAACGTTTTCCCAAACAGTTCGTCGATCCGACCCTGGGTAGAATCATAGAGGGTATACCGATTGGTACAACGAATCTCCGGTCGATAATTGACCAGGTGTCGTGCCAGGACCTGAGGCGTGCCTTGTATGCCAATCTGCTTCAGCCCATCTAGCGGGAGATGTTGCTCGATTGCCACGAGATCAACAAGGTGGTGCAAATGTGGAAGTGCTGGGTCATGGGGGAATCTCCACAGGATGAGATCCTGCTCTGGGACATGGATCACAGAATTAGGAAATTCCCGGTCAGACATTCCATTCTGAATGAGTAGGCGAAAGGCCTCTCTACTGCGACCGCCAAGAAACACCTTCAAGTAAACGATACGCTGGCAGCCTGGGCCAGCTGCTTCTTCTCTCAGTGTGAGCTGATAGCAGGCGGACAGCGTGGACTTACTCTTGCTGGTCGGCTTGAGGTACGTCTTCAGCTTTGCGTCCAGAATGACGCAGTCCCTGATTTCGAAAGAGCCGGTGGAAAGTTCTGGAACACATGATCGAAGGATGGGAACAGCGTCCACGAGAGTTGCGAACCGCTGAAAGGTTCGGCGTAGAGTCCCCCAATCTGGTGTTACCATGGGCTTAGAGACAGGACCGATGTTGAGTGGTGTATGGGTGGTCGACATCATGCATGCCTCACGCGTGCCAGGATGTTCGTGAGTACGCGATCCGCATCGAAATAGCTTTCAGCGATGTCGCGAGCCGTGTAGTGACGGTTCATGCGACCTCAGGTGATGCTGTTTCTGCATCTCTATAGTCGACTCGACCCATGGCCAGTTCCAACGGCTCCCCCCTGAGTAGGTAGGTGATCAGTTGTGGCTGATCGCCGGTTGTAATTTGATAAACGCACTGACTCTTGAGCGTCAGGTGCGGCCAGCGCTCTTCCGATTGGCGCATCAACATGCCGAACAGTACTCGGTTGGTGTTGCGATGCCCCACGATGAGGATCGTCCCACCGGCTTCATGAACAAGAATGTCTTTCAGTACCTGTTGCACCCGTTCTGCCAGATCAATGAAGCGTTCTCCGCCTGGAATCCGATGGGTGCGCTTATCGTGCTTTCGCGCATCCCACAAGGCACGGGCTTCTGGATCCCGATCATCACGAAAGCGGCCTTCCAGTACTCCAAAATGCTGCTCATTCAAGTCGGCGTGGCTCTGGATCAGGAGGCCATGCATCGCAGCAGTGGGTCTGGCCGTTTCGACTGTTCGTCCGAGGGCACTGGTATAGATCCCGGTCAAAGGCACCCCGAGGAGCCGTACTGCCAGCATCTGACTGTGGCGGATCCCCTCTTGTGACAGCGGCGTATCGAATTGGCCAGAGACTCGTTTTTCCAAGTTCAACTGACTTTCGCCGTGGCGAACCAGGTAGATCGTGGTTGGTCGAGATGTTGTCCGGCTCATCATGGTTGCCTGCTCCTGTCATGGGTTTCGGCCAATCCGTCAGCCAGTGATTCCAATGAAAGGGATTCCGAAATTCGGTCCGCAAGGCTCAAAAGAGCCTTTAGGTGCTCTCGCTGATTGTGTTTCAGGCGAGTGATGCATCGGTGCGAACGCTCGACCACCAAGGCCACGGCGGTAAACCAGGTGAGCGTGCGTTGATCGATCTTCCATGGCGTGGACTGATTGTAGTGGTTGAGAAATCTCTGTACCGGAACTGCCATCTGGGACAACGGTACTCGCTTCGCTAACGCCCCCGTGAGTAACCCGGCAACAAAACTGCCGAGATCCAGACCGGGATGTCCCTCACAGACATTGTCGAGATCGATCAAAGCGATCCTGTCTTGCGTCAGGAACAGATTCTTCATATGGAGATCACCGTGAAGCGTCGCGGTAGGCCCAAGCGGAATGATTTTGGCATGTTCGATTAACCGATCCCGTAATGGAACTAGTATGGGTCGGCAAGTTGGCCGGCACTGCATCAAGACGGAAGCAACGGATTCAAGCTTGCTGAGCTGCTCCGCCATGGTGATCTGCGGAATATTCGACAAAGGGGTTGTATGGAACGTGGCGATGGTGTGGGCGGCTTTCTCCAGAAGGGGAATGCTTGCTGGGGTTTCAATGGAGTGGTTCTCCAGTGTGGTGCCCTGAATACCCTCTTGCCAGAGAGTTTTGAGGCGCGTGTCATATCTCAGCGGCCGCGCGACTCCGAGCCGCCCACTGCGTCGGGCCTCACTGTTCCAGAGTTGCTGCATCACCAGATCTGTCTGAGCTCCTTCTTCGTTGTAATAGGTCTTACCGAAGATCGTCAGTGTCTGCCTCGTATCCCGGGATGAATGAATCAGTTCAAATGATGTCTGCACCGTGCAGGTGTGTTCCCCGACATAGTGCATCACGCGGGATTTGGTGTCGGCCACTTGCCAGCCTGTGCCTACATGCGCCAGGACCCAGTTGGGTGGAATGCTCGATGTGCTCAAGGCTGCGTGGCTGGAGGCCGGCAGCGTGTGTATCTTGCGATCGTTTGGAAAGCTCCAGAGGACCATCTCGATCTCGGGAAGATGGATCAGTGGTTTCCCGAATCTCGGCTGCACGAGGGCCTGCGTTGAGGCCTTTTCCCATTGTGGCAGCGAGCGGCCGTTCGGGAACGCACGGCCGCAGAGAATCTGTTCTCCGCTCTCTCTCGTTTCGACGTTCTCGACGTCCAGCCGATAGCTGATCATGCAGGACGATGTCGGCTTGTACCGGACCTGGATAATGTCGCACTGCCGGATCAGGAAGCGGTCTCGAACACTGGTCGACTCGAACATGCCATTCCACAACGTCTTTCTCATGGCTTCTGCGTCTAAGATCATCGAAAGCTGTGGAAGCTGGACATCCATTGGAATGTCGTCGCGTCCATCACGCTGAGAAGGTCGAGATGTTTTTGTTGTTGGGATCACAGCGGTATTCATCATGGCTAGGCGTGATGTTTGAATAGTGGTCGACCATCGCGGCCTGTGCGCGTGATGCACACATGATCGGTACAGGAAGGCACGAGGGAGTCATTCTCATGGATTTGATGCTCGAGAAAGACCAGTTCATCGCAATACTGATCGCTATTCGTGTGAGTGATGGTGATAGACACAGTTGCCCGATGTTTTCCTCCCACAGGCCTGACCAGGTCTGGGATCTGTTGAGCAGCGATGGAAATCTTCGGTGTCTCGTGCTTATAGGGGTACACGACGGTCAGAAAGCACGTGATCGAGGCATCTTGCGTCAGGCGGACGATCGGCGCCCGCTCTTTCGTACCGTACGATGTGGAGACAAACCCTTCCTCGATGGAGGGGCGTACGGTCGGCACAAGCGGCTGTGCAAGGACCAGCTTGGGTGAATAGACTGACAGCGTGTCGTGCGACACGGAGAGCGAAACCTCCCCTTGTGCGGGTGGTGCGAGATGGAAGTGAAGGTCATACCGGTGGGATTCGTCTGCACGCAGGAGATCGAAAATGACCCAGTATTCTCCGTTGATGAACAGCACCTTCCGCTCATGAATCACCGGATACTCATAGCTACGAGCTATACCATGCAGATAGTCAAGCCCGGGCTTGCTGACAAATGCGACCATCGATCGATCAGGTTCGGGACCTGAAATCTTGAACCGACTCTTTTTCCACTCGTACCGAGTTTGATTTCGCCCATCCACCAGCACGGTGTTGTGAGCAGCCGTGTTGCGAAAACGGACACGCCAATTGACTGGTCCTGATTCATCATAGGTGTAACGGCCTGGATCCATGATGAGCGGTGTGCCGTAGGCATAGGCTTCGAAACTGAGCAGATCCAAATGCCCATGATTCCCAGCACCCAACGGGCCGCAGTCGAAGATCAGGTAGCGTTCGTCCTGATAGGTTTGATCCCGATCACCCCAACCGCTCCGCAATGCATAATAGCCGCTATGGGGAAATCCTTTTGATCGCACAGTCGGAGGCTGTCCCTGTGCGCCTCGTGACGCGACATACAAGAGAGCTTCCCCTCCGTAGAGATCGTAGCCTTGCTGCAAGAGGTCCAGGAAGCAGCGGCTATCGCCGTCGCTGAGAGCGGGGATCAGGCCATCAGGTCTGTGGGCATAGAGTGAAAATTCCAAAGCCTTCTTCACTAATTGATCAAACGGCTCCGGCATCTCGATCTGGTTGAGGCGCGCAAGCTTGGTGATCCAGAGATAGTTCTTGAGCACCAGGTGATGGTAATCGGTGGATTGTTCGCAGTGGACTCCGTCGGGCTGGAGATCAGACTGAATGTTCCTCACCAGCTCGGTTCTGGACCAGGCGAGCCATTCGCGAGCCTCGGTGAATTCTGGAAAGACGACGGCGGCCAGGAAGATCGCACAGAGTTCCAATGTCCGATGATTTCTGGCCGGCGTGACATGGTCTCGTAAATATGAGACCTGGTGGTGTAGCGAGGACAGAAAGGAACGGTAGAAGTCTGGGGTAACGCAGCTTGCCCGGGTCGTGTTCACGAAATAGTAATGAGCGAAGATCCAATTCTGGATGCGCCGTCCTGCGACGTCGCTGGGGAGGAAATCGAGCGGAACGGTTCGAATCCAGGAGCCGGTGATGTCAACCCATGCCTTGGCGTATCGAGGATCATTCGTCTCGTGATAGGCCATGCCGAGCCCGACGGCGTAATAGAATTTATGGAGCAGGATCAGCCATTCCTGGTCGCTGCTGAGATTGGTGAGCCAGAGCGGGGAGCCGGAAAAGATGTGACGTTCGCCGTTGAACTCAAACTGATTCATCAGTATGTCGTCAATCTTCGGGCGTGCCGTTTCAACCGCATCCAGGACCGGGAAATAGTGGATCGTCGTCCTGGTCTGGAAATGGTTCAGCAAGGCGTCAGCGGTCAAGCGCTGGAAGGGTTCCGCAAAGAGATGCCGGGAGTCCATCTGTTCACTCGAAGGGTGCTGACTAGTGGCAAGCCGCATGGGTTTCCTGGTGATCAGTGGTGGTCCCAACAGTTTCCATATGAAAAAGGTTGAACAGCTGTTTCGTAGTCTGACTCGAGTCAAAGATTCGGCACATCGTCTCACGCCCGGCATGAGCAAGACTGTTCCTGAAGTCGGAGTCAACCAGCAGTTCTTCGATGGCTTTGGCAAGGGCCAACGGGTCGCGCGGTGCGACCAACAGGCCGTTGCGTCGATCTTTAATGATTTCCGGAATGCCGGAGACCGATGTGGAAATCACCGGGACTCCAGAGGCCATGGCTTCGGCGAGGACGTTCGGAATGCCGTCTCGATCACCGTTGTCCACCACGTGACAGGGGAGCACAAACACCGTGGCGCTCTGATAGATAGTGCGGAGCTCCTCTTGTGTCACACCTGGTTCGATTGCAATGTTTTCCTCAAGACCATACCGGTGAATCAGGCCCATTACTACATCAGTCTGTTCATCAGGTTCACCGACGATCCGGCAACGGAACGGGATTCCGTGCTCATGAATGAGCCGACAGGCCTCGATCAAAAAGGGAAACCCTTTCTTTTCGACGAAGCGTCCGACTGACAGGATTGTTGGGATTGCCGGCGTCTCTCGGTCAATGGCCGGAGCGAAACGCGTCGTATCGACTCCATGATAGATGGTGTGGATCGGGGCACTCTGTGAGGAGACGTCCTGCAAGTGATGATGGTTGGCTCCTGTGCAGGTCACGACGAACTTCGCTCGACGTAGTTTAAGCGACAGCAGATCGCCGGGGTTCAGTTTTGGCAGATAAATGTCCTTGGCGTGGGCGGTAAAGCTGAAGGGCAGGTCGCTCAGCATGCTTGCGAACATGGCCATGGTTGTTGCGCCATGGCAAAAGTGGGCGTGCAGATGACGGATGTTTCCTGACTTGAGAACGGAGTCGGCAATCGCCCCGGCACGAAGAAAATCTTTGTAGAACACTTTCTTGGGCCACGTGAAGACGCTGCTCCGACAGCTCAGGCTCAATGTCCAGGCTTCCCATGCAGCATGCAGATATCGGAGCGGAACGGTGCGAAGGAGTCGAACATGACTCGAACAATATCGTGGAAGGTTTGCGATCAGCCAGGACAGAAATCCGCTGTCTGTTTTCTCGCTGTCTTCGGGCAGATAGGTGAGCGGTGAAATGAGGGCCTTTCCATGCGGTCCGGTACAGTTCGCTTCGCCTTGAAACGCAGAGAAGAGGTGCAGCTGAAGCCCCATCTGCTCCAGGAGCATAACTTCGTTGGTGATGAAGGCTTCTGATCGACGGGGGAATCCTTTCATAATATAACCGATGCTGCCGTCGGACGAGCGGGTCTCTGTCTTGTTTCTGTCTGGATGGGGAAAGGTGTCTGCCGTCTGCAATGGGGCTGCTTCTATCGGTACCGTTCCCGTGAGAAAGAGCGTCTTGAGTTGATGGCTCGCATGGCTGGACGTAAATTGCTGCTCAATGGTCTCACGCCCGGCTTGTCCTAAGCGTTGACGGATTGCCGGATGATCCAGAAGATGAGCGAGGGCCAGCGCTAACGCTTCAGGGTCTCGCTGGGGAACAAGAAGACCGTTGTGATCGTGTCGGACAAGTTCCGGAATGCCTGAAACTCCAGTCGTGACGACGGGGAGTCGGCATGCCATGGCTTCCATGAGGACGTTCGGAATCCCGTCGCGATCGCCGTCCTGAGCGACCTGACAGGGAAGGGCAAAGATGTCGGCACGTTGGTAGAGCCCCACGACTTCTTCGAGTGGTTGTTGTCCCATCAACAGGACGAGATGTTCGAGATGGAACTCTTGAATCAGCGCTTCCATGGCGGATTGCAAGGGGCCGAATCCGACGATGCAGCAGTGAAACCGGTAGCCACGGACGTTCAGCAAATGGCAGGCGTGGAGGAGCGTGAGTAACCCTTTCTTTTCTCGAAAGCGTGCGACGCTTACGATTGTGGGGGTCGCTGACGGTGCAGTAGGATGATCGTGCCGTAGCCGGTCGAATCGGGCCAGATTCAGGCCGTGGTAGAGACGAAGGAGCGGGGTGCCGTTGTCCGACAGACGCTGGAGGTACTGCCGATTATCCTCGGTGCAGGTGACGACGAATTCCGCATGGTGCATTTTCCTTTGTAGTATGGCTGGTGGTGTGAGGAAGATATCCTTTGCGTGGCAGGTCATGCTGTACGGAATGTCTGTCAGCCGGTGAGCGAGTTCAGCGACGCTCGTGGGGGCATTCGCAAAGTGGACGTGGAGGTGACCGATGCGTTGGTTGAGAAGCGCCGCAGCGAGTGAACCGGCCTGGATAAATTTCGGCCACGAAGGCTGCTCGGTGGATCGACGCCAAAATTGAATGGTCGAGACATACCGCCGAGGGGAGCTGATGAAGAGCCGAAGATGGGCCCAGAACGGATTGTGGTGTAAGGTGCCGAGCGAGCGGGGCAGATAGGTAACCGATGCGCGGACTTGGCCGACCATATCGTGGGTGATAGGGTCGGTCGGCGGCTCAAGGGCGAAGACCGACAAGTCCAGTCCCAGCGCTTCCAGGTCCAACACCTCTTGCAGGATGAATGTCTCCGACACTTTTGGAAACACTTTGAGGAGGTATCCGATTCTTGGCGTGGATTGTGTCGGCATGGTCTACACCGTGGAGTGGTGCGCCCTCAGTGTCGCCCGCGAGAGAATGTCCGATGGGGGACTGATGAGAGCGGTGCTTGTCCTCATGTGCTGTGTTTCCATAAACAACTGAGTCACGGCCCTGGAGACGTTGGCGCCACCGTTCAGAGGTATCCCGATATCCTCCGGGCGAGGGGGCCGAGGCTGTTGCAACGACTGTGTGATGGCTTTGAATAGGCTCGTAGGGGTCAATTGATCCGGGTGCATCATGTCGATCAGACCATGCGCTGCTAGGCGTTCTGCTCTGATGTATTGTTCAAGTCTCGGACGGACTCGCGGCACGATAATCCCCCGTTGGTTGGCGGTCAGAATTTCAACGACGGTGTTATAGCCGCCCATGGACACAACGAGATCAGCTGCTGCAAGATACTCGTACAGTCGTGGGGTGAAATCTAGGACGGTTAATGCCAGCTCCGGAGAGGCGGCTTGCTGGAGGCGACGGTGTTGCTCAGGGCCCATCAACGGGCCGGTCACGATGAGGGTGTCAAAATTGGGCCGTCGAGAAGCAAATCGTTTTCTGAGCATCGTGACGTATGCCTTCACGAGGGGATAGCCATCGTTCCCGCCACCGGGGGTGACCAGAACCAAGCGATCGCTCCGTAGAGCTAAGTCTCGGCGAGTGTCCTCTCGAGAAACGTCCGGTTGTGTTCTGCCCACATAGCCGCACGAGACAACCTTCTGCTCAATGCTCCGCGGAAGTCCATATTCTTTGACTGGATCATAGATCGTGCGTGAGCCGTAAAGGAAAATGGCGTGATACGTGTTCTTCAGCAAGGGGATGATGCCGGACTTGGTCCATTCAGTTTGAACGTGATCGGGATGATCCTCGATATCGCGCATCCCCAAGATAATTCTGGTTGAGGGCGACTTGGTCTTGAGGAATTGGAGGGCCGGTAAGAGTTCCCCTCGTATGCCGGCCGGGGCCTTGTCGACTAAGAGGATGTCGGGTCGCAAATTGCGGACGCTCTCGAGAATGATGCGTTGGCGAAGCTTGAGCGTGATGTCGATTGTATGTGGAAGCAGTCGCGAGCAATACTGTCCGTCGGCGTCCTTGGTGAGCGCTGGCAACTTAATGTACTCCATACGTTCAGGTAACGCATAGGCGTGAGCCTGCATGGATCCGGTCAGCATGATCAGAGAGGCATGCGGGATACGTTCAGACAGATGCTGCGCAATTTCCAGGCTCCGGCGGATGTGGCCGAGGCCGTAACTATCGTGTGAGTAGAGCATGATCAACATCGGTTCAGCCTCATTCTTCCTTGTCGCCCAGGTATGCGCGGTCGGTTCATGACCACTTCCGTCGTTTGCTCATGTTCGTGTTGAAACAGCCTCTCATGTGCATCTCAGATACAGTCATGTTTGTTGGACGAGACTGATTGGATTTCGTAAACACATTCGTTACAGGTTCTGCTCGATCATCGCCGCCGGACGGTTGGAAACGATGCCGGACGCACCAAAGCGTGTAAGCGTCTCGAGAAGGTCATCGAATGAAAATGGTTTCGAAAGATAGGCATTCGCGCCGGCCTGCCTACTCATTTTTTCCATTTCCGCCGTCCCTTTCGCCGTCATGAGGAGGATGGACGATTCCACCCCTCGCTGCCTGAGGGTCCGGCAGATGTCGAGCCCGTCATCAGGCCCCAGAAAAATATCGAGGATGATGACGTCGTAGACATTGGCCCTGGTCAGGGCCAATGTCTGCGACTTTCCTGAGGAAACCTCTACGCGGTGCTCTTCGGCTTCAAGCCCGCGCTTCATGAAACCGACAATCCGCTCATCATCTTCCACGATCAGAATGTGCACAGCCGCTCCCTATCTGAGTATCGTGACGCGCAATATCGTCAGGGGCTACCGTACGCGAACGAGATGAGAGGCGGCTGAGAGCGAGATGAGAAATTGATAAGAACTAAGATGTGTGTTGTGTAGGAAGTATCTCAGCAGGTCGGTCAGGAAGATTGATTGTCTGAGATCTTGTATCCGAAATCTCGCACGGTCTGAATCAGTTTTGTTTGCGAGCCGCCTTCGATTTTTTTTCGCAGGTATCCGATATAGACATCGACGGTATTGGTCAGGGTGTCGTGATGATAGCCCCAGACTTGTTCGAGAATGGAGGTGCGACTGAGCGCTTTATTAGGATGGGACATAAGAAATGCCAACAGGTCAAATTCTTTCCGAGTCAAGGGGATGATCGCGTCGCCTCGGCGCACCTCGCGTGAGCTTCGGTTGAGCGAGAGATCGGCTACGCACAATACCTGGGCCGTTTCTTCGTTGTGTGATGGTCGCCGTCGGAGCAAGGCCTTAATGCGCGCAAGCAGTTCCTCGAAGGCAAAAGGTTTTGTGAGATAGTCGTCCGCGCCATGGTCGAATCCGCTCAATTTGTCCTCCAGGGCATCTTTGGCCGTCAAAATGAGGATCGGGGTCTCGATCTGCTCACGGCGCAAGGATTGACAGACTTGGTGGCCATGTGTGTCCGGTAATACAAGGTCAAGAATGATCAGGTCGTACGGTGTGAGGCCTCGCTGTACTCCTTCTTGCCCATCTTGAGCGACATCCACCAGGTAGCCTTCCGCTTCCAGCCCACGTTTGATGAATGTCGAAATCCGCTCGTCGTCTTCCACTACGAGGATATGTATGGCTGCCATGGGCTAGACCCTTTCCGGTGTGCGTGACGCGTGATCAGGTTCGTGAGTACATTGCGGGGAGGGAACCGGATGAAGGGGAAGTCGAACGGTCACCGTCGTGCCCTGGTGGAGAGTACTGGTGATCGAGATGTCCCCGTGGTGCGCTTCTGCAATCCACTTGGCGATCGGCAGGCCAAGTCCGGCCCCACCCACTGCCGATGGACGGCCCCGCCAAACACGATAGGCTCGCTTGACGACATGCGGAAGATCCGCTTCGGGAATTCCCAGCCCGTTGTCGGAGACCATGACCTGCACCTCATGCTCCGAGGTGTTCTGTCGAATGACAATCGAGCCGTCTTTCCGTCCGTATTTGACGGCATTGTCCGTGAGAATCATGAAGAGTTGCATGAGCCGTTCTGGATCTCCTTGAACCGTCGCCTCGCGCGACACCCCTTGCAGCGTCACGGCGATGTTCTGTGAGCGCGCAAGAATGGCCGTTTCTCGGCGTACCTCTTCAAGCATCGGCCCCAGCAAGGTCGGCTTGAGATCCATCTGCAACGTGCCCGATTCCGACCGAGCTAAAAACAGAATATCGCCGACCAACTTATTCATTTGACTCGATAGTTGGACGATCCGTTCCAACGTGGCCCGATATTCGGAGATCGGTTTCTCCTTTCCTCTGAGGGTTACCTCAGCTTCTCCCCTGATCACGGTCAAGGGGGTCCTGAGTTCATGACTGATGTCGGCGAAAAATTGCGACCGTAATTGATCGAGCGCTTTCAACTTCTGATGGGCATCTTGAATCGTCTCCACCGCCTGCTTTCGTTTCGTGACGTCTTGTCTGATGCTGATGAAGTGACTGATCTCGCCCTTCCGGTCACGGACGGGAGTGATCGTTTCCTCTTCCGTGTAGAGACTGCCGTCTTTTCTACGATTGGTGCTTTCGCCATGCCAGACCTTGCCGCGCATGATCGTTTGCCACTGGTTCTGATAGAAGGGCTGGGCCTGTTGCTCAGCGGTCAGACTGCGGATGTTCCGGCCGAGCACGTCGTCAGCCGTATACCCGGTCAATGACGTGAAGGAGGGATTGACCCAGGTAATCCGTCCGATGCGGTCCATGATCATCACGGCATTCGCGGCGGATTCGAGTGCCGTCCCTTGCAGTCGTATTTGCTCTTCCTCCTGGTCCTGTTCCGTTCTGTCCTTGGCGATACAGGCGATCCCCTCGATGAGACCATCCTCTCCCCGCATCACGGCCGCCGACCAGGACAGCGAGAAGGTCCGCCCGTTCTTCGCGAGACAGGTGATCGCCATTTGGTGAATCGAGCCTTGCCGCAGCATGTTCTGATAGGTCTCTCCATCCAGTGGGTTGTCATGGGGTGGGAACAGGATTGCCCCGCCTTGGCCGAGCAGTTCCTGTTCTTCATATCCGAGTAGATTGAGCGTCGCATGGTTGACGCTTCGTATGGTGCCGTCCGGACTAAACACGATCAGGAGGTCGGTCATGGAGCGAATGACGTTGTCGACATAGTTTTTCGACACGGTCGTATGCAAGAGCTGCTCGGTCATGCTGTTGAAGCATTTGGCCAATTCGCCCAACTCATCGGCGCTGGACACGGGCACGGTCGCGTACAGGTCGCCTTCGGCCACTTTCTTCGTGGCCTCGGTGAGGGGAGCGATGACCTGCAAGGATTGTCTGAGCAGGATGATGAAGAGTCCGCCTCCGAGCAGAAGCGTGAACATGCTGGCTCCCACGGTTTGGCTCACTAATTTGCTGAGTCGTTGCTCAAGCGCATCCCGATCCAACAAGATTCTGACCGAGCCGATCGATGAAGCAGCGAGGAGGTTGTCCCGTTCTCCTTGGTTGGGAACGTCGACGATGAGTCGTCCGAACTCTGAGATACGGTATCCCTTCCGGAGGGCCACATCTCTTTGCCAGACGTCCCCAAGGTCCGGCAAGATGAGGTCTTCGGTGGTAAGTTGAATTCCGGAAAATTCGAGCCACACGTCCTTCGAGGGGCGATACGCAAGAATGGCGACAACATCTTCGCCTTCGCCAAGAGAATGGAGAAGTGTGGTCAGTCCCTCAATGTCCTGTTCCCTGTAGTGCGTGCGCGCTTGTGATGCAATAGTCTTGGCGAGCGTCTCTCCGCGGATCTTGAACTCTTGATACATGGCATTGCGGCTTGAGGTATAGGCGAAGAAGGTCAGGCCACAGACCGCGCCGAAGAAGACGGCAAAAAACAAGGCCATCAGCTTGTGTGTCAGGGAACGTGTCAACCACCGTCGGATCATCATAGTGATGACGCTATCGACTCTCGATGATAAGCATGATCTTGATCTGACTATCTTTCATTGCCTTGACTGCAGAGAGGTTGACGTATCCGATGGCTCCTTCAATGACGCCGACAAAGCGCACGATGGCTTCGTCCGACCGTTCAATCACGCTCTGGACGGGAACGGGCGTACTTTGTCGATAGAAGACTTGATCCGGCTTTGCATTCAGGACACGCAGATAGAACGTCTTCCTCTCTTCGGCGGAGATTTCACGATTGACCAGCTTAATTCGGTCGCCCCCCGGCCAGTGGAGCGTCTCTCCTCGGTACATGCTGGCGACGGTGGTCGTACTCAGTGAGGTGTTGGGATTATTCTTATTGGCAATAACGGCGAGGGGCTCAGCATGTGCGAGGGCGGTGTAGAGCCAAAGCGCGAGCGTCATTGCCAGCGCCGGTTGCGGGCGCGTTCCTGTACGGGATGGGCGGTTCATGGGATAGCCGTCAGAAGATCCACGCGATGGATGTCAGAAATCCGTCGGATGGGAACTGATTGAATTGGCCGTTGTTAAACTGATACTCCATCTTGAATACGTAATCTTCCACCGGACGATAGTTAAATCCAATGATCATTTGCTCTCCGGTCAGACTCCCGGTCGGGCTTGCTACCGTATTCATCTTGGTTCGACCGTAGAGTCCGACGAGCGCGAGTGTCGGATTGTTGAAGTGGCGTCCCAGGATGGTGGAGTTCAGCGCGGAAGGCCAGAACCGATACGTCAGCTGAATATAATATCCCCAGAGGCTTGAGAGTGTCGGTGAACCTTGAATATCAAACCGTGCGAATTCGCTCCTGAGCTGAAAGTTTTCCCATATCTTCACATTGCGAGGCTTGAATTCGGTGTCGAAGGCGATGCCAGTGATCAGGTCCTGGGAACCGGTCTTGTAGTCTCCACGGTATCCTGAAAGTCCTACTTCATACTGATCAAAGAATTTTAGGGTTGCGCGTCCGACGACGGCCTTGTCGCCGTTATTGTCTGAGCGTAATCCTGTTCGCGCACTCTGCAGGCCTGGGTCAGGAATGTTGCCTGGTGTGGCCATAAACTTATCCGTGAGTCCGTTGATCACCTGAACTTCGTAGGTCGCTTTGACGTTATCTGAGATCGGTATGAGTCCAAAGGCGCTGAATCCCAAATCGCCCCAGGTGGTAGGGGTCACGAGGCGTGCCACCGAAGGCGGGCGTATGAGATCCCTGCGTGGGTCAAAGTGATCAAGATTAAATTTGCCGAACGGGATCAATAGCACTCCAGCACGAACATTGAAGGCCTGAGTCAGGAGAAGATCGACGTAGGCCTGTTCCGCATCCGCGGTTCCATTGGGAAGTCCCAGATCAATTTCGGTGTAGACGCGAATCCGGTCGTGAAACTGCCCTGAAATCAAGACTTCGAAGTTGCCGTCATGGGTCGACCGTCGATCCTGAAAACTTTCAAATATCACGGCTCCGTAGGCACCGACTCGGATGTTCTGAGCCAGTTCATCCGATAGGCTGCTCTGTCGTTGTTCCACGACTCCAAGACGGTCCTTCAGATCAGCGAGTTCCTTACGGTGGTGCTCTTCTATCTGGTGGAGCTGCTTTTTCAGCTGTTCGACCGTATCGTCTCTCTCACTCTTGGACGGCACGTGGGTGGTTTGGGCGAGGAGCAGGTTTGGGACCAGTGCACAGAGAAGGAGCGTGACCAATCCCACGATACTTCGTAGGGGGTTGTGGCGAGCAGAGGATCGCTGAAACTTTGGTCGGTATTGTGTCATGGTCTCTCCCGATCCTTTACCGGAGGGGAGAGATGATCCAGTTCGTCATCTCGCCTTTCCCATTGAGGTGGCGTGCATACAGGCGTTGATTGCCGGTTGGCCGAAGTTTCCAGTTGGACACCGGTTGTTGATACGAGGTTTGTTCTCCTTCATATCGAGGCCGTTGTAAGTGTTCGATAATAAGATGCACCTCACCGTCGAGCACAAACACGAAACCCGTCGTCAGCCGATCCGGCTTCTCCACATCGGCAATGGTGAAGGCAGAGACGCGTTCTGGAGGGGCAAGGCTCAACGCTTTGGACAATTCTGGTGCCAACCGCTCTGCTTGAGGCTTTGTGAACACTCTCCGAGGGCGAGCATTGGCAAACGGCAACAACGTGCCCGCATCATAGGTGAGAGACTCCAGGATATCGATGACCGCTTCAGGTGGGATTGTGTAGGGGTGGTGAGCCGGCATGATCAATGGGTACCCTGCGGGGAGTTCGCAGATCACGACTGAGAGTGTGTCGGATTGATGAATCACAAGATCGGGTCGCGACTTGCAAGATGGCAGGCTCAAGAGTGCCAGGAATGCGGCTAAGACGATGTTCCCTGACAGGGTCATATTCTGTTTGACCATCACCCACTCCTTCGAACCGGCAGAGGTTTCTTGGCGTTCCTAGACTGCCTCCCCTTTGACGAGGCAGGCGAGGCTTTGTAAACGCCAGGAGATGTCTTTTAATGGGAATGACCCACAATAAACAAGGCTTAGTAAAAAGACGGTACTGCGAGAAGTCGTGTTGTACGTGGCATTGAGTACGAACAAATTAGGAATACAATGAAAGTGATGGCTGCCGGTGGATTGATCAACCTCGTGCTGTTTTCCAAATGGATCGGCGCATGGTGTCCGCCCTGATCGGGGTTTCTCGCAGGCTGTTCCGAAAGTCCGTCCGGCAAGGCTGCCCGCCCGAAGAGGCGAGTCGGACTCTGTGCCGCACGTCGAGACTCTGAGCCCGCTTCCCGTACGTAGCTGGGGGCCGTTGTCACCCGCCTGCTCCAGACTGACCCCGTCGATGTTTCTTCTACTGTACGGGAGGTGTTTGATTCGTGGAGGGGGTAGGCTCGTGGAACGTGATTGTTCTATCATGAGACAACCGGCGTCAATCAGTCGCGACTGTTTGACTCGTGCCTCTTGTTTGGAAGAAGATATGCGTATCTTGAGGAAACAATCATGTTGGGGTGCCGCCAATACCCCTTGCGTGTGCGGAATAGTGCATGTTATGCAAGTATATGGGAAGACGGTATGGATGAGTACATCGGGAGGGAGATGGTCCAATGAAGCGGGAACAGCAAGTGACAAAACGTAAGGAGAGGGTTACGCTATCTCTCTCGGCCCACATGGTCGAACGGTTGCGAACCGTCGTGTATTGGAGTCCGAAGTTGACGCTGACCGGTGTCGTCGAATCTGCGATCCAAGCCTCGCTCGCAAAACTTGAAAAGGGGAAACGCTTCAAGAAGCGAAAGGGGAAACTCCCGGTCGGACGCCCACGCAAAAATTAATCGTCCTCACGGCAGTCCTTGATTGAGGACATCTCGATTCGCGAAGATTTGGGGAGGGGACCGCTTCGGGAGCCCCGAAGTGTGTTGGTTTTTCTCCTGCTCATCCTCTGTGTAGGATGTGATCAACTCACGAAAGATGCAGCTCACCAGTATCTGGTTCTTCAGCCGCTGCACTCGTGGTTTCACGATACGATCCGCCTCCAATATGCTGAGAACGCCGGGGCGTTCCTGAGTTTCGGGGGAGATTTTTCTGATGGGGCACGAGTCCTTCTCTTTCAAGTATTCCCTGCGCTGTGTCTCCTCGCCTTAGCGATGGTTCTCTTCCTTCAACCGATGTCACTCGCTAGTGTGGTTGCTTGGAGTCTGATACTGAGCGGCGGGCTAAGCAATCTTGTCGACCGCATCATGAACGACGGCCGTGTGATCGATTTCATGAACCTCGGCATCGGTAGCCTCCGTACCGGCATCTTCAATGTGGCGGATGTGTGTATTACGATCGGATTCCTGGTGCTGCTCCTCCAAGCTATTTGGGCCAAGCCCTTATCTGTGGATTCTCTTTCACGCAGTTAATCACCTGGTGGGCCGTTTCTAGGCCAAATTATTGAGTTTCCTCGCCCGTTCTTCAGCTTTTCCCTACAATTGATCACGTGGTTTCTGAATCGACACTTCCGCCATTCTTCCGCCGTAGGTATGTCGTGGTCCTGACGATTCTGTTGTTACTGTTCTGCTGCCGAGTGTTTGCGCAACTGCTTCAAGCCTGGTCTCCTATGGCATGGCTTCCACCGTTCGAGGCCTGGGCAAGCGGGACGCTACCATACGGGCTGTTGGTGGCCTCTCAGATCATGATTATTGTGGTCTGTGTCAGGGTGATCTGGCGACTGCACACAGGGGTGGTGGTGCCGTCGATGAAAGCCGGGAAAGTCCTCCTTGTGCTCGGTGGGATTTATGGAGGGCTCATGTGTGTCCGGCTCATTCTCGGCCTGACGGTGGCGACTGATCACTTCTGGTTCAGTGCCAGACTGCCCACGGCGTTTCACTTTGTGCTCGCGGGATTCGTGCTCATCTATGGCTGGTTTCACTACAGGGCTTCCGTTGCGATAGGTCCGCGACACTTGGAGCAGACGGCATGAAACGGATCGTTCAATATGGGGCCTATCCTGTCATCCTGCTCGGTAGTGTGTGGGGCAATCTGCGTCTCATGGAGGCAGGAGCGGGATTTCTGCTCTCGACCTATCTGCCTGTTACTCTTGGTTCATTACTGATCATGTGGCTTGAGTTGCAGTTGCCCTATCGCGCTTCCTGGAAACCGTCCGGGAAGGACGTGGTGGAAGATTCGGCATTTCTCGCCCTGGTGCATGTTCTGTGGCCGAAACTGCTCGCGGTGGGGGTCGCCTTCCTGTTGTTCGACATCTGGAACGGGCAAGACTGGTCTACGTTTGCATGGTGGCCTCGCGAATGGCCTGTCCCGATGCAAGCCATCATGATGGCACTCATGGTTGACAGCACGCGGTATTGGTTGCATCGTCTTAGTCATGAATGGGGACCCCTGTGGCGCTTTCACGCTGTGCACCATTCACCGCACCGGCTCTACACGCTGAACGTCGGCCGTTTTCATCCCGTCGATAAAGGACTGCAATTTTTGCTCGACTCGCTGCCGTTCATTCTCATGGGGGTGTCGCCGACTGTCCTCAGTCTGTATTTCGTGTTCTACGCGGTGAATGGGTTCTTTCAACACTCCAATGTCGACGTCAAACTGGGCTGGCTCAACTATCTGATGAGTGGTCCCGAGTTGCATCGTTGGCACCACTCGATGTGGGCACAGGAATCCAATAATAATTACGGCAATCATCTCATTATCTGGGATTGGTTCTTCGGGACTCGCTATCTGCCTTCGGATCGTGAGGTCGAGGCCCTGGGGCTTGTCAACCGCCGGTACCCCACTGGGTTCATGCAACAGATGGCGGCCCCGTTTCATCCTGAGTTGGACAAGACGGCAGCGTGATTCTGTATGGCTGACCACATCGACCAGGCCACGATCCAGTCGACCATGCGCCTCATTCGGGATCGTGACTGGCTCCCCTTGCTGAGGTACACCGAGCAACCGGATACCGTTCAACGCCGGCTGTTGTCGACCATTCTCTCCTCACAACGGGATACGCAGTTTGGGCGACGGTACAGGTTTGCCTCGATTCGCTCTTATGAGGAGTTTATTCAAGCCGTTCCAGTGCTCGAGTATGAGGATCTTCGGCAGGACATCGAGGGACAGGAGCAGAGCGGGGAACTGCTTCTGAATGCCGAACAGCCGGTCCACTATGTCCAAACCAGCGGAACGACAGGCAAGCCAAAATATGTGCCGCTGACCCAATCGGCGATTGATTGGATCGGTCGGTATCAACGGCTCTTTTCTTACGCACAATGGGTCGGTGTCCCGGGAATCTATGATGGACAGGTCCTGGTCATTGCGGGCCAGCCGGTTGAAGGGCGGTTGCCCGGTGGCGCTCCATACGGGTCGATGTCAGGGTTGATGAACGAGGGGGTGCCTCAAGCGATTCGGGGAAAGAGCGTGCTGCCGGATGGAATCCTTCGTGTGGCCGACTATCGGCTCAAATACCTGCGAATGGCGGCCTGTGCCTTGGCGGGGGGAACATTATCTGTGCTTGCCACGCCCAATCCATCGACCCTTCTGAAATTATTGGGCATCATCCGTTCGGAATTCCCGCTCCTGGTGGAAGCGCTGGCAGTCGGACCACGGCATCCGATCCTGTCACAGGGGACCGCCTGGACTGAACCGATTCCCATCCAGGCTGATCGTCTTGCCTATCTTCGAACGTTGCTTGGTACACCATCAATATTGACACTCGCGGTACTTTGGCCGGAACTTCGAGCGGTCATTACCTGGACTGGTGGTAACTGCGGGGCCCTGATTCCCAAATTACGCACCCTCGTGCAGAACGACACGGCCGTGATCGAGATGGGCTATCTGTCCAGCGAATGTTTGGGAAGTCTGAATGTAGATGTGCATGAGAATCGATGCATTCCCACATTTCAGGAGCATGTTTTTGAGTTCATTGAAGTCGCTGATGGTGATGACCAAATGACCGCTCCTATTCTGCTCGGAGATCTGCAGCAGGGCAAGAAATACCAGGTTTGTGTGACGACACGGAGCGGCCTGTATCGTTACGCCATGAACGACATCGTGGAAGTGACTGGCTGGTTCAATCGGGTCCCGACCATTCGGTTTGTCCAAAAAGGCAAAGGCGTTACGAATATCACGGGAGAAAAGCTGTATGAGCATCATGTGGTAGAAGCGGTTGAAGCCGCTCTAAGGGCTTCAGGTTTCGCCTGTGAGTTCTACGTGATGTTGGCCGACGTTCACACTGCGGGATATACGCTCTATCTTGAACATGCTGCAGTACCCAGTTCGTTCGGTTGCGAGGTCGATGAACAGCTGGCCCGCATGAATATAGAATACAAGGCCAAGCGGGAGAGCGGTCGGCTGCAGCCGCTTCGCACTGTGCCGCTTCGTCCTGATACTGCAGACGCCTACCGTGCTCATTGTGTGGCCAAGGGGCAACGGGACGCGCAGTTCAAGTTGATTCGATTGCAATATAACCAGGACTGTTCATTCGATTTCTCGCAGCACATCCGAGAGAGGGCGTAATGGCTATAAAGAGGCTCGACGTTCAATCACTGAATATTCCCTTTAAGCAAGCCTTCGTCCATGCATCGGCGGTTCGTGCCATGACTGAGGCGGTGCTGGTTACGGTGACAAACGGCGATGGCATAGCAGGAATAGGGGAGGGATGTCCCCGCCGCTATGTGACGGGGGAAACGATCGACTCGATCCGGGACTTTATTGAAACCCATTGCGAACAGTGCATGACATTCAGATCAGTTCAGGACGTGAAGCAGTGGGTGGCTGAACATGTCTCCATCATCGATCAAAACCCTGCTGCCTGGTGTGCGGTTGAAAACGCCTGTCTCGATCTGTTTGGCAAAGAGGCAGGACTGCCGATTGAAACGTTGTTAGGGCTTCCGTCTCTCAACGGTCGGTTTCAGTATTCGGCGGTATTGGGAACAGATAATCTCCAATCATTTGAAAAGCAGCTCCAACGATATCGTTCGGTTGGTTTTACCGATTTCAAAGTGAAGGTGACAGGGCGGTTGCAGGATGATATCGACAAACTGGGCCGATTGCATTCATTCAAAGATTCAAAGCTACGGGTCCGGCTCGATGCCAATAATCTGTGGGGTGACGCCGAAAGAGCCTGGTCGTACCTCAAGCAACTTCCTGGCCGGATCACTGCGATTGAAGAGCCGCTGAAGGTCGGGGATTACGATGGCTGTCGTTGGTTGGCGCGAGAGATGAAGGTTCCCATCATTCTTGATGAGAGCTTTCTGAGGGTGGATCAGTTTGCATTGATTCAGAGTGATCCTCCTTCGACCTGGATCATCAACATTCGTGTGTCGAAGATGGGGGGCATTCTCCGCGCGCTGGCAGTCGCCAAACGAGCCAAGGAGATCGGCATCCCCGTCATCATCGGCGCCCAGGTAGGGGAAACGAGTATCTTGACGCGAGCGGCGTTGACGATCGCAAATAGCTATCGGGGTATTGTGATCGCGCAAGAAGGCGCGTTTGGGACGTTACTCCTCGAACGGGACATCTGCGATCCGCCGTTGATGTTCGGTGCGGCTGGCCGACTAGACACGACGGCATTAAGTGGTGCTGGTCTGGGACTCATTCGACTCTGACGAGTTACGAGCGGCACAATCTTTTGGCTTCATAATGAGTGGGGTCATTTCCTAGAGAAACTGTTTTAGTGATGACGGCCGGGTAGCAACGAAAGGTGCTCTGCTAGACTTGAAGCATGGTCGACCATGTGTCATTGAGTTGGGCCTTTGGTGATCAGGCTGGCTGGATGATGGCCGCCAGTTTCTTCGCATTGCTTTCGAGTGGAATTGGTTGGGTTGTATACGGTCTGTTCTCACAGCTGCGCACCATGGGTTCGCTGGGTCAGTCCGGTACGGTGAGCCGACGTGGGGGCGTCGTCCTGGGAGTCGTCGTGGGTGGAAGTGTCTTCGCGATGCTGGCACTCACCTCGCTGAGCGGATTTGCTCGGCTAACGCTTCAGGAAGGTCATCTCACGATTCAGTATCGGTGGACAGGGCAGGAGGTTGTTCTTCCCTTTATCGAGGTGATGGATGTGCGGGAAGAGCCGGCCTATAAAGGGCAATGGCGGCTCGTCGTCGTGACCGATACGAACGGCATTTATGAAAGTGCCCTCTCGTCTCCTTCTGCTGTGCGTGCGGCGGCTGAGCTGCTGAGAACCAACATGACCCAGCCTTGAGACCTGAGTCAACTCCATGGGGCTTTAGATTTCACTGATTTCCGAAATGATCGTGTGGTACCCGCTCGCGCCGGCTGGTTGAGGGCGGACGATCTCGGCGATCTGAAGTTGGCCCTTCGTGTCGGTTGCCCGTACGACGGTTTGATATTTACCAGGCTTTGATGGCCGCCAGGTGTAGGTCCAGATCACCCAAGAATAGGGCGACATGGGTGGTTCGATCTTGCAGTCGTTCCATGTGCGGCCGGCGTCGAAGCTCAACTCCACTTTGCTGATGCTGTTCGGTCCGCCGAAGGCAATGCCGCGGAACGTCTGTTCCGGCCCGCGTAGCGTTTGATAATGTCCGGGCGAATCGATCCGTGAAAATACCTTAATTGTTCCGTCGTCGGTCCAGCCTTTGCGCTGCCAGTAGCCCTTGTAGTCGCCAGGATAGACTTCAATTTCGACGATCCACTTCACATTCTTGATGCCATAGAGACCCGGCACCAGGAGACGGAGCGGAAAGCCGTGCTCTTTGGGGAGCTTCTCGCCGTTCATGAGAAACGCGAGCATCACGTCGTCCTGCATGGCGCGTGTGAATGGAATGCTGTCGTCGTAACCGTCGATGCCGCGAAAGACGACGTCACGCGCCGTCTCGGTATCAGCGCCGCAATCGAGGAGCAATTTCTTCAGCGAGATGCCGCGCCATGTCGCGGTGCCCAGGCTGTCGCCACCGGGCAAGGTATCGATGCACATGAGAGTGGAAATCTGATCGTACGAATCACGGTTTAAGATATCGCGCCAGCCGAGCGACATCGGCTTTTGCACGGCACCCGTGATGTGGACCTTCCACTGCTCGATATTCAGCTCGCGGGAGGCGGAAACGGCGCCATCAGCATAATTGACTACATAGAATTTGGCGTTTGGGGTGAAATAGGTCGTCTCACGCGGCGGGACGGCAAACATTCGTCCGAATATTCCGCCGACGGCATCACAGCCGCCGGTACTTCCGACTAATGTTCCCAATCCCAAGGCTTTGAGCAGCGTTCGACGATGCATCGGCCAATTATTTTTCGCTTGTGTCATAATTTTGAAATTATACACGGATCACCCTCTTGACTCTTGAGAAATACCTTGTTATCTTCCCACTCGTTGATTGCGACTGTGTTCCTGCCTGATGACCGCGCCAGATGCGAGTCACGGTGCGGTGCCAAAGGGAAACTACGCGAAATTATTTCGAGCGGGTCCCTTGACACGAGACGATGCACAATGTATAGTGCGCGGCTCGCGTGAGGAACGCGGATGTTCTTTGAAAACTGAATAGAGGACGTTGAGTAAGGTGTAAGGTGTATTGAAGTGGTGGCCCTTGGTCCAAATTTAATGAACACCTATTTTTGAGAGTTTGATCCTGGCTCAGAACGAACGCTGGCGGCGCGCCTAATACATGCAAGTCGAGCGAGAAGACGTAGCAATACGTTTGTAAAGCGGCGAACGGGTGAGGAATACATGGGTAACCTACCCTCGAGTGGGGAATAACTAGCCGAAAGGTTAGCTAATACCGCATACGACTCCTGGTCTGCGGATCGGGAGAGAAAGCGATACCGTGGGTATCGCGCTCTTGGATGGGCTCATGTCCTATCAGCTTGTTGGTGAGGTAACGGCTCACCAAGGCTTCGACGGGTAGCTGGTCTGAGAGGACGATCAGCCACACTGGCACTGCGACACGGGCCAGACTCCTACGGGAGGCAGCAGTAAGGAATATTGCGCAATGGGCGACAGCCTGACGCAGCGACGCCGCGTGGGGGATGAAGGTCTTCGGATTGTAAACCCCTTTCGGCAGGGAAGATGGAACGGGTAACCGTTCGGACGGTACCTGCAGAAGCAGCCACGGCTAACTTCGTGCCAGCAGCCGCGGTAATACGAAGGTGGCAAGCGTTGTTCGGATTCACTGGGCGTACAGGGAGCGTAGGCGGTTGGGTAAGCCCTCCGTGAAATCTCCGGGCCTAACCCGGAAAGTGCGGAGGGGACTGCTCGGCTAGAGGATGGGAGAGGAGCGCGGAATTCCCGGTGTAGCGGTGAAATGCGTAGAGATCGGGAGGAAGGCCGGTGGCGAAGGCGGCGCTCTGGAACATTTCTGACGCTGAGGCTCGAAAGCGTGGGGAGCAAACAGGATTAGATACCCTGGTAGTCCACGCCTTAAACGATGGATACTAAGTGTCGGCGGGTTACCGCCGGTGCCGCAGCTAACGCATTAAGTATCCCGCCTGGGAAGTACGGCCGCAAGGTTGAAACTCAAAGGAATTGACGGGGGCC
>NZ_JBLFBO010000116.1:0-1723 GCF_047338595.1 Nitrospira sp. BLG_1
TGGAGGTCGGGTCCAATACGGCAACAACCGTGTCCAAGAAATCGTGAGCGGTACATGTGATAGACAATCTTCGACAGTCGGCAGGTTCTCACGACAGGCTGGATGTACAATTTACTCTGCAAGTGAACACTACGGCCTTGGTCAGCGTCGATGTGAACATACATAAAGTTTTTGCAGCTCTGCCAACACAGATATCACAACAGCTCACCTACCTCAGTGAGGAGATCGTATCAGGCCGACTATAAGGTTCTTCCGTCACCCTTCGGCTCTGAACGCATGGTATGGAGGAGGAACTCTTCACGGCTCCCTGAATGGTCGTGAACCTCCTCACGCCGCTCAAGACAGGGTATGAAGCCGCAAGGAACGAGCGAAGCCATACACGCAACTTGTGGAAGAACTGCCAGAGATGCAGGGACACACAATGGAGCTGGTGAAGAAAGCCGCGGGCGAGAAGTGAAAGGCGTCTGTCTTGGTGAATAACCGCAGCGAGGGGAATTTGCCCCTGACGATTCACGCCCTGCACAATTCGCTGCAAGCTGCTCTATAACGCCACGTCCGGTTGAAAGTCTAGCTCGTCAAAGTAATAGCGCCCGTCGGCACCCAGGAGTCGTTGAAAAAACTGCAAGAAGCCCTTGGCGATGACGGTCACGCTCCCCTGACGAAACTCTTCACCATCTGGCATTCCGACAACGACCCACCAATCGGATCGTTCAAACTTGTTGGGTGCAAACGACACATAGGCGATTGCCCGTCCATCAGCCAGATCCATGAAATGGACCGCCGGCATGAAGATGTGGAAGTTGTCGCTCAAGACCTTTCTTTCGGTCAGCCCTGAGGGTAGTTTCAACAACCAGGCATGAGGCCTTTCCTCGTAAAACACTTGCCCATCGGCAAACCGATCCATCAACTGCACCAATTCCTTTGGGATACCAACGTCTCGCAGCTCTCTCAAAGGGTGATCTCGCTGGTCTGTCACCTGCGGCTTCGAGGTGGTGTCTCGCGCCCCTGCTGCTGCGAACTTGTTCAGCACGTGGGTGAACGCATCGGGTTCCACGACAGCCCACCCGATCTCCGGTTCCAATCGGCCACCGTCCCCATGTTCTCTAACACCCAGGAAGCCGGCAACAAGCTCTAATTCCTTTGAGTCATCGGCGGATGCTGATTTGAGTACGAACGGGGCTCGCGATAGACCCGTGGGGACCTTCGCGGACGAGATCCCGTCTTCTTCAGTCAACTTCTCTCGTGGTATGGCCAGAATCAGATTTCTGATCGTTGGTGCATTGGTAACGGGATGCATGAGATAGGGAAAGAGGTCGGCGACCCAGCCGGTAATGAGATCGCCCCCATACATCTCCTTGGGACTATAGATGTGTTTCCAGAACCGTTGTGACGGAGTACCCTGCACCGTCGCGATGAACCCATCGCAGATCGGTTTCAGTCGATCAGTCCACCAGTCGAGGTGAAACGTCGCCATCACGTCGACACGCTCACGAATGCGGACCCAATCGTCCACAATGCCTGTGACAGTAATCGAAGGAATGCCGCAAATACAGCTCAGCCCGTAATCAAAATACTGCTGGAACGCATCCATCATCACGACCTGGCTGGCGGTGCGGATCACGGACGAGGTCGTGCTGAAATCGCAAATCATGAGCTGGTACAAGTCATCCTGCACATGCTGCCGGATCCCCTCGCTCCATTGCTCAACGGCCTCGGCCCAGTG
>NZ_JBLFBO010000037.1:0-26178 GCF_047338595.1 Nitrospira sp. BLG_1
TCTACAGCCGGGCCCTGACATTGACGGAGATTCAAACGGATCGGACCACGCCGATCTCCTCCGGTTCGACCGATACTACTTCACCAAGTGATGTGACAGGTCTAAACGCCTCAGCCACCAGTGGCACCCAGATCAATCTCAACTGGATTGCAGCGACTGACAATCTTGCCGTGACTGGCTATCGCGTGGAGCGCTGCCAAAACGTTGGCTGCACGACCTTTGCACAAATTGCAACTCCTGCCGGGACCACCTACAACGATACAGGTCTGGTGGCCTCGACGGCCTACAGCTATCGGGTGAAGGCGGCCGATGCTGCCGGCAACGTGAGTGTGAATTACTCCAACGTGGCAACGGCCACAACCAATGCGGATACGACGGCGCCGTCGGCGCCAACTAGCCTGACGGCGACTGCAGCCGGGAGCACTCAGATAAATCTGACCTGGTCCCCCTCCACGGACAGTGGGGGAAGCGGCTTGTCCGGCTATGAGGTGTTGCGCTGCCAGGGGACAGGCTGCACCAATTTTCTGCTGATTGCGACGGTGGGGACTACCGGTTACAACGATACGGGATTGACGGCCAATACGACCTATCTCTATCAGGTGCGTGCCGTGGACGGGGCCTTCAATCGCAGCAGTGTTACCACCATTTCTGCCACCACGGGGGGTAGCGGTGGGGGCGGGGGAGCGGGGCTAGTGACGGCCTTGGGGATGAACGAAGGGACGGGGACCACGGTGGCGGACGCGTCAGGGGGAGGGCATACGGGCACCTTGCTCAACGGACCGCTTTGGGTGGCCAGCCAGGCGACCTACGGCCAAGCGGTGTCATTTGATGGCACCGACGATACGGTGACGCTGGCCAATCCCAGTACGTACAACTTCGGGACGGCTGATTTCACGATTGAATTATGGGTCAAACGCAATGCGCTGGGGGGACAGCAACGGCATCTGTTCAGCCGCTGCACGGCGACCACGTGGGTGACGGGGTGCAAAGAGCTCTACTTCAACCAGAGCAACCAGTTAGTTTTCGGATCGTTTGCGACGGGGGATACAGTCTCGGTCACGGTGGCGGACACCAACTGGCACCATGTGGCGGTGACGTTTGTGGATACGACGAACACGCTGAGCTTCTATGTAGATGGGACGTTACGGACCACGGCCACGAAGGCGCTCGAGGCCGATAATGCGACCCATCAGGCGGTTTTTGGGAACCATCTGTATGGGACGCCTGGGGAGAGGAATGCCTTCAGCGGGCTTCTGGATGAAGTGCGGATCTACAGCCGGGCCCTGACATTGACGGAGATTCAAACGGATCGGACCACGCCGATTACACCGTGAGGTGAAGAAGGCCTTATATTCGCTGAACAGTAGTCTGAACTATTTTGATCGTAGAAGGTGTCCACCCTAGTTCTTCACCCACTTAGATGCTGAGATAGCTTGGCTCTATATCTGGAAGAGGATTGACTAACCGGCCTTTATTTATAAAGAGGATGGAGTTGATGGGCCACTCCCTGTACGGGGGGTGGCCCTTTTCTTTTTCTCCCTCTCCCATAAAAGGAGATCACGCGACAGAACACCTTCTGTCGTATATATGATCATTGGATCGTTTTACTCACTATGTTGGATGGGGCACTCTCACCTGCACTGTTATAGGCAGAGACAACGAAGTAATAGGTCTTCCCAACTGTCAGACTATTCACGGTAGTTGATGTGACAGTGCCCACAGTAATGGTTCGTGAGTACTGACCGGGAGCCTCCCCGACGTACACTTTATAGCCAGTGATCGTTGCACCGGTGACCGCATTCCACATAAGAGTTGCGCTGGATGTGGTGGATGGCGGTTGTGAGGGTGCGGGCGAGATAATCAATGTCACCGGGACTGTTTTAGTGTACCAGGTTCCTACTTTGATGGTGACGGTGGCAGTGTATGTCCCCGCTCCTCTCCCACTCGTGTTGACAGCGACCGTGAGTTTCTTACTGCTCGTCATGGAGGTGCTTGTAGGAGACACTGTCAGCCAGGACCTATTGTCTGAGGCCGTGAGCGTAGCGCTGCTAGAGTAAGGTCTGGAGACGGTTATCATCTGGCTCGGTGGGTTAGAGGCACCCTGCACCGCATAGTAGGTCAGCGAGGTTGGAGTAACGCTCACAAGGTGAGTCGCCAAGCCTTCAGAAGCGAGCCCCAGGCAGATGAACGTGATCGTCCCAATCTGCAAGAACCGAGACAGGGCTAAACAGCAAGTGTGACGGCGAGCTTGAGCGATGTGTGGGGTGTTTGCCATGTAGTACCTCATTTGTGTCTTGACCTTTCCTCTGTGTGAAGGCTCCACTTTGTCAGTTGCCGTTGCATGGAGGCCATGCAACCTTGGCTTACTGAATATGAGAGAGTCTGTGGTGCGTGTGTTCCACGGACCACCACCCAATTCTGCCGATTAGGATTGAGCCGGAGGAGTTATCACCATGATTTCATTCGAACAGAGACTCTCAGACACGCTCTCGTTAAACGCACGGATCGCAAAGAAATATGAAGTGTTGGGTTCGAGACCGGTGATTGTGGCGGATGGACTCTCGACAGTTTGGTTTGCCCCGCGCGAACATGAATTTGGCTCCTCTGTCTCTACCTGTGCAGCATCTGCATCCTCAGAAGGTGACTCATCTGAGCTCGCTGTTTCCTCTGAGTGTTTTCCATAATAAATGGCGTAACCGGTTACATCGATGTCAGAGGGGCGAGTCCAGGATAAATGTGCGGTCACTCCGGTTGTTGTTGAAGTCATCGTAATGATCGGGTCTTCGCCTCCACCATCATGGTCATGGTCTGCCTCCTCGGAATCAGACGCCTGATCGGGTCCCAACTCTGTTGAAGCATCCGTTGGGGTAGAAATGCTGGAACTTATCGGTCCTCCTGCTCCTTCACCTGTGCAGCCGGCTACCCAGAGGAGTGGCAGAATCAACAGTGCCGGAGAGATCATTGAGAGGCTGGATTGGCGAAATGCGAAACCGACCACATGTTCAAACGGCAACATACATATACTCCTCTAGGTGATTTGACGGATAGCGGTGATGAGATCAAGTTTTTACATGTTGGTGATCGCCGAGAGAGGCGATCACGGTTAACTGGTGATTTTCAATAATCAGAGAGAGGTTGAGCAAGAATAGTGCCGAAAGAAATATGATCGATACGCTTAACTTTTTAAGTATTTAGAGTACGTAGTCCGGACCGGAGGGTGTATGGTGTGGAGGGTTTCGCCTGCAGAAAAGATCAAGAACGAACAAGAACGCTCTCATGCAGCTCGTTAGCTGCTCTGAGCCACGCTTTACAAGATGATACGTGAACAGCAATAGATGTTTGGAGGAACACAGGCGCTTTTCACAACACCGAACAGGAAACCTTTCATCGCCTGACCCATGATTAATAAGATGGTGTCGTCGATTGGTTCCACAACACGCATCCTAATTCAGCAAAGAAGCAGTTCGTGCTCAGCCTTAAAGATCGTCTCGCCATCAATAGATACTCTTGCTAACCTCATTTGATGGTGGGCTCTCACCCGCACTGTTATAGGCGGTCACGGAGAAATAGTAGGTTGTCCCATTCGTCAAACTGTCAACGGTATACGATGTGACGTTACCTACAGTGATCGTCCTGCTATAGACCCCTGAGGCCGTTCCTACCTTCACATTATAGCCACTCAGGGATGGGTCAGTGACTGCGGTCCATGCGAGCGTGGCAGTCGTGGCTGATGGTGGGGAGGACAGGGTCATGGTCACAGGGACTGTCTTCGTTGCTTTTCCCACCTTGATCGTGATGGTGGCATTGTAGGTGCCAGCAGCGAGCCCACTTATATTGACTGCCACCGTGAGCGTTGCCTTGGTCGTCATGGAGGTGGTGGACGGCGAAACGGTCAACCAAGAAGCGTTGTCTGAAGTCGTGAGCGTTGCCTGGCTTGTACGACTTCGGGAGACGGATAACGTCTGGTCGGGAGGATTTGTTCCATCTCGAACAGCGTTAAACGTCAATGCTGTCGGGCTCACAGTGAAGGCCAGGCCTTCAGCAGCCTGCCCGAGGCCGATGAAGACCGTGACGGCAAGTACCAGCCAGAACCATCCTGTGGGTCGGTGAGTGTGTTCCATGAACAGTGCCTCATTGGTAGGTTTTCGTTTGATCGTGTCGCACGCCTCAATACCGTGGTGCACATGGCGTGTGTGTGACTGGAACGGGAAACGCAAATGCGGTGCCTGACCGGCAGCCGCTTAGCATTCTTTAATTTCAAGGAGTTCTGAAAGCTTTATTGGTACGGTAGGCTCAGCGATGGTACTGATTCGTATCGCAGGCATCAAATATGTACGTGATTTTCATTCATCCTAACTATGTCTATCGAGGTGGCCCCAGGCACCGAGAGTGTGCATGAGTTGAGAAAACCCTATCCGTACAGCCACGTCTTCCGTATGATTTATCTGATTGCGATCGCAATTTATTCCAGCATAATAAAGGTGAGAGATTAACCATGCCTGCCGTTTTGAATCGTGACAGAAGAGGACGGACCTCCTGCACCAGTCACGACTCCACAGACTTCTTTGGAAAGAGTCTGGGCCTATCTCGGAGTGACGATGGTACTGGTCGCAGCCATCGGTACCTGGTTGATCTGGTTCTCGGCATTGCTTCGGCAGAACCTTCAGGAAGAACGTATTTGAGAGGCCTGTCGACGGGTCATGCCGGATACGACCGTCCGATGCGTCGATACGGTGATTATCCAGTGAGGAGGTGTCAGGCGATGAGGAAGAGGCAGGATCGAGCATGCACGGCACTGGCGCTGTTGGTTCTAATGGTGTCGGCCGCACCGAGCTGGGGACAGGACGCCGAACCGCAAGCCAGGCCACGAGTAGAACTCTCGGTCAGGTCATGGATGTTCACAGCCGGCACTACCACATGGAGTCATGATGCTTCCGGTCTTGACCCGCGATTAGGCGATCCGACGTCCAAGCTCATGTACAAGGACAACGATACCCATATTATCGAACTCGGAGGACGGTTGAATTTCGGCCTTCGTGGGTTTCTCCAAGCCGAGGGGGGATTCTCCGTCTCCTTTGATCGTGGCCTTCTTGTCGACGATGACCATACGGCCGTGGGTGGCCAGCACCTCTTCTCACGAACACACAGCGATCTCTCGGGGTCAGGCACCCAATATGTGACGCTCAATCTCGGCGTTCGCGCCGTCGAGTTTGCAGAATCGCGGGGCTATCTCGAAGTGTTCGGAGGACTGCAATACTGGAGAACGAAATACGAGGCGATCGGCGTGCGACAAGTCGTCTGTAACTCCTCGGGAATTCCCGGTCTATCATGCACACCGAACTTCACTCTTCCGGGTGTGTTGGCCATCAGCAATACGACGCACTGGTTTACGCCGATTCATGTTGGGTTCCACAGTGAATACCGCCTCATTCCGCGTGTCAGCCTCAACCTCACCGCAGCGGTGAGCCCGGTCAGCATCCTGTATAACGAGGATGTGCATCATCTGCGCTCCGATCTTCAGCAAGACCCGAGTTTTTCCATGTGGGGAGTCGGGGTGAGCGCCAATTCAAGTGTCGGCCTCAAATTCCTCGTGACACGACATCTAGCCTTGACCGGAGGCTATCGCGTCATGTGGAACCGCACCTATGCCGGTGAATGGGAGAGTCATCCTCTCGGGAGCGGATCTGAAACTGTTCCGCTCACTGGATTCCAAACCATCCGTCACGGTATGATGGTCGGACTGACAGGCTCCTTTTAAACTGTTCGGATGGCAGAAGAACGACCGTCTTGGACGTCCGGACGGCAAGGTCTCTTCATCGCATTCAATGGAGAGATGTTTACCCTCAAGATGGAAGTGGCCGGGATGTCCCAGTGGAATGCCCTGACGTTGTGCTAAGTGCGGGGCTTCCGGGAAGAACTACCGTCTTGGACGTCCGGACGGCAAGGTCTCTTCTTCGTATTCTATGAAGAGGTGTTTGGCTTCTGGATGGAGATGTCCGGGATGCCCTTGTGGAATACTCAGCGTGCGAAACAGGGGGGTCAGTCTCCCATTGGGATGTAAATACCCGGCTCTCAGGGGCACGGTGCGCTTGCTGTGTCGCACCAGTCGACAGGGGGTTGCTCGGATCGACGTCAGCCAATCGGCAATGTCTTGTGGATTCCCGATGGAGGCCGAGAGCAACAAGAGTCTCGCCTGAGAGGGGCAGAAGATAATCGTTTCTTCCCACACGACACCGCGTTCTGGATCAGCCAGGTACTGCGATTCGTCCAGGATCACCAAACCGAGTGTGTCCAATCTGACATCGATCTCGCCGCTCGCCGCATCATAGAGCAGATTGCGGAGGATCTCCGTGGTCATGACGAGTAGCGGGGCTTGCCCGTTTTCCTGGCGATCACCGGTGAGAATGCCGACCTTGTCCGGTCCGAAGATCTTCGAAAACTCCGCATACTTGGTGTTCGACAGGGCCTTGAGCGGCGAGGTGTAAATGACACTGCGATTGTCCTCCATGGCCCGGCGTGCCGCTTCAATAGCGACATAGGTCTTTCCACTTCCGGTCGGGACACTGATCACGACATCGGTCTCACTCACGGCGGCCAAGGCTTCAACCTGCCAGGGATCCTGGATGAATGGTTGGGGAGCCGGCACGCCGAGTCCATGCAGCCACTCTGTGAGCGAGACGGGAGGATCCGATGGCTCCGTGTCCGAAGACCTGGTTGCAACGTGCTTATGAACGACGGGTTGAGCCCCAGGCCTTCTTGACGATCCAGAGGTTGGACTGGATTGACGTTCTCCAATCAGCGTCAGTAGATCGGATTCAAAGCCGGCCCGATTTTGGCTCGAATGTTGGAGCAGCAGATCAATCAGGCGCCGTTTCCCGGCACGAAAGTGGCGCTGGACCCGGCCACGGGCCAGGCGATGCAGCACCGCCACAGGTTGTTGAGCCAAGAGCTGTTCAAGTTCGTCGGTGGTCATGTCTTGCTCGTGAAGCGTGAAACGTATCGGTCGAGAGTTTTAAGTTTCATATTCTTAGTTTGAGGTTTTTGAATGTCATACATCTTGAGACTTTGGACGTGAAACGTGGAACTCAAGATCGAAAGAACGAACGACGATTCAGGAATGATGCGAGACGCGGTCATGGCAATTCCTCCAGCACACCACGTCGGATCGCCGTGATCGCTTGGGATGCGGATTCGGCGAGACCAGGGTGTGTGGTCTTGAGGGTTTGCACCTGCGAGAGATACTCCAAGGTCCTGGCCAAGAGTCGATAGATGTCGCCTTCAGCCATGGTGGTCAGCCGACAGAGTCCGATCCAGGTGAGGGTCGGGTCGGCGACCCAGCGCTCCACGAGGGCTGCCACATCCGCGCGGAGGAGCGGAGGATCTTCGTAGGGCGATAAGCTCTCCGCGAGTTTGCGAACTTGCCCGAGCAAGGAACTCAGTCCAGGACTGATACGAGGAAAGGCGCCGGGGCGATCATCATCGTGGGCCAGACTGGCCAGAATACCGGCAAGGAGGGACGGATCTGCGCCGGTGAAGGCCTCAGCACGAATCAGTTCGGTAATGAGCAGCGAATGGTCGATTCGGATCAGTCGTGCCCATTCTCCCTCCGTCGTCAGCTGTGTCGTCAGGGTGAGATAGCCGAATTTCTGCAAGACCTCGACGCGCTCTTGGAACCGATGCCAGAGACTGGTGCGCAGAGCCTGAATGGATTTGGTATGCCGCTGTTGTTCCTGCCGGATGCGTGACGCAGTGAGAAAGTCTTTTTGGCAGGCGGATCGCGAGGGACAGGTCGGACAAGAAAAGTCTTCGAGTGATTGAACGACGGCATCGGGGAGCGGCTCGCCATCGGTGGACATTAGAATTGGGAGGAGGGGTAACCGGAGCGGCAATTCGTCAAGCTGGTGGCTGAGCCGATCGAACGTGTCGGTGGAGCACCAGGGATAGGCCGATGTTTCGGGACAGTCGTAGGTGCGGTCGTAGACTTCCTTCACGCTGGTGACCGGACATTCCGTGACGGTGCTGTCCGGTCTCAACACGGTGAGCATCGAATTCCTCTGGCCTTTGCTCCGATATTGGCGAAGCACGATGCCCCGTCCTCTGCTGAACCCGACGACCCGCCCTGGTGTCAGAAACGGCAGGCGCGCTGCAATTTCCGGTGGTTCAGCGCGATAGGTCGGATGGCGCGTATGGCGGTGTCTTCGCGCATGGTCGAAGGTGTGCCATTGGGTGATCCAGTCCGTACAGACGCGAGGGCCAAACGGTTCCATCTTCACGTGGAGGGCGTCGAGCTTCTGCTCGAGAACCTCGGCTCGCTGATTCAACTGAAACTGAGCAAAACTCTTGGCCAGGATCCCTTGGATGTGTTCGTGGGGATGGGCTTTCAAGAGATTCAGGACCATCGGATAGCTGATCGTAAACTGGCTGTCGATGGCTTCCGGCTGTCCGGTCAACCCCTTGGTCAGCACCGACAGGTCGATATAGGGCGAAGGGGTAATTACGGCAAATCCGACATGGTCCTTTCCGCGCCGTCCGGCTCGCCCAGCAATCTGCTGGACTTCGCCGGCCGTCAAGTCGGTGAAGTCGCGGGATTTGCGGATGCTGGATTGTGTGATCACGACCGTGCGTGCTGGAAAGTCGACGCCGGCCGCCAATGTCGTAGTGGCAAAGACCGCATCAAGATGTCCTTGGCGCATTAATTCTTCGATGGCGATTTTCCACGTCGGCAGGTGCCCGGCATGATGGGCAGCCACGCCGATGCGTTGCACGATGGGAATCAGCGGGTGTTCGGCAATACTGGGGTGTTGAACCATGACCTGCTCGAGTGCTTTCGCAATCGCATCTTGCCGTACGGGCGGCAGTACGAAGTTGGCATGGTCGAAGGCTTCCATGGCTTCATCACAGGCTCGCCGTGAAGTGAGAAAGACGATCGCGGGAGTGAGATGTTTCTGACGGAGCGCGGAAATGAGGTCAACCGGATGGATCGACGGAGGCATGCAGCTTCATTCCTTTTGAGATGACCACGAGGCCCGATTCCGTGACGGTAAATCGCTGTGCGTCGGCCTCTCGGTTATACCCGATCTCTGTCTGAGGAGGGATCGTCACATCCTTGTCGATGATGGCGCGTCTGATCCGGCTCTGTGCTCCGATCGTGACATTTTCCATCACGACGGACTCACGGATATCAGCATGGTCGTGCACGTGCACGTTCGGAGAGAGGACGGAATTCTGGACCCGTCCACCCGAGATGATGCAGCCGCCGCACACGATTGAGTCTAGCGCGACACCCATGCGACCTCCCTGGAAATCCTGGGCGAAGACGAACTTGGCCGGTGGAAACTGCCCCTGATAGGTTCGGATCGGCCACTCCGCGTCGTAGAAATTGAACTGCGGATCCACGGAGACCAGGTCCATATTGGCTTCCCAGTAGGCATCGAGCGTTCCGATATCACGCCAATACTTGACCGCTTTCTTGTTCGCGTCTTGAAATTTGAAGGCATAGACCCGTTTATCGGCGATCATCTTCGGGATGATATTTTTCCCGAAGTCGTGCGCGCTGCCTTCTTTGGCATCAGCGAGGAGGTATTCGCGGATCACCTTGGTGCGGAAGAGATAGATCCCCATCGAGGCAAAGGCGTGGTCCGGATCGTTGGGGAGCGGAATGGGATTCGCCGGTTTTTCATCGAATCGGGTAATCCGGTAGTCTTCGTTCACGGCAATCACACCGAAGCGAGAAGCTTCTTGGATCGGGATGTCGATGGCTCCCACGACCGCATCTGCGCTCGTCGCGATGAGCCAGTGATACATCTCCGCGTAGTTCATCTTGTAGATGTGGTCGCCCGCGAGAATCAGCAGGAACTCGGGGTGTTCATCATCGATCAAGAACATGTTCTGATAGACCGCGTCGGCCGTGCCGCGATACCAATCTTCGCTGATGCGTTGCTGAGGAGGAACCGAGGCGATGTATTCGTCAAGGTCGGCGCTGAGAATGTTCCAGCCGGCTCGAATATGTCGATCGAGTGAATGGGATTTATATTGGATAAGGACGGCGACTTTACGGAGCCCCGAGTTCAAACAGTTGCTGAGCGTAAAATCGATGATGCGATATTTTCCGCCGAAGGGAACGGCAGGTTTGGCCCGTTGTGCGGTGAGGGGATTGAGCCGCTCACCTTTTCCTCCGGCCAGGACCATCGTGAAGATATTCTTCATCTTTTTGATTGTATCAGGACCGTCTTGAAATAGAAAGAAAGCGGAATCGTTGACTTCCCGTGCCATGCGGATAATACTAGCCACCAGAACGTCGCCTTGAGCCGCTCGGCTTGATCGGCCATGAACAGAAGGAGTGAGCATGAAGCGAGATGTTGTCATCGCGGCTCTGCCACGAGTCGAGTCTAGATCGGTCACGAAGCTGGTGGAGAGAACCTCAGACCCACTACGGAACATGGCCTTGCGGCTGGAAAAGTTGGAAGAGCAGATCCAGAAGTTGTCTGAACTGGTGCGTGATCATGCGGAAGATATGGATCGACTGGTTCGGATCGTGGCTGAGAACCAGGATGTGGTTCGCCAGCAGTTGCTTCGTAAACATCACGAGAAGGTTCGGGTGCGGAAACATCTTCGAGAACTCGGTTCATGAGGTCGCTGCAGATCGCCGACCTGACTTAGGGGTCAGGTTAAGTGGCTCTCGTCCGTTCTGGTCCACAGCTCGTCAGCAGCACAAGTCCCACCATCGGTACGAGTTTGGCACATCGATGAACATCTCGGTCACGATCGGTAAACGATTCGAGGGAGGGATGCCTCTTCCCCCAATTTTCAGATGAGTTCTCTTACACCCATCCTGTGCTGTGTATGCTGGACTATCGGTGTCATTGCCGGTGTCTCTGACAGTGCGGCGGCCACGACAGAGCCAGCGAGGAGCGTTGCGTCTCCTACGGCGTCGACAGTGCGATTGAGTCTGGAGGAGGCGATCGGCCTGTTTGTGCAGCAGAACCTTGATCTGTTGATCGCCAAATACGGAATTGAATCCAGCAAGGGCGAGCAGTTGACCGCCCGATTATTTCCCAATCCCGTGGCGTCCCTGGGGGGGGTGAGCTCACCGGTTCAGGGCCGCACATTGGGGAATAGCGGACAACTCACGTCGCAGATTCAACAGCTGTTCGAATTGGCCGGCAAACGGGGCTATCGGATCGAGAGTGCCGAATTCGGACTCCACTCAGCGGAGGCCGGTTTTGAAGATGCTGTTCGTCAGCTGCGGTTCGCCGTGAAGGATGCCTACTACCGTACGCAACTGGCCCGTCGACGACTGGTGTTGGCGGAGGAAAACCGGGACCGTTTTTCGCGTATTCTGGAAGTCAATACGATTCGATTCAAGAAGGGCTATATTGCCGAAGTCGACTTGATCCGGATTCGCCTGCAGTTGATCGATTTCCAAACGCAAGTCATTCAAGCGATTCAAGAGTCGGAATCGGCTCGATCCGATCTCCGCCAACTCTTGCGGCTTTCTCCGGCTATTCCGGTGGAGCTGACGACGGAGTTGGAATATCAACGAGTGGATCCGGACATCGTCAAGTTGCGTATGCTTGCGTCAGACCATCGTCCTGATGTCCGTGCGAAACGGTCGACGCTGTCACAACGCGAGGCCGAGTTGAGGCTGGCCAAGGCCTACAGGATTCCCGATGTCACCGTTGGAGCGGGGTATGCCGTCCAGGGCTCCCATGGACCGGATAACTCAAACCAAATGGCGTTCAGCCTTGGCGTGCCGCTGCCGTTGTTCAATCGCAATCAGGGGAAGATCATGCAGGCAGAGGCCTCGATACAGACGGCGGGTGCCGAGCTGAGCAAGACACTCAATCAGGTTGAAAATCAGGTGGAGGTCGCGTATCGCAACTTGCTCGAAAGCCGTCGGTTGGTCGAGGCCTTTCTAGGTGGGGTGCTTGATGACGCGCGGTTGACCTTTACGATCGCGGAGCGAGCCTATGATCGGGGCGGGGCGACGTTGATCGATCTCCTTGACGCAGCCAGGACTTCGCGGACGATCCAACAGAACTATATCGAGGCCTTGTTCAATTATCAGCGGAACCTGATTCAACTGGAAAGCGCTGTTGGGGCGGACATCACGTCATGATGCCGTCGATTCGGCACACAGTACGGATTGAGATGCAACAATGAACGACGGTCTGTTGTATTCCTGCCGCTATTCTCTCTGGCCTGTGTGTGTGATGGTCACCAGTGCCATCATCCTCTCGCTTTCGGCCTGCCGGCAGCAGGATCAGCCTCCTCAATCACCGACCGCCGCGCATGGGTCCGACAAGAACGGAACAGCGCGTCCCGTCGAATCGGCATCGCGTGTGGAAACGGCCCTCGTCGAGTTCAATTCGTCCCACCAAGGATTAACCTTGTCGGGGAAGATTGCCTATGGCGAGGACAAGTATTCACGAGTCTCTTCCCCGTTACAGGGACGAGTTGTTGAGGTGAGGGCTCGACTGGGCGGTCGGGTGAAGGCGGGGGATGTGTTGCTGGTCGTGGATAGTCCCGAGATCGCGCAGGCCTATTCGAAATATGTCAGGGAAGACTCCGATTTACAATATGCGACGAGAGCTCATGAATTGGCCAAGGATCTGTACGAGAATAAGGCATTGGCGCTGAAAGACCTCAAGCAGGCCGAAAATGAGTTGGTGAAAGCCCGCGCCGAGTTTCGTCTGGCCAAGGAGCGATTGCTGTCGTTTCGGATCGCCCCCAAAGAGCTGGACAAACCGCTGGATCAACAACAGATCACATCGCGATTCGAGATGAAGAGCCCACTGAGCGGGATCGTGGTTGAGCGGACCGTGACCCCGGGCCAGTCCGTGACCGGCGATCCTGACCACGTGCTGTTTACCGTGGCTGACTTGGATGTCTTGCAGGTTGTGGCTGACGTCTATGAGCATGATTTGGCACTGGTGCGAGAAGGGCAGTCCGCGGTGGTATTGGTTGAAGCCTATCCTGGTGTGGAATTTCCTGCCCAAGTGACATCTGTGGGCGATGTCGTCGATCCGGCTACGAGAACCATCAAGGTGCGGGCACGTGTCGACAATCAGGCGCACAAACTGAAACCGGAAATGTTCGCACGGTTGCAACTGGATGTTGGGGATACGCGTCAATTTTTGACGGTGCCGCGCGAAGCGGTGCTGGAAGTCGACGGCAAACAGTTTGTGTATGTGGTCGAGGGCGATCGCAGTTATCGCAAACGAGAAGTCAAGATTGCCGCGATTTCGCCTGATCAGACGAGGGTCGTCGAAGGGCTCAAACAGGGAGAGCGCATTGTGACGAAGGGGGCTGTGCTGATTAAGGGGCAGGCGGTGCAGGGACCATGATTGTTCCCTTGTGCCGACCCTACTGCCGGTCGCCCCGTTTTCTCGAAGAGGGCCGATGATCACGAAAATCGTTGAAATGTCGCTCGTTCAACGATTCCTCGTCTGTGCCCTCGGGCTTCTGTCCCTCTTCGGCGGTCTCTATGCTTTTCATCTGCTCGACATTGTAGCCTATCCAGATCCCGCTCCTCCGATGGTGGAGCTGATTACCCAGCTGCCCGGCTATTCAGCTGAGGAAATCGAACGACAGATTACGGTTCCGATCGAGGTGGCGTTGAGTGGGACTCCTCGCCTTACGGATATCCGTTCACTTTCGATCTTCGGCCTCAGTGACATCAAGGTCTATTTCGACTTCGACAGCGATCTCTTTCGGGATCGCCAAGAAGTCTTGAATCGCCTCAACGCAGTTCAATTGCCGCAAGGCGTCCAGCCCGTCCTTTCCCCCTGGTGGGCCATCGCCGAAATCTATCGGTATGAACTGAGTGGTCCGAACGAAAGTCTGACTCATTTGAAAACGATCCAAGACTGGAAAGTCCGACGGGCCTTCAAGCGGATACCGGGAGTGGTCGATGTGACGACCTTAGGAGGGACCACGAAAGAATATCACGTCGATATCGATCCGGGAAAACTGATCAGCTATGGCGTGAATCTCTCGCAAGTGATGACGGCCTTGTCGAACAGCAATGCGAATGTGGGGGGTAATTACTTAACGATTGGGGCACAGAGCTACAACATTCGTGGGCTGGGGCTGATCAACGATCTGGATGATATCGAGAATGTGATGGTGGCGGAAAAAGAAGGGACCCCTATTTTCATCAAGACGCTCGGAAAGGTTACCGTGGGCCATCGCGTGCGTCTCGGTAAGGTTGGGATTGATGATCGGGACGATGTGGTGGAGGGGGTGGTGCTGCTCCAGCGTGGGGCGCAAGCGTTACCGGTGCTCGAGCGGGTACGGGTGAAAGTAAAGGAGCTGAACGAAGGAAAACTGCCATCCGGAATTTCCATCAACACGTTCTATGACCGGACGACATTGATCCACACGACGGTCGAGACGGTCATCGATATCTTGCTCAGCGGAATGGTACTCGTCTTTGTCATCCTGTTCGTGTTTCTCGGACATCTCCGTGCCGCGCTCATCGTCGCGCTGACCATTCCCCTTTCGTTGCTCTTCACGTTTACGATGATGGTTTCCGTTGGTCAGTCGGCCAACTTGATATCCTTGGGTGCGATTGACTTCGGGATTATCGTGGATGCGGCGTTGGTCATGGTCGAGAGTATCTTCTTTCAGTTGGCGAACAGTAAGACACCACAGGTGACGATCCACCAGCACATTATTCGGGCCGCCCGCCGAGTCGGGAGGCCGATCTTCTTTTCGACGGCGATCATCGTCGTGGCCTTTGTACCGCTGTTCACGATGACCGGCGTTCCTGGCAAGATCTTCGCTCCCATGTCGATCACCTATGGGTTTGCGCTGGTGGGAGCCCTGTTAATGGCGTTTACCCTCGCTCCTGTGCTTTGTTCGTTTCTCTTGCAGGCTCCGATCAAGGACAGTGATACGGCGATCATCCGGGTTGTGCGGCGCACCTATCTGGGACTGATGGAATGGGCCATGGATCGACGACTCCTGGTAGTCGGGTCTTCGACGGGGTTGGTGGTGCTCGCCGTTCTGGCGCTGCAATTATTGGGTGGTGAGTTCATGCCTGCACTGGAAGAAGGCAATTTATGGGTGCGAGCCACGATGCCGGTCGATATCTCATTTGATCAAGCGGATCGATTGGCGAACGACATTCGTCGGATGTTCAAAGCATCCCCGGAAGTCGAGACGGTGGTGTCCCAACTCGGGAGGCCGGATGACGGGACGGACCCCACCAGTTTTTTTAATGCCGAATTCTTGGCCAACTTGAAGCCGGCATCTGCATGGCGCCGAGGATTGACGAAAGAGTGCCTAATCGAAGAAATCGAATCCCGGTTGAAGACGATTCCAGGCGTCATTTTTAATTTCTCCCAGGTCATTGAAGATAATGTTGAGGAAGCGATGTCAGGGGTGAAGGGGGAGAATTCGATCAAATTGTTTGGCGCGGATCTCAAACTCATGGAAACGAAGGCGGTCGAGATTGAATCGGTCATGCGTACCGTTCCTGGGGTGAAAGATCTGGGGATTTTTCGATTGATCGGGCAGCCAAATCTTTTGATCCAGGTCGATCGCGAAGCCAGCGCCCGGTATGGCTTGCGAGTGTCCGACGTGAATGCGGTGGTTCAAGCCGCGATCGGAGGCCTAGCGGTGACGCAGGTCTATGAAGGCGAGAAACGCTTCGACTTGGTTGTTCGGTTTCTGCCGGAGTATCGGCAGGATGTGGAATCCATCGGTAATATCTCCGTGAACACGCCGGATGGAGCCCGCATTCCGCTCAAGCAGCTCGCAGCCATTACGATGCAGACCGGTGCCTTCATTATTTATCGTGAGAACAACGAGCGGTATATCCCGATCAAGTTCAGTGTGCGTGATCGCGATCTTCAAGGTACGGTTGAGGAAGCGCAAGTGAAGTTATCGCAACAGGTCACGTTGCCGGAGGGATATCGCATGGAGTGGGCCGGGCAATATGATCAGCTCAAGGAGGAACAGAAGCGGCTGGCGAAGATCGTGCCTGTGAGCTTGGCCGTTATTCTCTTATTGCTCTATGCCACGTTCGATTCTTTGAAGAACGCGTTGCTCGTCCTAGCCGCTGTGCCCTTTGCCTTGGTCGGCGGTGTGTTGTCGCTCGTGATTACGCAGACTCATTTCAGCATCTCGGCTGCCGTGGGCATGATTTCGACTTTGGGGGTGGCGATTCTGGGGGGTGTGTTGCTGATCTCGCGTATCGAAGAGTTCCGATTGGCTGGGCTTGGTCTCCGGCAGGCTGTGATGCGTGGTGCCGATGTTCAAATGCGCCCGATCTTAATGGCAACCATGGGAGCGGCGATCGGCCTGCTGCCGGCGTCGCTTGCGACCGGTATCGGCTCTCAGGCGCAAAAGCCGCTGGCACGTGTCGTCGTGGGAGGCATGTTGACTGCGGCCTTTTTGATCCTTGTCGTTTTGCCGGTCCTCTACGAAATCATCCACCGTCGTGATAATCTGGATAAGCAGGAATAATTGGATGTCTTGGGTAGACGAAAGGGGAATGTCATCATCGTGAAACGAACGTATGTCTTCCGACTGGGAGTAATCGGATTGTTGAGTGTGATGGGTGGGGCAGGCTCTCTGTGCGCTTGGGCGGAGGAGAGTCGAGTCTGGGCCGTTCAGGTGCCGTATGATGCTCCACCGGTCAGTCCAGATGTGCCGGATGTGTCAATTCCTCCCAATAGGGCTCCACTTGGCCCGGAAGAGCTCAAGCGAGCCGAGGCGTTGTTGCCGTTGCTGGAAGGGAAACAAGAGTTTTGGGCCATGGGGGAATTCGTACATTTGGGTGAATCGTCGGTTCCAGTGTTGATCAAGGCCTTGACCATGTCCAGTCCCAGAATCCGGTACAATGCGATTGAAACGCTGCTGATGATGAAGGGGGTGGCAGGCGTGCCGGCGCTCGTCGAGACCGCGAAGGAGCCGAGCGAACTGTCGCGAGTGCGGGAACATGCGTTACGAGTGGCGGTTCGTCTGGATGCGGCGAAAGCCTCCGAGGCTGTCGAGGTTATGGCCAAAGATCCCAATCCATCCGTGAGAAAGGCCGCTGCGTTTGAGTCGCGGTATATCCGCCAGAAGGCCGTCATTCCGATCCTGATTCCCATGGTCAGCGATGAGGAACGGTTCGTGGCGCTGTCGGCGCTGCAATCGCTCTGGATTCTGACCCGCCATGAAACTGAATTTCACGATTGGGATACCTCGACGAAGCAGGATCGCGCGGCCTGGTCGAGTGAATGGGTCGAGTGGTGGGACATCAATAAGGAGACCTTTGAGATTCCAGAACCTCGCCGACCCAAGCGGAGCCTGTGACGAGACGCTGAGGAGGTTGCGGGCTCGAAGACGGCTATGTTACGAATACTGTAGAGGGTATGACAGTGAAGACAGGAACCATGCTCAAAATCGCCAAGTTGGGGAATCCGATCCTCCGGAAAGTTGCGGCGCCGGTTGATCCACGAGAGATCAAATCGTCGGAGATCCAGCGGTTGATCGACGACATGTTCGAAGTGATGTATGACGAACCAGGTATCGGGCTGGCGGCGCCTCAAGTCTCACGCTCGATTCAATTGGTCGTCATGGGCTGCAAAGGGGAAGGAGGCTTTCCCGAAACGGTGCTCATCAATCCGTCGATCGTCTATTATGGACCGGAACAGGTGGAGAATTGGGAAGGCTGTCTGAGTGTCGACGGCTTGAGGGGGAAAGTCACCAGACCGTCACTCGTGCGGGTCAAGGGATTGGACCGGAAGGGCAAGGCCTTGGATTTTGAAGCGACTGAATTATATGCGGTCTGTATTCAACACGAGCTTGATCACCTGATCGGCAAAGTGTTTCTTGATCGTATGACGGATATGTCTACCCTGACCCAGCTGGAAGAATTCTCACAATATTGGCAAAAAGAATCGAGTAACGTCATTTGATGCCTGCCTTGCCGAACCGCTTGTGAAAGCCCTTCTTCGTGTCCTGCAGTATCTGAGACCCCATCGTACGCTGGCCGTTCTGACCTTGCTCTGCGCCGCCTGTGCGACGGCGATGGAGCTGGTGCCGCCCTGGGTCATCAAGATCATCATCGACGATGTGATTCAAGCCAAGCAGGCCTCGCTACTGCCGGGGGTGATCGGGCTTCTGGTCGGTGCCTATGTGCTCAAGAACCTCTTTGCTTCGTTGCGCATCCGGCTCAATAACCAACTCGAGCAGACGGTGGTGCACGATCTTCGCCGGCACATCTTCGCCGCGTTGCAACGCCTATCGATCACCTATTTCGAGAATCGCTCGACGGGAGAGATTATGTCCCGCGTGACCAACGACACCGAACATGTCGAGCGGATTTTTATCGATGGACTAGAGGGGATGATGACGGCATCGTTGACTCTGGTCGGCATCACAGGGCTCTTGTTCATGCTGAATTGGAAGTTGGCGGTGCTTGCGCTGCTGCCGATCCCGCTGCTCGCCCTATCGGCCAGTTGGTTCACATCCAAGGTACACGGCTACTATCGGGAGACTCGCCAGAGTGCCGCGGAGCTGAACGGCTATTTGCAAGATGCTCTGTCCGGTATCAGAGAAACAATGGGATTTGGTCGCCAGGGGCACGAGCAAGCACGATTCGACCGGTTGAGCCAGGCCTACAGTGACAAGAATCTTAAGGCGATGGTCTTATGGTCGATGTACTCCCCGGGGATGATTCTCGTCGGGGCCTTCGGGACTGTGTTGATCCTCTGGTACGGCGCAGGCGAGGTGATGGACGGGCGGCTCACACTGGGTGAGTTGGTGTTGTTTCTTTCGTACTTAGCGATGTTCTATGTGCCCATTAACCAGATCCACTCGGTCAATCATATGCTGCAGCATGCCTTGGCCGCGAGTGAACGGGTCTTTGATGTGTTGGATACGGTGCCCGATGTAGCCGATCGTTCAGGAGTGGTTGCTCCAGCCCATCGTGCGCAGGGTGAGGTGCATTTCGAGCAGGTACGGTTCCACTATCGACCTGACGTGCCGGTTCTCAAGGGCTTCTCAGCAAGGGTTTCAGCCGGAGAACGTGTGGCGTTGGTGGGGATGAGCGGAGCAGGGAAGAGCACGCTTTTGAAATTGTTGATGCGGTTTTATGACGTCACGGACGGAGCGATTCTGATCGATGGGAAAGATGTGCGTGATCTTCCTCTTACCTATCTTCGTCAGCAGATCGGGTTTGTGCAACAGGAACCTTTTCTTTTTAATGGGACCGTCAAAGAGAATCTCTTATACGGCGATTTAAACGCGGATCAGGATCGGCTGGAAGCAGCGGCGCGAGCCGCCCGGGCCCATGAGTTTATCGCTGGGTTGCCTGAAGGTTACGAAACTTGGATCGGTGAACGGGGTGTAAAACTCTCCGTGGGGCAAAAACAGCGGGTCTCGATCACCCGGGTGTTGCTGAAAGATCCCCCCATCGTCATCTTCGATGAGGCGACATCCAATATTGATACGGAGACCGAAGTCAAAATCCGGGAGGCGTTGAACGAGCTCACTGCCGGACGCACCACCTTTATCATTGCCCATCGCTTATCAACGTTACACGATGTAGACAGAATTCTCGTACTCGAAAACGGCCGGTTAGTTGAAGATGGTCGGCATGAGGAGTTGCTGAGCCGGGGTGGAGTGTATGCGGGTCTTTATGAAGCCCAGTTCCAAGTGTGACGGGATGCTTGCGGGTCAATAGTCAATGGTCATTAGCAAGAAGGAAACAGCCGGCCGTTCTGCGAATGACCGATGACAAATGACCAATGGCGAGTCGGCTCCTACTTGCGGCTATAGCAAGATCGTACTGAGGCGGTTGCGGTTGTAAATCCGAGCTCGTTATACTTCCGAAGAAGAACGAGGGAGTGGGGAGATTTATGGTGCTGGTCTACGAAAGTGATCCGTTAGACGACGAACATGCGCGCGGGCGGTTTTATCATGTCTGCCGCGGGCGTATTGATCAGACTCCCTTGAATGTTCCAGAACTAGATCGCCCCTACGAGTGCCCACAGTGTGGGATTGACCTCGAAGCCGAAGATTTCTTTATGGCTCTTCAGAAAGGATCGGTATAGACCCCATGGCTACAAGCACAGGACGAAAAACGGTCGGCGTGTCGCGTGGCTTGATGATGCTCTGCGACATCTGTTACGCCCAGGTCATTGCAGACAAGCTCACCGATGAAAAGAATTTTGTCGCAGATGCGGACACGCTGTTCGATACCATCTGTTGCGGTTGCACCGATATCAACCGCCCCCTCATCGACGACATGGCTGGCAGCGGGGAGTAAGGGGGAAGCGTTGGTCGTGAAGCGCGAAGTGTCAAGGATGAAATCCCCAGCGCCAGGGTGACGCACTCCAAAAATTGAGATGACCAACATCCCCAAGCACGGGCTCTGGCTGTTGGTCATGGGTGAGGAACTGTTCGTGTCGTCTAAAGAGTTTCTCTGGTTCAAGGATGTGACTGAATATTGCATGGCTTCAGCCTCATCACCTGTGTATTGGCAGGATCTCGACGTGGAAAACTATCACGCATCCCTCTAATCTCGAAAGCCTATGCCCAGCAAGGCATTCCAGCCGAATAATAAGTTGGCCCATATTTGAATCTAAGCGATACGAGAAGCCCCAACCCTTCTGAACTGCTTTCAGTGAATGCGACGATATCAATCGCATGCTCGTTGACGACAAGGCAAACAGCCTGCTGTCAAAATCCGCGGCGCATTTTGAAAAGTCCGGGAGATCATTGCCGAGGTTCAGTTTTAGGATTTAGACTACCGACGTCATAGAGGCCAGGATCGGAAAGGTAAGAGACCGGTAGGATGGCTGGCTGCGTATGTGATTGAGCGGGTTTGGAAGCTGACGTGCCGGGTGAGCGTACCGTGTACCTATTTTAGCATCTCCTGAACGCGAAGGGGTTTGGCCATCATTGTGGCGGAGGCCGTATGAGCCATCCCGCATCAGGCCTTAGTGCTCTTCGCGCATGTGCAACAGATCGATGGGTCGACGCATCGATCTTCGGTGCGGGGATAGTTCTTCAGATCGCTTCGAGTGTTCCAATTCTTCGTGCGGCGGTGCCTGCGTATGGGGGCGAGTTGTTCTAAAGTGGACCAGATCTTTTGAAAAGAGCACATCTAAGGTCCAATCCAAGGCCACGAGGACTTTTTTTTCAAATCGAGGTAATTTGAACAAGTAGATCGTCCTCCACAGCCACCAGGCAATGAATCCCGAAAAGTTCACGCCGAGAATATTGGCGACACCGGTCCGTTTTCCAATCGGAGCCAGGAGCCCGATCGTGGAGTACACAAACGGTTTCTTCCAGCCTTGTCGTACGGTGGCCAGAATATTCTGTGCCGCGATCCGCCCTTCCCGCAGTGCGTGTTGCGCGGTAGGGGGATGGTATTCTCCGGTCTTGCCATTCGGCACGAGCGCACAATCACCCAAGGCCCACACTCCAGACCACTCAGGAACCTCTAAATACTCGTTGACGAGAACACGACCCCTCGCCTTGGGGCAGGGCAGGGTGTCTAATAGGGGGTGCGGGCTGATCCCGGCCGTCCATACCACTGTATTTGTAGTAATCGTCGACCCATCGCTCAATGTGATATCCTGGTCCTTCACGGCGGTCACTTTACAATTTGAGTGGATTTCCACCTCTTGTTCGGCAAGCTTACGTTGGGCGTAGGTGCCGAGCTTCTCGCCGAGTTCCGGTAAAATGACGGGCCCCGCACTGACCAGGATGACCCGCAGCCTGTCCTCCCGTAGATGGGGAAAAAAGCGGATTGCCTCCCGCAGAAAATCATTCATGGCGGCAATGGTTTCGACGCCGGCAAAGCCGCCTCCGGCCACGACGAAATTCAGTAAGCCGGTGCAGAGGGAGGCCCCACATGCGAAGTCGGCCTCTTCCAGATTCGCGATGAGATGATTGCGAAGCGCAATCGCGTCACTCAGCGATTTCATCGTGAACGCGCGCTGTGCTAAACCGGGGATCCCGAAGAAATTCGTAGTGGACCCGAGGGCCAACACCAGGTGGTCATACGGCAGCGAGTGGCAATGTAGCTCGTGCCCATGTGACACCCCGACGCGTCGATGTACGAGATCGATGGATTCGATCTCGCCATGAAAGAAGGTCACCCGTCTCAGCAACTTTCGGATCGGGCTGACAATATTCGTGATATCGAGGTCGCTTGCGGCGACTTCGTGTAGCATCGGCGTAAAGAGAAAAAAGTTATCGTGGTTGACGAGGGTGACGTCCACGTTGGCTCCTCGCTCCAGCGCGCGTTCGAATTCCAGGGCGGCGTACATCCCGCCGAAGCCGCCGCCCAGAATCAGTACCCGTGGTTTGTTATTAGCCATACATCCTCATTGATACCATCTCAGGTTCGTCAGCCAAGGGAGTATCGCTGCAGCGAGTTGCAGTGCGGTCACGCCGGGTTGAGACCGGTGATTCACTGGTGCTCCGGTCTATTAAAAGTCAGTTGATAAGTGCTTCCTGTGCGATACAGCGCGATGAGCTGTTTCCTGCTCAGGCGATCGATGGCGAGAAAGAGTTCGCTCCATGCGAAGTCCGAGTGCCCGATCGCCAGCACGTCATCCATCATCATAACTCTTCGCCGTTTAAGCATCTGCAAGATGGCTTCTTCTGTCTCACCATGTCTCGCGACCATGATTCGTTCCCTCCGTTGCCTCAAGCCAGAACTTCTTCAAGTCCCAGGACGGATTCTCGTTCCATGTCCTGCTCCATCGCCGCCATTACCAGTTTGGTTGCTGACATTTCTCCACAACGCGGACAACTCACCTCGTTCCTCCTGGTTTCCGGTCCCCTTATCGATGAAGGCTGGTTTGATGTAACTCCTTAGGCAGTGCAAGAGGTCACCCTGGCTGATCGTCTGTCGACAGCAGTACACCACATCACTTCGTTTATCACGATAGGATTAGGGTCCTCCTACTTGTGGGAGTTGGCTGGTGCGCTCTGTAGGAAGGATCTGACATGGGAGCGCTCAGGAACAGGAGGAGTCAGTTGCTACCCGTGGCTGCGTAAGCACCACTGCAGCTCTAAGTATGAACGCCCACCGATCGGAATTGAACCCCTATCAAGATTCAAGAGAGATCGATCCGATTCTTCTGCATGCCGACTCCATAACGGGCGATACCTCACCGAACTTCCAGTAGGCCCTCCTGGCCCTTCTCACGATGGCTCCTCATGAAGGGGAGCTTCTTATCGCAATAAATGGCAAAGGAACCCGAGATTGTGGGGGTGAAGGTGATCATCAGACTTTCTCCGGCTGGAATTTCTTCTCGGATGTGCAGCCCGGATTGAGGATCGTCGATGATTACATTATGTGGTACCACCCACGTCACGCTCTTGAAGGTCAGTTCGACCGGTTGCCCGGCGATGACGACAAGGTGGTGAGGGGTAAACGTGAAGCTGTCGACTTCGACCATCGCGCGTTGGACACCGTCTGAGTCGATGAGAACGCTGATCGTGAGAGGACTGCCCGTGACCAGGAGAGATAGCGGCAGAAGCAACCCCATCACAACCAAGAATTCCATCGCGAACGGTTTACGTGCGATAGGGTGGTCGAGATCCATCAGCCCTTCCTTATGACCTCTACTGTGGAAAGGTACAAGTTACTCGACGACCCAAATGGCGAACCCTTGTCCTTTCCGAACGAGATCCTCTCCAACATGCGTGGAACGAAGTTCCCTGATCCACGAACGAGGGTGTCGGCCAACGACCAGCGTCCCACATTTCCAAGTCTGTGCCACCTTGAGGACCTCGTGGGCGACATCAGGGCGGTGAATGGGCGACGAAAAACTTGTGCTGACTTTGTGTGAGGACAATCCACACTGGAGGAGAATGGCCGTCGCTTTATCGAGCGACGCGTGCGCATTGCGCTTCGCTGTTTCAATCCATCGCGCTTGGTCTTGACGAAGTTCGCCGCTGAGACGCTGCTCGAGCTGAGGTTGTTCAGCTCCTCCGAATTCCAGAAGTCCTGGTGGAATGGGTGGGAGTACATGTAGGAGACGCACGTAGACATCCGTACGTCCCCGAATGATCTGACCGACATAGGAGACCGCCTTGAGCGATGCTGCGGACTCCTCCACTGCAATCAGGAATTTCTCTGTGCTATTCATGAGCGTGGTCGACTCTTGTTCAGCGACCCCCTCAACCACCCAATCTTTCGCTGTAGACACCTCGTCGAGCCGAAACACCTTTGCTGCGCAGGGAATCACGCAGCTGAAGGCTTTGAACGTATGGCGAATCCACTCTACATCGGTCACGACGGCTATGCGGTCCCAACGAAAGAGATACTCCATTCCTAGCTTGAAGTCCTCCCACAAGGCTCTCGGTTCCACCCCGGAAAAGTTGGGGTCTATCTGAAAGTACAGGCGGACCTTCTGGTAGTCTGCCAGGGCCTGTGCGACGGTGGGAATAAAGACATGTTCGTAATCTCCTTTGGTCACTTGGTTTTTGCAGGCAAAGCCCATGACTGTCGGAGGAAATCCTTCTAAGACCTCAAGCATATGACCCTCCTCTGAAACGGGGATATCGGTACGCTCGTTGTCAAGAGTCTCACGGATGTCGGAGCGCCATCACTAGTTCTTGTGTGCGCTCAAGCTTCTCGTGCAATATCTACAATCCGACATAACTCTCAGAACTTGTCGATCACCCCTTCTCGCACCACTCCCAGATATGTCTTTTCCCGACGAAGCCTCCGAATCTGTGCTTCGATATCCGACAACATACAGTCGATTCCCCGCATCCTCGCTCAGAGGCTGATCCACTTCTCGTGAACAGGTTGCCGAACTTGTTCACCATTCATGACTTTCAACGGAGTCTGGGCTGAATGAGTCACCTGATCATTCCAACGTGTCATCTCGGGTCCCTCCTCAATTGTCGTGAAGTCTATTTCGCGAGATGTCCTAGAACTGGTCAAGGAGCTGTTGTTTCTTCGCACGATAGTCGTCCTCTGTGATTAAGCCCTGTTCGAGGAATCGCTTGAGTGCTCGGAGCGGCTCTTCAATCGACAGAGGGGGAGGAGCCCCATTTGATAAGGATGGGTGAGTTGGCTGAGAAGTTGCGCTGTCTTCTAACTCTCCGAGGAGCATCGCTCGATAGTCGATGCCCAGTTCGGAGAGATCGGACGAAAAGAGACTCGTGAGTGCCTCGGCTTCTCGCATGATGGTCTGATGTTGCCTTGCGACCAGATTGTAGTGAGGTCCAGCATCAGGACGGAGCGGGCGCTCCCAGAGTAACTGGCGTGTGCTAGGCATGGTCACGACCTTCCGATAGTTCGCCAAGATGAGGTGGAGCGAAGGTCCATCCGCAAACCAGCCGCCGGTGGTGACTTCAGTCATGTTCACGTCGTTTAGGCGACTGATGCCAAACACGACACATTCATCGGGTCGGGCTTGGGCAAAGGCTTCGCTCAAGGCTGTGCTGAGGTAGTTGATCTCGTCTGGCGTGAAGGCGGGGAGCATCGGACTCGGCGGGTCACGGAACAGGAGGCCTTCGGCTTGGCGTTGCACCTGCAGCGTTAAAAGCACCGACGCCCATTCCTGAGGACGTAACTCCAGCGGATGCGTCAGGTGACGAGAGGATGTCCTGCAAGATTCCTCCGACAGCTGTTGGAGGCGGACGAATCGATTCGCCTCCTCACACCGCTCGCAGGCGAGCCTGGCCGTGGGAGTGGCAGCTCCCACGAGTGCGATGCTGAGGCAAAGCCCTACACCCGCGACCAGGCACAGACTCAGCATAGATAGTTGTTTGCACAATTGTCGCATGGCCCCCACCACTCTTGGTGCACCTTCGAGCAGAAGCGCAAGGTGCACGTTGTTATGACCCGTACTCATATCTTCTCTTCCTAAAAAGCAAAATCGATCCCAGACAAGATGGTCTGGCCATGTAAATCGCCGCCGCCAGTTCCCACTTTAGCGGTCTGAAAAAAGTTGTATTCCATGTGGAGTGCAATATCGGTGCGGCTGGATTGATGGAGATAATACCGCCCCATGAACGTATGGGAATTGACGTTATTGTAGTCCTTAGCGAATAAGGGATCTCCCTGTTGAATATTGCGAATCAAGTCGTAGCGATACGAAAACAGCCACCCAGGCGAATGGATCACTGGGAGCAGGGTTGGATACCAGTCTAATTGCGCGGGAGTTCCCCACCTGGGAGGGTGGGGGTGAGAGCAGGGCGCCG
>NZ_JBLFBO010000080.1:0-6403 GCF_047338595.1 Nitrospira sp. BLG_1
CTGGTGACCGCACGTTGTAGGGATGGATTCATAACACTCCTTTTCCAGTAGATGAAGGGCAATTATACATCAGATTAGGAGGACAACAAGGAGAATTTTTCTCTCGCTCGCATCTATTGCGATTCTTTTAAGCGTGCTCCGGTTCATTCCTCTATTGTCTTGCCTGTGTTCCACAGTATCAGGAGGTTTTTTCCATCACGAATGTCAGGTGGAGCCCCATTGCTTGACAGCTATGGCTTCCTGCCCAGATGGGGAAGGGACTTTGTCAGCTACGACACGCGTCCATCAAGATGTTCGCGGGCGGGTGAGGGTTCGAATTTGGAAGCAGCCGGCTGGTTCTAGGTCTAGGTAAAAAGTAGCGATTCAAATTCGTTCATGAAACCATAATAGAGAGGTGCAAAATCCTTGAGGCACTCAGGGCTGGTCTCCTTCAGTTTTTTAAAAAAGAACACCTGTGCACGAGGATCAAGCTGCTCGAGGAGTTGACTGAGTTCACCCATGGTATAGCTTCCGGCCGGCACACTCAGAATATAGTGAACCAAACGCTCAACGAATTGCTGAGCGATGTACTCGCTGGTGAGATATCCATCGGGAAGCTGGCCCGTCGCGAGGAATTCTTTAAAGGGAATAGGTTGAGCCGCAAATGGGATCGTCTCCTGCTGGTCGGCTGTCACGCTGCAGTCACTCCGCGAGTGGTAGGCACGATGATGACCTAGAAAAAACTTTACTGGAGGTCCTGCATGTCGTCAAGTGTGCAGAAGATTCAGGGAAGGCTGAGTCGAAAGACTGATCCGGCAAGGGAATCAGGCTCTACTTCCAGCGGTGAGATGGCCGTATGAGTGAGGTGGACCGGTCATTTCATTTGAGGGGATTGAGTTTCCTTGGTTTTCATCGCCAGAAGAGAGTTCTTGAACAGCAAAAGGGGTGGAGCCCGTCTTCGGAACCCCACCCCTCTTCCTACCTCTCTGGTGCTTATTGACTTACAACCAGGTCACCCGTTCGGCCGGCCGGATGTAGATCGGTTCTTCCACTTGAATGCGGGCTACTTCCTTCCCTGACTTATTGAAGCCTAGGACCGTGTCGTTATACATCTCAAACCGCTTCCCGTGTATCTGGGTCTCAAACACTTTTGGCCCAGGGATCACATCGTAGCGGAACACGATCTGCTGGCTGGCTCTCCAGAGCTGGAGCACCGCTAACAGCTCGCGGCTGGGAACCAGGTACTTTTCAATTGCGTTGTCCACGCCAGGACCAAACATCTGGCGGGCATAGCCACGCGGCGAGTGCCGAGGAGGAATGTAATAACCGTTCGGCTCCGTCCCCCACTGTGGATAGAGTGGCAACGCCACCTGTTCGACCCGGATTGCATAGTACAGTGGATGCCAACGATCCTCGGCCCACAGGCCATCTTCGCCGATGCGCATCAGGCTCTGCATCCTGATCTTTCCGACACAGGCCGCCATACAACGAGTCTCCATCGGCTCCCCACCGGTCAAGGGATCTTTTCCTTCGATCCGAGGATAGCAGGCAATACACTTTTCGCTGACCCTGGTCGTGCCTCGATACATCGGCTTCTTGTAGGGACACTGTTCGACACACTTCTTGTATCCACGGCAACGATTCTGGTCAATGAGGACGATCCCGTCTTCAGGACGCTTATAGATGGCCTTCCGTGGGCACGCAGCCAAGCATCCAGGATAGGTGCAATGATTGCAGATGCGTTGCAGATAGAAGAAAAATGTCTCATGCTCTGGCAAGCTGCTGCCGGTCATCTTCCAGGGTTCATCCCGTGAGAAACCGGTCTTGTCGATCCCTTCCACCAGCGCGCGCATGGACGTGGCGGTGTCTTCATAGATATTCACAAACCGCCATTCCTGGTCGGTTGGGATGTACCCGATCGCCGCCTGACCAACTTTTGCTCCTGCGTCGAAAATGGTCATCCCTTCAAACACCCCGTACGGTGCATGGTGCTTTCGTCCCACGCGGACGTTCCAGACTTGCCCGCCGGGATTCACCTGTTCAATGAGCTGGGTAATCTTGACGTCGTAGAACTGGGGATAGCCGCCATAAGGCTTGGTCTCGACATTGTTCCACCACATGTACTCCTGCCCCTTGGAGAAGAGCCAGGTTGACTTATCCGCCATACTACAGGTCTGGCACGCCAAACAGCGGTTGATATTAAACACAAAGGCGAACTGCCACTTGGGATGCCGCTCCTCGTAGGGATACAACATCTTACGTCCCAGCTGCCAGTTATATACTTCAGGCATAGTCTCCTCCGTAATTCATCATGGGCTATTGTTGAACTTCGTCGGCCCTTGCCTCTTTTGGCAAGGGCCGACTGTCAAACTCAATAGCATTTAGACCTTGATCTTGATGTGCTCGCCTTTCAGCCACTTAATCATGAATTCGTTCTCTTGGCCCGGGGTAAACCCGGTACGCACCGGCTCCCACGGACCGCGCGCACCGATACCGCCGTCTTCCGCTTTGGTAATGCGGATGAGACATTCCTTCGGGACCGTGTTGATCGCGTGGTGATCCACTTGATAGCCCCACTTAAACTTCCAGGCAATCGCGTGCTTACCAGGAAGTGAGTCGGTTTGGTGCATCGGCATGAGCCAATTTCGTGTAAATGACTGTTGGGCACCGTATCGGAAGTTCGACTGATAGCCGGTGTCGATGGCAATGGCACGTCCATCCGGTCTGGTCTCATGACCTTTCACGGACTTGGCCGTCGCCACATACGGAGCATGCTTGGCCATCGTCACATGATACGGATAGGCCGGGTTGTACTTTGCCCGGATCATGAGTCGAGCGACTTTGTAGTAGGGATCGCTCGGCTTCCAACCACGATACGGACGATCTACTGGGTTACCGTCGACGTAGACATAGTCACCGTCGTTGATCCCACGGTCTTTCGCCGCCTGCGGGTTGATGTGGATCTGGTGCTCGCCCACGCCAGGCGTCCGTTTATCCATCCGGTACGGATCGCCGAAGTTCGACTCATAAATCTGCACCCAGTCGTTCACCGACCATTGGCTGTGGACGCGGTGACGGGTCTTCGGGGTTACGCAGTAGAACTGGTAGCCCTTTTCCCACAAGGGGTTCGAGTGCCGGACGATTTCATGCCATGACAACTTGATGTTTCGAACGGTCTTGTCATCATGGTGTTGCGCCGTGATCGGAATACCATAGTCGTCCGGACGGCAATAGGGGTTCGTCGTGAAGATGGCGTTCGGCAGATACGGGGTTGCTTCCGGCCCTTCACGATGGGAGATAAAGTTTTCTCCGTACTCGATCGCTTCCGGTTCGATCCGGTAATTCTCATACCGACCGCTGCGTGTCCACATCGGCTTGGACTCGTTGGTCTCCTCCCAGAACGGATGCCGCGGGTAGGTACGGACCATAACCATCCATCCCTTTTCCGACTTCAGCATCACGTCGGCTGAATAGCCGTAGAAGGTGCTGGATGCATCGAGCATGCGCTGCGCATAGACGTCCACGCGATTCGCATAGACCATCGCGAAGTAGTCCTTCATGCGCTTGTCGCCGGTCATCTCCGAGAGTTTCGCCGCCACACCGGCAAATGTGTCAAGGTCATTGCGAGTGTCATACAACGGTCTGATTCCACCCTTCCAGATCTGGACCCATGGGTTGGAGACCGTAATCGTCATTTCCGGATAGGTGAATTCCATCCAGGAGTTACATGCAAACGCAATGTCATTGTGATTCACGTCTGACGTCATTTCGATGTCCTGCGTGATCAGACATTCCAAATTGGGATCAACGTTTCGCACCATGTCATAGTGGTGCTTGGCGTTGTTGAGCACGTTGACATTGACGACCCAGCGGAATTTGCTGGGAGTCGGCATGTGCGTCTTCCCCGTGAAGACCTTGCGGCCATACTTCGGGGTGTTGACGATCAAGGCCGTATCACCGTGGTTCCAATACCCGACCTCTTCACCGTAGTAGTAGGACTTGGTCTTGATTTCTTTCCCGTGAGCATTCGGATCCAGAGTGATATTGAACGGATCTTCGCCGGTATGGACCGACAAACCGGCTCCGGACCATGGAGTGGCCGTCCAACATCCAGCTTTATAGTTACCGGCCCAGGTATGTTGCCCGGTGCCGAACTTTCCGACGTTGCCCGTGATGATGAGCACCATGGCCGCCGCGCGGCCGTTGGGCGTCATATGGAAATAGTGCGTAACACCTTCGCCGTTGTGAATCGCGGCCGGCTTGATTGTGCCCGAATCGCGTGCCCAGCGGACGATCAGGTCCTTCGGCGTGCGGCAGATCTGATGCGTGGTATCCAAGTCATAGTCCTGGAAGTGGACTAGATACATTTGCCAGACCGGCATCGCGTCAATTTCACGGCCATTCAGCAGCTTGACTCGATAGGTTCCGTTCAACGCCGCATCGATTCCGCTATTGATATAGTGCCATCCAACCTGCTCGCGGTGGAGCGGGACAGCCTGCTTCTTATTTAAGTCCCACACCATCATCCCGCCGAGCCGTTCGACATCTTGTGGCTTCAGCGCTTGAATACGACCAGAGTAACTCTTTGAGAAGTCTGGGAACTTGTAATCCGGAACCACATCGCGGGGATCCAGGTACTGCAGCGTATCCGTACGAACTAGGATCGGCGCATCAGTGAACTGCTTCAAGAAGTCCACATCGTGCATATTTTCATCGATAATAATTTTCATGGCCCCCAAGAACAAGGCACCGTCCGACTCCGGCCGCAGCGGCATCCAGTAGTCAGCGCGGTAGGCAGTGGGGTTGTATTCCGGGGTAATAACAACGACGCGGGCGCCACGCTCAATACACTCCAGCTTCCAGTGCGCCTCAGGCATCTTATTCTCAACGAAGTTCTTCCCCCAGCTGGTGTTGAGCTTGGAAAAACGCATGTCCGAGAGGTCGATATCCGACCCCTGCACGCCCGACCAGAAGGGTTGTGACGGGTTCTGATCTCCATGCCAGGTGTAGTTCGACCAATAGCGACCACCCTGCGCTTGCTCCGGACTAACCTTCCGAATCCAGGTGTCCAACAGCGCATTGATGCCGCCGTTCATACGGGTGTTACCCATTTTACCGATGATGCCGAGAACCGGCATACCCGCACGATGCTTAAAGCAGCGCGTACCAGCGCCCTTCATCATTTCGATCATTTCCGGCGCATATCCCTGCTCGCGCAACCGCCTCGCGCCAGCTTCGCCTGAGTAGCGTGTCGCGATGATGATCATGGCTTTTGCGGCATAGGTGAATGCGGTATCCCATGATACGCGAAGCATATCGTCCAAGAACCGACTATCGAATTTGTATTTGCGTTTGGTTTCAGGCGTCAGTTCTGGCGATCCATCGTCCATCCACTGCTTCCAACCCTTCCGCATGAGTGGTCCCTTGAGACGATAAGGACCGTACACCCGGCGATGGAATGTAAAGCCCTTCAAGCACATGCGCGGATTGTGCGCAAAGGTCCCGCGGTTCCCATAGAGATCTTCGTAGGTTTGATGGTCGTAGTTCTGCTCTACACGCATGACTACACCGTTTCGGACGAAGGCCCGAACGCGGCACGCATGGGTGTCATTGGGAGAACAGACCCACGTAAAGGATGAATCATAGCGATATTGATCGTGGTAGACACGCTCCCAGGATCGGTCCGGATAATCACCCAATGGATTCCCGACCTCGATCACCGGCTGGAGCGCCGTCAATGCCAGGACCTTGTCTGCCACGGCTGCGGCAGCAACCGTACCGACAGAGACCTTTAGAAATTGTCGACGTGACAAGAACATTGTGAATACCTCCTCACATGATGTGAACTTGAGCGAAGCTTGTCGTCTTTATGGATATTTTTCTTCTCAACCTAATTATCAGACAACGATCCATCTCTTCATCTGCAAACATGCGTCACAAAAAGTGGCGACCATACATAACACCGCAAACAAAATGTCTCAATGGGCTTCCTCGCAAGATTCAAACCATCTGCACTGATACACACTTCCACAGCGAGCGAGATTCCATAAACTGTTAATAATAATTATGTTTTTATCTTTCTCTGGACCGTACTACCGCATCATTGAATCATTCATTGATGCGTAGTAGACGTAACACCGCCTCTGATTGTCAGCGATGACTGCTGAAAGATTTTATTAGGCTAATGATATATAAGATAATGAAAAAATGATTGATTTACGAATTCACGGTCTGTGTATTTCTATATTGTTACCGATTCGCAACAAGTAACAGTTTATAGAAGTACGAAGAGGATCTGCTTGAGGATGGTGCGCAAGAATCCTGGCTTGACAGGCACTGGAGAGGTCAGTACACTCCGCCCCTGGTCGTTCGCGAGCGGGAATAGCTCAGTGGTAGAGCATCGCCTTGCCAAGGCGAGGGTCGA
>NZ_JBLFBO010000117.1:0-1617 GCF_047338595.1 Nitrospira sp. BLG_1
CCGATGTTCGTCAGGATGTCGCCGTCCTGAATGTTGACGGTGGACATCACGACATGGCCCAGATTGGCGAGCGTCAGTTGCCCTCTCGTCGCATTCGGAGCCGTCGTGGATTTCACGACTAACCGATACTGCGATGGCGCCGTGTAGCCCAATACCTGAAGATTGCTCTGGCCATGTCGATTGACGATGGCGGTATCGGGCAAGACGCGATGCCAGTCTGCCGGAGCATCGAACCAGATGATCTGCTCGCCAGTCGATGAGAAATCAGGAGCTACGTAGAAGTTCGTGATCTCCGTGTAGTTATTGGAGAATCCCGTTCCAGCCGAAGCCTTCGAGTAGTACGCGGCCCAGGCAGTTCCGGCAGTGCTGGCCTGCGAGATCATGAGGGCCACCATGTTGAACGGCACATCACACCCGATCATAAACCCGTCGTTCGCGGTCCCGACGGTATCGAGGTTCACGTCTCCCGTGGTACTGTTTTGGGCGTCAGCCGTTTCGTCGGTCAACGCGACCCCTGCCGCATACTCCGAATCGTCCCATGCGCTGAACGTCCAGACGGACCGCTGAATCCTGCCTCCAATGCCCAGGACGGCTGCCGAGCCTGAACGATTGTGCAGGCTGAATTCCTTGACGACAAATCGCGTGCCATAACTGTTCTGTGGACGTGTGGCCAGCGTGATGGTATCGGAGTTCGACGTCAGAAACTTAGTGGCCCATGCTTTGCTCTCGGTCTGATACTCAAATTGCATCGTCTCGTCTCCTCACGGTCTCCTCGACCGTTACCGGCGTGAGCGCGAAGACGCACGCCTGGATGATGCGCGACCGCCACTGCCTGAGCCAACCGCCACAGCATCCTCGTCATGGTCCGCCCCGAACTGTTCACGCTCCCTGTCCATTTCTGCCTCGATTGACGACACGTCTGTGCCGTCAGGAGCCTGCCGCGTAAAAGTCTCAAACTGTGGTGTCGGATGCCACTGCTTTGCCGGGACGTCAGCGATCGAGCCGTCAGGCATCCTGACCTTTTCGGTGTGCTCACGATCGACCGTGAAATAGCCAGACTCCGGCCTTGATGGGTCAGCCCACGTCGCTCCCTCGGGGAGCATGAACGGAACCGCGCCAGGCGGAACCGTGCCGGCTTCCCCAAACCCACCACTATGGCTATTGGCCGGGTATGCCTGCGTCAGGGAATCGGCCATCGGTTCAATGGTTTGCGTGATGGAGCTGAGCAGCCGATCGATGACACTATCAGGCAATCTCCCCATCAGCCGCTCAAGCTGCGCTCGAGATGAATCGCCGCTCAGCGAGGCAGGCTTATCTCCCTGAATCACGGCCTCCGGTGGAGACGGCAGAGCTTTGATGCGATCCAGCCATTTCGAGACTGCCTCTTTCGTCGCGGGATCGAATTCTTCCACTTCATCCATGGATTTCACGGTCGTGGCGTCTCGCCCTCTCCCGAATTGCCATTGTCCGTTTGGCAATTCATAGAGCTCAACGATCACGCCGCCTCGCTGCTCGCTGTACGCCGTTACGATGCGCTTGACTGTGAAATCCCCTGAAAGCCGTTGCATAAAGGTCCTTTCTATGAGCCGGGAGCCGATCATGACTCCCGGCTTGTCA
>NZ_JBLFBO010000118.1:0-1607 GCF_047338595.1 Nitrospira sp. BLG_1
ACCTGAACCATGATATCGCTCAGCTCGAACTTCATCGAGAACGTGTTGTTAAAGATCAGTACCCACGAGTCGCGAACGGCAGGCCATCCCGAACGAATCGTCCAGCCTGGGTGAATACAAGTAACATACTCCTGATGTGTCCACACCTCGTCCATCTTGACGATGTCGAGACTTTCAAACGCCTCGTAGAATCTCTGATTGGCTTTCGTGACGGCTTCGATGCGCTGTTTCAACACACGGCACCCCTTAGACAGAGAAGCTGTATCATACTGCAAGAGAATCAAATGCTGCGAGTACATTTCTCAACGAGGTCGAGGAATCCCCCTACGCCGAGTCAGGCCTCCAGTGAGACATGCGATCACCAAGCACCTATTTCTACGAGAAAGATAAAGAGAAAAGAGGCGAGCCGCGGAATTGGCACAATCACGATCCCACGTAGTCTTCCGAACTGATCAGCAGCAGTAAAATAGGTTTTACTCAATAGACTATCGTGGGCTCAAAATCCTATCGCGAGACGCCAAGAATCGCCCTGGGGAACTGAGGTCGAAGCAGGTCACTTCATTTTCCCGATACAATTCTCGTCCCGATCCACCTTCCTCAAGACCACCGACTTTCTCAACCGTGATGTCGTCGCACTGTCTCCAAGGGAAAGAGGCATATCAGCGTTGCTCGAAAACCTCGGAAGACTTTTAAAGAGATCGTCGAGCGAAACCAACACTTTTCCAACGATTCGGCGAAGCTCCCGTTCCGAATAATGCAAGGGAACCAGTCGCCGTCGCTGCCAGCCTCGAAGCAGGAAGGCTCCACCAAACTGTCTATAGGGACGCTCACACACGACCACGAATTCTCTTCCTTCATCATCTTCAATAATGAATCCCTTCACGTTCATATTGTCTCACCTCCTTCTCAGACGTGATGCTCCAGGCAGGCCTAGCTCAAAAATATGTCTTGTCTTCACCTACACTGCGAAAGCCGTGGGGACTGCTTGTACCGCTCAACATCATATTCGGTTCCCTATAATGACTGAGTCCGCGACGTTTCCGCTGGTTCACACATCACCAACAACGCCGTTCTCGAGTGAATGCTTTTTCGGCACTGCAGTCCATCCACGGTTCCGGATTTATCAGTCCATTACATCGCTCACGGCCCATCACTACTTTTCCTATAACTTCCAACATATTGGAAGAAATGGATCAGGCCCATCGGGAATACCCTGAATACGGAGACAGCCATTACTGACGAGTTTTCAGGAATTTACAGGAAGGTTGAGGAGAGAGATCCCAACCCTGTGGATAACGACTTCTAAAATCCTGATTGTTTTTGAGGAGGAGAGGGAGCGAGGTTCCCAGGAAGCTATGGGAACCTCGCGCAAAATTGAGAGACGGCAAGTCCTCGTTTCAGTGTCTGCGTGTGTAAATGCCCGCTATTACCCTTTATTATCTCTCTGACACTTCCACCATACCGTCTCCGCTCGATAGCCTATACAGAACTACCTCCCCATGCGGAAGATGCACATTCTCAAGACGCTACTTCGACCCCATAGCATCCAAGTTAGTACTGCAGCTGCAAGGCGACGTGGAAGGAATCCACCTTATCGCCCGTCGTAC
>NZ_JBLFBO010000038.1:0-24094 GCF_047338595.1 Nitrospira sp. BLG_1
GCGACGACAAAGGAGACAGAGAGGCCGCCGCCACCTGGCGGGCCGGCGGGCGCGAAGCGGAGGAATGCCCGCGAAAGACGACGCGATCGTTCGCGACGTGCGGGCATGATCGACGCAGCCCACCGGTGGAAAGCCAGGGCGACGGCCGGATGCGCACAGGCACCTAACCCGAAACCACAAGCTGGTCCCCGCTCATCACCAGCACGGCATGGCAGAGCAGACTCAACGGACGAGGCGAGACGGTCCTGTTCAGAGAGACCGAAGCAACCAAGCCCGTTCGCCAAGATGGAAGGGAGTCAACGAGTCGGCTTCGATGCCATCTTGAGCCTGACGCGCTTGTCGGCCAGCCGGCGACGATGCACCCATCTAGATGGTCGCTGAACGCAGTGGAACGCCGAACGGCTCTCGCGAGGTTGCCGGGGGTGCTTCACCACTGTCGTGAAAAAAGGGATCAGCATCAGAGACGAGCGGCGTACGACACGATCAAACGATCCCGCAACGCTTAGACCAGACTAAGCTTGAAGGGACGGATGGACTGGATGGCGAGAACGTCCCGTTGATTCTGCGTGACGACGGTCCTCAGTGTGCAACTAGTCGACGGAGCGGTTCGTATGAAGACTGAGGCGCCGCATCTCTTCGAAAGACCCTTCGCAGCTGCATGCGTCCCTTCACCCACTTCAAGAGTTGGTCGAGCCTGTGCTCCTCCACCACGAGCGCAAGGGCGCGTTCGATGGCTTCGGTCTCCGTTTTGGCACCCAGCACGGCCTTCGCGCGCGTGAGTTTCCCTTGATCGAGTTGGAGATGTTTGTGTCGTCTCGCGGCGCGCTGCCTCAGGGTCTCTCTCCCCTCGATTATGATGACTCTCTGCACTCTGGATGCTGAGGACGCGCTACCGCCGCGCGCTGGCGACCTTCGGTCGTGTTGGAACGAGATGGCAGGCATCCGCGGTCAGTTCCAATTTGCCACCGAGCACGCCCAGAAGCTTCTGCAGGGTGGGAAACGCGGGGAAATGGGCCCCGCTTTCTAAGCGAGCAATCTGCGGCTGTTTCATACCGGTGAGTTTGGCGAGCTCCGTCTGACTGAGCCCGCGTCGTTCCCGCAGCTTCGCCAGCTCCACTGCAATCCCAACTTCCTGCTCCGCCTTCGCAAGAGCCTTGGCGAATTTTGGCTCCTTCTTGATCTGTTCGTTAATGTACTGTCTATGCGTATTCATCGTGACGCCTTGCGCGTGACCTCCTCGTATCGTTGCTCCGCAAGGACAATGTCTCGTTCTCGCAGTTTCTGCCGTTTCTTCCAGATCGCATGCAGGATGACGAACCGCTGCCTCACGAATGCGGCATAAAAGAACCGGTACTCAGTCCCCGACAATTCCGGACGCAGCTCCCAGATCTTGCCTCGAACATGTGACGCGATGGAGCGGATCCACGGTGATCCGTTCGATCAGACCGGGACGAGATGCACACTCGGTTGGTCTACGGAAGCATCTGACACACCGGACCATAGGGCTTCAAACTCGCATCACAAGTGAGCATGCGCAGGTGTTCAACCTGGGCTTGCGCCACCAAGATACGGTCAAAGGGATCACGATGATGCAGCGGCAACCGTTCAAGCGCCAGGGTGTGGAGCACAGACACCGGTAATTCCTGAAACCCACTGTCCACGATCTTCGCCGCGAGTTCGTTGGGATCCGCGGCGAGCTTGTTGAGTTGGATCTTAATGACGATTTCCCACAGGGACGCGGCACTGATATAGACCACGGGCGTGGTCTCGATCTGGTGATAGATGGTTTTCGAGAGTCGTGGAGACTGAATCACAAACCACAAAAACACGTGCGTATCTAATAACAGGTTCATGGCCCAGCCTCGAATGCAGCCATCATGTCCGGTGGTAACGGCGCATCAAAATCGTCAGAGATGGTCACGCGTCCTTTCAAAAGCCCTGAGCGGCGACGTGGCAGCTTGGCCTCAAGCGGTCCCAGCTCGGCCACCGGCATTCCATCTTTGCAAATCGTAATGCGCTGCCCTTTTGCAACGGCGGCAAGGAGTTTGGAAAAATGGGTCTTGGCCTCATGGACATTCACCGTTTTGGTGGCAACTTTCATACACCCCCCATATGGACTAAGCTTAGTCTACTTCGGACTGGTGCGGGAGTCAATCCATTCGTTCCCGTGCACAGGAGGTCGCCCCCATGCGCCCATCATGATCCTTGAACATGAGGCGCGCCTCGATATCCGGATTCCCGTCATGGAGGTAGTAGACTCGCACCTCTGCTCCTCGATTCTCCCTGAAGAGCCATCTCGACCATGAGTGGACTCAGACACCAACTCGCGCACCGAACTCTTTTCACCATCGTGTTGCGCCCCTCACCGACACCGGGGCGCAACAGAATCCCCCAGTCTGTGGCCACGCACGCTTGCACCCGTGACACCGTCCGCGGTGGCGCGGTTGCCACGGGCGTGCCACACCCCCTGACGGGCGACGGGTATTGTCTCGGCACGGTCGCGTCGCATCGTGCGACACGACGGTGCCAGACTTCACCTGGCACGGCGTCTCGAGACGCGGTGCCTCCGCAGACATTCGTGCGCCACTCCGCCGCTCTGCAGACCTTGGTGAGTGCCTCCCGGAACGCGGCCGGCACCAACACCGGAGTCCCTTCGCTTCTGTGGCCACCCCTACTTTTTCGGTATGGTTATAAAATCTGAACCTTCTCATAAGTGCTTGAGAGAGCAATGACTGAGCAGTGGATCACTATTAGGAAAGCGTTAGAGACGATTCACTGACTAGGCCACATCGGCAGGGGTGCTGAGCGTTAACTCATTGGTCACTGAATGATGGAGCGTCCAGGATTTCTGCCGTTGAAAGAAGCAGCTGCCTGGGCGGGCGTTTCTGCCCGTACGGTCAAGCGTTGGCTCGCTGATGGCTTACCGTGCTATCAAGCTGGCCATAGGACCAAGGTGCTTATTCGTCCGACGGATATTGACCAGTTTTTGACCAGGCGGCAGGTCACAAAAGTCGATATCGATGCTCTGGTTGAAAATACTCTCCGAGAGATGCAAGAGGCGCGGCACAGGACGGATGTAGCCTAATACCCCATCATAGGTTTATCCTTTGACCTTGTACTTCTTGAGAAGGTCACGAAGGGCTTCCTCCACTATGGCATGTGGTCGCCGTTTTTGCCGAATGGCCAGGATCTTCGTCTGCATCGCTCACCGAGAATCGATGCAGAGATTAAACTGCTCCTTGGATGAGGTATCCTATTCCATTGTTCACACCCTACTGGGCCCTGCTATGGGCGTCAATAGCGTTGTTGCAGTGCCATTAGATATTATGCCAGCATTATAGCATTACGCCACGTGTGGATGGATGACTGAGAGCAGGAAGAAAGATGGTGACAACATGTCAACCAATCATGCTGTAGGCAGAAACGTCTAATCCAAGGAGGATGAATTGGGAGTCAAAGTTACACAACGAACTGGAAAGTCTGGCTGGTGGGTTTCCATCATCCACAATAACAGCCGCAAGAGGAAGCGGTTCTCTGACAAGAAAGTGGCCTTAGAGTTTGCCAAGAAGATTGAAGCAAAGATCAGATGGGCCGAGGCCAATGGCAGTCCTGTAATCTTTTCACAACCCGAACGGAACATGCCAACCCTGAAAGGGTACATGGAGAATTGGCTCAGTGCCTACGTGGATAACAACTGCAAATTCTCAACAGCCTCAGGCTATCGGCAGGTTTGTAAGAAGCACCTCTACCCTGCCCTAGGCTCTCGCACCTTGGATCACGTGACCAGAAAGGATGTGAAAGACTTGGTTGCCACCTGGAACAGCCAGGGGCTCAAGAAACGGACGATTTTGAATATCCTGACGCCGCTGCGAGAAATGTTCAACCATGCCATTGACGATGGCACCGCTACCGCCAATCCTGTGTCCAAAGTTGGGATGATCGTGAAGGGATGCAAGGCCTCAAGCGCCCATATCGAACCGCTGACCGCAATCGAGGTCAAGGCTTTACTTGCCACCACTAAGGAGCGGTATTCGTTTCTCTATCCGCTTTTCCTTTGTGCCGTACGGACAGGCATGAGAGAGGGAGAATTGATCGGCCTCCAATGGGAAGACATTGACTTCCTGGGATCCTTCATTGAAGTCCGGCATAATGTTGTCAGGCGGCAAGAGACATCCACCAAAACCAACCGGATTCGGCGCGTAGATCTCTCTCCCCAGTTACAAGCCGAGTTGCTCAAGTTGAAAGAAAATCTTCAGCTTGAAAGCTCGATGAAGGGATACGCTTTCCCGAAATGGGTATTCTTGACGCCACATGGCAACCGTATGACGAATGAGGTCCTCAGGAAAGGCTTCTACGCCTGTCTCGAAGCGGCTGGGCTGCGTCGGGTACGATTCCATGACCTGCGGCACACCTTCGCCAGCCTGTTGATTCAACAGAATGCGAACGTAAAATATATCCAACAACAACTCGGTCACAGTAGCATCAACATCACGTTGGATGTATACTCGCATCTCTTTGAGGGAGACCATCGGCACCAGGTCCAGCGTCTGGACGATGAGCTATTGGAGACAAGTCCGAGGAGGTTAACTAACCCAGAAAACGCGCCCCAGCCGGACCCTCACCGAGAAGGGGCTCAGACGCCTACCAACGAAACAATTGAATTTAAAGCGAATATCAGACACGGAGGGGTGACGGAGCGGCCGAACGTGCCGGTCTTGAAAACCGGAGATGGGGTAACCCATCCGCGAGTTCAAATCTCGCCCCCTCCGCCATATTTTAACAGGTTGTGAACTTTCATTCGGACCACCTTCCCGCTCAACTCTCCCAGCTGTCACTGAACGTGTACCCTTTTTCTCCTGGATGTACAGGTTGAGCCGCTCCGTGGCCTCACGGAGAGCATCCTCACTCGTGATGTTCTACCGGTCAAAGACTGATCGGGTCTTACGAACGAAGAAGCCACGCGCTCGACTCTCTGAAACGATGTTCCCATCGCCGGACATGATGGCTCAGACCGAAGAAACAGTCGTGAATGACATGCTCGAGGGCTTGAATCAGAACAGGATGGACTCCAAGCAATCGGTGGAGTTGTTGGAGCACATCAGACGGATTATTGCGAGGGGCATGAAGATGCCCCGGAGAACGACACATTAACCAGGACAGACCGTAGTCCTAGCTCTACCTCGCCTAATAGAATATGCAACAGGAAGGATAACAGATGGTTCATGCGCTTATTGTTGTTCTCTTGCTCGGGGGAATCTGGATACAAGAGGCATCAGCAAACCCCGCCCATGGCCGTATACTGCAGATGACAGCGGGAGACCGGAACACGCTCTTCGCCAAGTTTCTTCAAGGCAGTGGACAACGCTGTGACTCCGTGACACGAACCTTCTTCCAGGGGTCAACGAAGTCGGATGATGCCATTTGGAATGTGACCTGTCGCGACGGCCAAATGTTTGCTGTCCTGATCTATAACGACGCTAAAGGGTCCGCCAAGATCATCAGCTGTGCAACGCTGAAGGCGATCAACGCAGGTGACTGTTTCAATAAAGTTCTCAGGGAATGACTTGGTACGCGTTAGAGCCACACTTGCCACCTCTGTTCTTCTGATTATGGTGCGAGGCCTGTGCTGACTTCATGGGGCCGGTGATCTCTTTTCTCGACGGCGGCACTATGGAATTCCTACCTTACGGGAAGCCGAGCGTAGCTGCCTGCAGGGGATAGACTTCCCGAAGAAGGCCGAGATGTGCCGATTAGGGAGAGGGGAAACTGAATTGGTAGGATGTGATCGGGCTTGATGACACGAGTTTTGATCAAGGGTACCGGCCAACTGGCTCCAGGAGCCAGTAATCTCCTGTTTACAGGCTCATCGACCAAGCGTAGCCTTATGACCGTACCATCCAACCCGCACCTTGCGAGAAGAGAGGTGTCCTATGGCAGTCTCTCTCAACCTATTTCAGAGCTCACTCCAGTGGCTTCACAATCCTCTTGTTAGGGCAGCCGTGCTGTGCATTATGGGAGTCCTTTGTGTCCTTGCGTTCAGCTATTTTGCGACACGACAGTGGCTCTAGCAGGATGCGGAAAAAGACCGCCACCGACGTTCTCGCATCGCTCAGAGGCTCAACGTACGGCCCAGAGTACGATTCGCCTCTTCGCTCGCTGCGGCCTTGCTGGACGGCCTTTTTGCGCATCCTGCATGAATATTCAACGTCCTCTCACAGCTCAATATCCGTGACGGCGACACGGGTCAAAATGAGTTTTTCCGCAGCCTGCTAGACACGCAGACACGACCCATCGCTGGGTATGCGCCCCTCTGGAAGCCTGAACAAATGTGGGGCCATAGAGAGTGCGTATCTTTGTAGTTGGGGGGAGCGTCTCCCCTCCCTCTCCGCTGAAAATTCCAACCGAATGCTTCCTTCGCCATATACCAGTTCGTAGTAAAACCAACACAACGCACTGTTGACGATACCGGCCTCAGGTGCAGAGGAAACAACAGTCCTCGTCTTCCCTTTGTACTTCTTTGAACAAAGCGGCCTATCCATGGCACGCCAATGCAACCGTGCCATCCCCTTGAACGCTCAACGGATGACAGCCGACACCCTCGTTTGATGGGTCTTGCCACCTACCAGGGTAGTAGTCGCATTTCCGTTCTCGTATTACCGTGCAATGACCATCAAGACATCTCAAGGAGGCGTAATGATGATGCCCCAGGCCATGGTTTCAAAGATCGCGATCGATTGCATCCTGTCGAAAGGAAGCGAAGGGTTACAGGGCGAAGGTTGTATCTATGCGCTCTCCTCCTCCCCTCCTTCGATCACAGGCCCCGAAACCCTGCACCCCGGCGACTATGTCAAGTTACGCCTATGGCTCCCCGACGATGAGAGTTCAGCGATCTATATTGACCTTGCCGAAGTTCAGTGGGTCAAACACCAGTGGGTCAAGCTCGACCTGCTCCTCACATCGTCCAAAGATCAAGCCCGCCTGAGGGAGTTCATCGCACCGACAACCCAGGCAGTACCACTTCCACACCGAATGTGGGAACAGATTGTGATTCGCGCATGAAGGTCGAGCGGTCCATCGGAAAACATGGATCGCGTGGTGCACCGGTAGAGGAGGGCTTACAGAACACGTGGGTGAAGGACGTTGTGTGCGGATGCCCACCCGCAGGCAACGAAGGTTTCTTCTCCCTCCCGAAGAAACCTCCCTTCACTCATATTCCTGTGACTGTTCCATACAGCACCTCAGGGTGAGCAGGAGAACCACACGTGGAAAAACAACCGAATTCTAGAGGAGCTATTCGACGGGAACTCCGTGGGAAGGCCTGTCCTTTCTGCGGAGGGACGATCTATCAACTGGTGCTTCGCACGACAGGCATTGCAGACCAGTCAGTCCTCTCTGCTCGATGCCGTCACTGTGGTCACCCCAAAAATCTCGAGACAGACTTCAAGCACATCTTGTGGATTTGAGCGCATGTACCCAGACCGTCGGATAAACATGATCGATCACCGAGGAGGATGCACGATGTCAGTTTCTAGACTCCACATGTATCGTGGTCGTACCGAACGGAAACGCAAAGCGCTTCATATGCTGATGCTCAGCGGGGTGGTGCGGCCAAGCCATATCGCGCTACGATATACCAGCCTCGTCCCACAGATTGAAGAACAGACCGAGGGTTCCCAGCATAACGCCCTCTCTCCTACTCATCTATCAAACCAGCTCTATCGATTCATCAAGTCAGTACAGAAGCGGCTCACACAGTTACTGTCGCTGGAACCAACATACGTGAAGCACAGCGTATTCAAACCTCGTCGTGTGGCAACCTCGAAAATGTGCCTGCGCAGTTGAACCAGATGCGAATCATCCCTTGTGCCTCTCCCTTGAGCTGAGGTAAGATGCCTCCGCATCGGTGATGTCCCGCCCCTGGCGACAATTTCCGCTGTGGATGCGGCCCGATCCCTACAATCGTGACGTGGAGAGGTGGCCGAGTGGCCGAAGGCAACGGTTTGCTAAACCGTCGTAGGGACAAAATCTCTACCGAGGGTTCAAATCCCTCCCTCTCCGCCACTATTGCTCAAATGAATTCCTCTGCGTAATCAGGCACTTTTACCCTAAATCCTCCAACTTCTACCCCTGAAATATGTATTGTAGGACCACGATACCTGTCGTATGCTTACAAACTTCTTTGGCCTCTTATTACGAAAGGACCCGACAACCTATGCGAACTCGTATATTGACTATTGCTGCTGGGCTTTTCCTTCTTGCGGCCCCTTCGTGGGCAGCATCGGACCCAGCCAATGATGACCAAAAAACCTTGTATGCCCTTGGCTTGGCCCTCAGCCAATCAATCGGGACATTCTCACTTACCGAAGCTGAACTGGACATGGTCAAGAGTGGGATGACCGATGGCGTGCTCAAGCGCTCTCCAAAAGTCGACCTCCAGACCTTCGGGCCAAAGATCCAGCAACTTCAACAAGCTCGGTTGGCCCTCGTCGCCGAGGGTGAGAAAAAAGCTGGAACGGCATTCGCCGCCAAAGCAGCAACGGAAAAGGGCGCCGTCAAGACAGAGTCTGGCATTGTGATCACACCGATCAAGCCGGGAACCGGCGCGACGCCGAAAGCAACCGATACCGTCAAGGTCCATTATCATGGCACCCTCACCGATGGCACCGTGTTCGACAGTTCCATCAAGCGAGGAGAGCCGGCCACGTTCCCTCTCGACAAAGTCATTAAGTGCTGGACGGAAGGAGTTCAGCAAATCAAGGTCGGTGGCAAAAGTCGGTTGGTCTGTCCGGCTAATCTTGCCTATGGCGATGCCAGCCCTCCCGGTTCACCCATCAAGCCAGGGTCCACGTTGGTATTTGAAGTAGAATTGCTCGAGATCGTGGCTGCAAAGTAACAGCGAGAGTGCCGCCTCTTGCACAGAGGCGGCACTCCACTCACCCTGCTACCAACCAGCCGATCGTGCGAACCATCCTCACCAACTCTCAAACCTGCCGTGAGTAACACGGCCCCTCTTCCTCGCACCGATCCGTCACCCTCGCCGATACGTTGGCTCATCCTTGGCTTACTTTTCGCCATCAGTGTCGTCACCTATATCGATCGGGTGAACATTTCCGTCACGGCTCGTCAGATGATGCCCGCTCTGGGACTGACCGACCAGGAGATGGGCTGGATTTTCTCCGCATTCGTCGTGGGGTACGCCCTCTTCCAAATTCCAGGTGGATGGCTGAGCGATCGCTGGGGCGTGCGCATCGTCCTCACTCTCGCACTCATCTGGTGGTCCTGCTTTACCGCCTGGACAGCTGTGGCAGCCACGTCGTTCCTCGCCGGCCCATTGGGAATCGTAGGCGCACTCGCGTTGATCCGTCTCCTCCTTGGTGTCGGAGAAGCGGCAGCGCTGCCGACCTTTAACCGAGCGGTTACGGACTGGCTCCCTTCCCACGAACGGGGACTTGGTATCGGCATTGCCATCGGAGGAATCGGGGTGGGTGCAGCCGTCACCCCTCCAATCACCGCTTGGATCATGGTCAACTATGGATGGCAAACCGCGTTCTATCTTTCAAGCGGTCTTGGCCTAGGGCTGGCCGTCGTCTGGTGGCTTCTTGCCGCTGACCGTCCCACGAGTCACCCCTGGCTTACCTCTTCTCCAGGGGCGAGCGCTGCTGCACCCGTACAGAAGCCCCAGCTTCCGATTCCCTGGAATCGCGTACGACGAACCTCCACCGTCTGGTGGCTCATGATGAGTTACGGATGCCTGGGCTATGTCGCCTATGTCTATATGTCCTGGTTCTATTTGTACCTCGTCAATGAACGAGGCTTCAGCGTCTTACGCGGTGGACTCTTCGCCGCCGCCCCATTCCTGGCCATTCTCCTATCCTGTCCCGTCGGTGGATGGGTCACCGATCGACTGGCGAGCACGTATGGCATCACAAGAGGACGCCGGATCGTCGGCATGGCCGGTATGGGTCTGGCCGCTCTATCCATCGCCATTGGTGCCTTGGTTGAATCACCCTACCTCGCCATTGCCTGTCTCTCATTAGGAGCAGGATGGCTCTATTTCACGATCGGCGCCTACTGGTCATCCATCAGCGACTTGTCTCCGGCCCATGCCGGAAGCCTGTCCGGCTTGATGAACATGGGAGCCAATCTCGGAGGGGCGGTCTCCCCGACCCTCACACCATGGATCGCGCAACAGTGGGGATGGCCCGCTTCGCTCGGCCTGGCAGCCTTCATGGCACTGCTCGGCGGATGCATGTGGCTCCGCATCAACCCGGAAGAACGGCTCACGGACGATAGTGCTGAGTACTATCGGTAGTCCTTGTCACCGCGAGGATGGCCTTGTTACAGTCAGCACCATGACACTGCAGTTTCAGAAAAAGGATCCTCGCATCACCATTACCACGAAGCTGGGCGAGATCAAGATCCGCCTATATCCTGATGCCGCACCGCGGCATGTCGAGAACCTTATCAACCTGATCAAGATGGGGTTCTATGACGGCACCACCTTCCATCGAGTGGTCCCTGGATTTCTCATCCAAGGCGGCGATCCCTTGAGCAAGCAGCCGGATCGTATGCTCCATGGAACCGGCGGCCCCGGATACTTTCTCTCCCCTGAACCCAACGATTACCCGCACAAGCGCGGTGCACTCTCCATGGCCAAGATGCCGCGCGAGAGCAACAGCACACGCGACTTCAACGACAACGGCTCACAGTTCTTTATCTGTGTGGACGACAACAGCGGGTTGGATCGACGCTACACGGTGTTCGGAGAAGTCTTTCGTGGGATCGACGTGGTCGACACAATCGTCGCGGCGCCACGCGACGAATATGACAATCCCCTCGATCCCATCAGCATGACCATGACCGTCAGAGAATAGCGGGACACCGGCAACAGACCATCATTCAACAGCACAATCACTCCTGTGAAAGCTCAAATCCTCCCAGCCTCAGCGCCAGAATCCATTCGCCTGGCCGCCGAGACCATTCGAATGGGCGGGCTCGTGGCCTTTCCAACTGAAACGGTCTATGGACTCGGCTGTGACGCGTTGAATCCTGACGCGGCAGCGAAAGTGTTTGAAGCCAAGCAACGTCCGCAATTCGACCCGCTCATCGTCCATATTGCCGATCGGAGACAACTGGACAACGTGGTAAGAACTCTGACATCAACAGCGTGGCAGCTGATCGATCAGTTTTGGCCGGGACCACTGACGTTGGTCTTGCCGAAACAGCCGACCATTCCGGATCTCGTCACCGCCGGTCTGGATACCGTCGCCGTCAGAATGCCGAACCATCCGGTGGCGCAGGCACTGATTCGAGAGGCAGGCACGCCGATTGCCGCACCAAGTGCCAATCCCTTTGGCTACGTCAGTCCAACAACGGCTCAACACGTGGCAGATGGGCTGGGAAGCGCGATCGATCTCATCCTCGACGGAGGGCCTTGTCCCGTCGGCGTTGAGTCGACCATCGTCTCACTGATAGGCCCCCAGGCTGAATTGTTGCGACCTGGGAGCATCACGCTGGAACAACTCAGCGCCTTCATAGGGTCACTGAGCCGATCGTCTTCCGTTGTCGACCAACCGACCGCCCCAGGGCAACTGGCTCGCCATTACGCAACTCAAACTCCCGTCACAATCCTGACCTCCGCCAAGACACGACCGACACCCCCCAAAAACGAGCGGGCTGGATTGTTGATCTTCTCAGAAGCCAGTGCAGCGGACGAGCGGTTTGCAGCGGTTGAGGTCCTCTCAACAACCGGCGATCTTCGGGAAGCCGCACGCCATCTCTTTGCGGCTCTTCGACGGCTGGACGCGCAAGGTTTGGATCGAATCTATGTGGAACCTTGTCAGGAAGAAGGGCTGGGGATAGCGATCATGGACCGTCTGCGCCGCTGTGCCGCCTCATAAATTCTGCACCATACAGCCTGACCACACACGTGTATCTCGCTTTTCGCATTTCGAAAACGAACGACGCTCCACGAGATACGCTTCACGTACTTCAAAGCAATGCGGGGAACGTCGCTGGCTGATTTTCTCAGCATTCTGCTAGCCCGCATTATTCATGATTGTTCGTGGCGAGATCGCCCAACCGCGTCGTGAGACCGGCGCGCGGAGCCCGGAGGACCAGAGGCGTACTCGTGCAGTACCTCGAGGGTCTGAGGGGCGAGCCCGCTGGCCGCAGGCTTGCCGCAACAGCGGATCGGCGATTGCAGCAGAAGAGTCATGAATAGTGCGGGCTAGAGAAACCGCACGCCTTTGACCGCTTTGGCAACAACGTACATACGAACATTGTTGCTTCGATCGTCAGCCGGAAAGAGGAAGAAGCCGGGCCGAGTTGAGTCGTAGCCAGTGGTCGTTCCCACTAAGAGTTCGCCGTCCTGGAACGTCACCTCAACTTTTCGCCCGGACAGGGGCTTGCCCGCAACGAATGACTTGCCCTCCGTGTAACTCCCGTTTCCGACAAAGTCGCGCACGAAGAACACGGCCTTCAGCTCCTGCATGATCACGCGCATGAGCGGTGCCGATGTCTTGGCGCCCTCTGCTTTCACGTGAAAATATTGGGCCCCGGGGGAGAAGTCCTGGGCATAGCCCTTCAACATCGATCCATTCTGATACCGCACAACGATCTTGGCCGGACCGGTCATACACCCTCCCTCATTCCACAAAGGCCTGACCTTCTGCTTTCGCAGTATCGCTGTGGCGGACGTTATTCCCAAGAAAAATGTGATTCCTGAAGGAACGGAGCGGGTCTGCCCCGATTATGTGGTGAGGACCTCCTGCCACATCACGGCAAGATCGCGAAGAGCTGTACTTCCATCACCAACATAGACCGAACCGTGCATCGTCGCGAGCCGTTTCGGCTGGAGTGCCGCCAGTCGATTCAGCGTCGCCTCCGTCAAGGAACAATAGGGCACATAATTCGCCAGTGGACCTCGCTGATACCCCACCAGCGTCTCCCGACATCGGCCGATGACATCCGATTGCGTCATCGGTTCAACATCCCCGTCTTGGTGAAAGAGGTCGGAACACAAAAGCGTCCGTTCTGTCTCCTCAAACAGCAGTCCCGCTTCCCAGCAATGTGGCACATGTGGCGTGGCAAGAAAGCGGAACCGATAGCGCCCAGTCTCAAGGATCTCCCCGTCACCCATCCCTTTGGCAGGACGAAGCGCCAAACAGTCGTCGACGCTCACCACCTTGCCGACCACGCTGCACACGACTTCCGACTGCGGAGCCAGTTGCTGCCACTCCAGCACCGTTGCGCATTCATCGGACTCGAAATGACTGAATCCGATCCAACGCAAAGTCTGTGGATCGATGAGCGACGCCACGGCAGATTTGACCTCCTGAAAGAGTGCCCGCGGGCCTGTATGAAACAGCAACGGCTGATCGTCGCGCATCAAGAACTGGCTGAACTGGATGTTGTACTCCTGAACGAACGTCGTAATACGAAAGAGGTCTGGAGCGATCTCAGTAACTTTTGCCATGGAGTCTCCTCAAGAATGGAGGGCTGCGATCATACGTACGACAAGAGAAGAGGTGCAACACAGATCGGGAAGGAAGAGGGTGGTATGGTGGAGGAGGTACGCGTCCGTCCACACAGCTTCCACACAGCGCTGTTCCACCCTACTCCATCATTCGGCTTTCATTTCGCTATTCAGTAAACGGAGAACGTCGGCAAGGCCTTGCTGAGCCCAGGGATTGTTCGGGAATCGCTTCAGATCTTCACGAAACACCTGCTCGGCCTCGTCTGAGCGCCCCGATTTGAGCAGAAGCACACCAAGTTCCTCTCTCACGGGGACCGTCCACTCAGGCGGCTCACCATAGACGAGCGCATCTTCGAGTCGCACGGCCTCTCTCAGATGACTTATTGCTCCAGGCAGATCACCCTTTGCTGCGACGATGTGGCCGGCAAGTACCTCGACGGCAATGTCCAGCACGGCGCCGGCGGTATTGAATTCAAGACGCAGCGATCTTACCCGAGAATCCTGAGCGATAGCGCGCAACTGGACCAGCGTGGCATCCGCCGCCTTGAGGTGGCCACGTGCCGCCAATGCTCGCCCGTGCGCGTACAACCACATCGCGCGAGCATGAGGCAGATCCTCAGCAGGTCCCTCCACATTCAGCAGTTCGTCCCATCGACCAAACCGCACGCGCATCTGCAGATGGCGCGTCTGATGATGCTGAAGGAAGGTCATCCCGGGCTCGTGTAACAATTCCTGTGGCACTAAGGCCGCAATCTTGTCTGCCGCAGCGATGGCCTGGGCTTCACGGCCGATCATGCTCGCGGCAAACGCGAGAAAGTCGTAGTTGTGCGGGTAATAGCCAAGCACGTAGATGCCGACGGCTGGACTATGATCTCGAATGTAGGTTTCATCAGCATGCACAGCATGCTCGTTGGCCTTGATGGCATCCTCGTACCGGCCGACCCGGATGTAGATATGGCCCGGCATGTGCACCAGATGCCCCGCGCCAGGCATGAGACTCGCAAGGCGCTCGGCAGCCGCGAGTGCCCGTTCCGGCTGCACCGCCTCAACCGCATGGATGTAAAAGTGGTTCGCACCCGGATGACTCGGTTTGGCAGCCAGGACTTCTTCGAGCTGTGACAAGAGCCTGGCCGTATTGGGCTTGGGCTTACCATCAGCAGTCCAATAGTTCCATGGGCTCAAGTCCATCAACGACTCTGCATATAGCGTCTTGGCTTCGAAGTCATCCTCGAAGCGCTGCACCACCTCAGCCATCGCGTGTGAATAGGCGACATCCAATTCTGTACGATCAGCCGGCGGCTCCGCTACATACCTCGTCGCCAGCGCTCGGATCAGAGCTTGCTCTCGATCGCTCACCCTTGTTGCATGCTGGCTGGCTTGCTGAATCGCGTCATGGGCGAGACGCCCGCTCGCAACATCCATCGGCGCATTGATGTTAGGCCCGTAGGCAAGCGCGATGCCCCAGTAGCACATCGCGCAGTCCGGATCGAACCGCGCAGCTTCTTGGAAGGACCGGATAGCTTCCTGATGGTTGAACGCGTAGTAGAGCCGCAATCCCTGGTCGAAATACCGCTGCACATGCGGCACTGCCGTGGTGATCGGATAGTGAAGCGTGCCTAAGTTGTCATAGAGCGGCACCTTGACCGTCTCGATTACCTGACTCTGAGAGCCAGGATCCCCATGCGTAACCGACACCCCGGCAAACCCGAAGAGGCACGCAGCAAGAAGCACATTCAGAGATCGCGCCAGCCTCCAGCCCACGCTGTTTGGAACAACCAGAACGTTATTCAAGTTACCACGGAAGCAAATACTAACATCATGTTCGTGCTGCATGCTGTCGTATTGTAAGACCCAACCCAATTTCTCGTTTGCGCGTTAGGAGTCTTTATCGTTATGAATCTCTATAAAATATGGAATCTTCACGGTTTGTGAATCCGGAGCGCCTTCAATTTCGACCGTCTTGGCACCCAATGAATATAGGTTTCCGTCGAAGTGTTTCTGAAAACAGATGTCCATTATGGTACCTATAACTGTTTGCATATGATTGACGGCCAGCAACGTTTCCTGAAGGAGCGCTTCGTACGCTTCTTCATGGGTGCCTGGCTTGATGTTCTCTAGCATCGCCCGCCCGGCAATCGTATCGCCAAAGGCATACAACGTATTGGTCACAGATTCCGCGAGATAGATATCAAGTGGGTCCCCTTCTACTAGAGTGGCAAAGCCGTCATCAATTTGCTCGAGTGAGTAGTGGAAGGCATGCTCGTTCCTAACCCTCGCAATGACGTTGTCGCGGCTAAAGTACTTCTTCAGCCATGAGAGCGACACTGAAGCTTCAGCATCGAATTTCTTTTCATAGTCTTTGGACAGGGCCTTCCCCCAAAAGGCAGATTGCAAAAGTTTCCAACACTCATAGATCTTCCCTGCAAGTAACCGCCCGATGACTAAGGCCTGCGTGTTCTCGGCCTGCATAAGCATTGCTACATTAGGACTAGCCCCAGCCATGAAGTGAAAGAGTTTCGATAGGACACTAAGCTCATTGGCGGCGTGTGCGACCAATGTAACCAGCCGCCGTTCTGATTGCGGGATCAAATTCAGTTGTTGTAGTGACAGAGCAATGTGATGAACGCGCAGCATAAATCGAGACGTCTAACAATACTTAGGAAAGGTCTGATAAATTCAGGTTTTTGGTCGACCAGATCTCGAAATATTGGAGATTCTGCTCGAGTCCTCTCACGATGCCGGCACATTTAACCGAACGTCATTTCCCCTGTCCCGCCCGAGCGATTAACTCCTTCAGCCCGTTCAAATCCAAGGCCCCAGGCACCAGTTCATTGCCCACGATAAACCCTGGCGTCCCAGAGATACCGAGCTCGCGAGCGAGGGCGCGATTCTTGGCGATGACGCCCTTCCACTTCGGATCGGCCATATCCGCTTCCAAGCGTTTTGCATCGAGACCAACCTTTGTCGCGATCTTTAAGATCGACTCCTTCGTCACGTCTACATGGGACTCGAGCAGCGCTTCATGGAAAGCCTGGTGCTTTCCTTGCGCATATGAGGCGAGTGCAGCTTTAGCCGCAAGCTCCGACGCTTCGCCCAGAATGGGAAAATCCTTATAGACGACCCGCACACGGGGATCGACCTTCTGCAGTTCTGTCACGGCTGGTGCCGCACGCTTACAGAAGCCGCAACGGTAGTCATAGAACTCAACCACGGTGATCTCGCCTTTCGGATTGCCGCTGACCGGTGACAGAGGATCGTGCAAGAGCTCGTCCTGCTTAGTCTTGAGGGTAACTTTCTGACGCTCCTTCTGGTCCGCCTCACGTTTGACCTCCATCGCCTGCAGCGATTGTTCGATCACTTCGGGATGGGCACGGATATAGCGCTCAATCACAGCCTCACTGACTTCCTGATTGAGTGCCGACGACGGGATGGTTTCCTTTGCCGTGCGTGAACAGCCGGACAGGAACAAGGTCAGACCGGCAAAGATGGTCAGCGACAATGCAAACCGGTTCCCGAAACGAGAATTATTCATTGCTAGATCTCCTCTAGAATACGACTAACGATACACTTCACGGCGATGGCCTACTTTGACCACGAGGACAAGCAGGCGATTGTCTTCCACGGCATAGATGATACGATAGTCTCCGACCCGAAGGCGGTAGAGTTGATCGACGCCACTGAGTTTTTCAGATCCATGAGGGCGTGGCGTGGTTACAAGGGAGTCGATTCGCGACTTGAGCCGTTGTTGAATCTGCGATGGCAGGTTCCGAAATTGGCGATCGGCTTGGCGGGAGAACTCGATCTGATAGAGCACCATTCAACTCATAATCCGAGATCCCGCTTGATTTTCTTCCATGTGACCGTACCTTCTCGCTTCACACTCGCCAATGCGGCACGAGCCTCGTCCAGATCCAACCGATCTTCGATCTCTTCAAGCAGCTGCACATCTTCAATAGGGACCACGGCCGCCACATCCTTGCCACGGCTGGTGACCATCACCCGCCGCTTCGTTCGAGCGGTGCGCGCAAGAATCTGTCCCAACTGCTTCTTGACCTCGGCACTATTGACCCTGGTCATCACACTTCCCTTTTTCATGTCGTGAGTATAACTGAATGAACAATTTGATGAAAGCAACCATAGGGCTCTCACACTCGCGGTGAGAGCCCTCTCGAACTATCGATATCCTTCTCCGCTCGTTCCGCCGCCGAAGCCGCCCCAGTTGCCGCCGAAACCGCCTTGACCGGTTCCCCAATACTCACCCTTCTGAATCCGCCGATAGGGATGCCGGAGGTCAGGACGGCTGAGCCACCAAAAGAACCCCACGATAGCGCCAGTGGTCCCAAGAGTAATCCAAACTCCAAGTCCCTTGATGCGGCGACGCGACGGAGTTTCAAGCCTCACTTCTTGCGCCGGTGTCGCAAGAGCCACCGCAGTACGGTATAGCCCCTCACCGAAATGGCCCCGTTCAATCGCAGGCTGAAGATACTGACGGCTCACTTCATGCCGAATTTCAGGAGTGACCGCCGGCAACATTTGGCGCCCCAAGGTCATCGCCGCCTGGCGTTCCTGCACCGCCACCAACACCATCAGCCCATGCTCCTGCTGTGTCGAGCCGATTTGCCATTTTGCGTACAGGGCATCCGCATATTCCTTCGCAGAGGGATACGGCTTAATACTCGGGACCGTCACGATCACCATCTCGACGCCGCTCTTCTTTTCAAGATCGGTGCAGACGGATCGGATACGGTCCTTCCACTCCCGTTCGACGACTTGCGCGTGATCGCTGACATAGCCGATTGGGCTAGGAAGCGGAACCCGCTCTTTCGATCGATCATAGAGTGCGGCATGTGCGAACGGTGTCACGACTCCGACGAACAGGATCAACCAGACAATCCCAAGCCATGTTTTCTTCGGGAGTGATCTGATCATGTAATCCTGGCCTCTGCGGCTGTGACCAGTCGAGTCAGGCCTTCGAGGTAACGATCCATGAGTCGCGGAGTTTCCTTCTGGCCCGGAGAAATCTGCCCCCGTTTGAGAAGCAAGGCATCGCGGAGACCGGTCAAATCCACCGCGAGAGCAGCCTCAAGATCTTTCAACAGCGGCTCCGCGTGGGCGAGAACCGGTCGGTCGAGCAACCGTTGCACACCGCGCAGGGCCGGAAGGAGTGCGGTCATCGAGAGTGCCAAGAGAATGGTGATGGCCTCTTCCGTGCTTCGGCCTTCCACCAAGCGCTGCCGGAGCCGAAGCAGATTTCCACGCAAGGCCTGGAGCACTTCAGCGGCCAAGTAACGAGTATCGATCTTGAGTCCCACGAATGGATCTTGCCCCCACAGCAACCGCCGGCAATCATGGATGTCTTGGTATTCCAGCGGGAACGCCTTGGAGGCGGATTGGATGTCGTCGACCGTTAGGAACAAGGGCACGACCACTTGGTCCTTACTCCAGCGTTTGTGAAGACTGTCATACTGTTTCAACGTCGCCAGGTCATAGGACGACATCACCAAGAGGAGATTAAGATTGGAGCGCCCCGGGAGAAACTCCCCTCGCACCGCGCTGCCATAGAGGATGATGCCTTCCAGTTCAGATCCATAAACCTTGGTCACATCCTTCACGTAGGTGCGTAAGAGCTTTTGCGTCTCCTCCGGTAATCCATCAATGGTCCAATCAACCGACTGCATGTCCTTACCGGATGCCTCCTGCTGCCATATCGCGAGCCGAAGGATCCGGCAGAAATCCGGCCGCCATCAGGCGGTCCAGTATGCCGAACGGAGGGTCTTTACGAAGTCCGGCAGTCGTGGACAACACCCGATAACGAAGGCGCGCATTGCAGTCCAGAGTGCTGAAAACACGATCCCGGAGAAAGCCGATGAGCGGATTGGCCGTATTCCAAAAGAGCACCTGCTCATCAGCCAGCTTTTGCAACATCGCGACGTGCGGTCGCCGTGCATCTTCATAGCGCTTGAGCGTTGCAGCGGAGTAGTCGTTCGTCGCAAGACATTCCGGTAACAGGTCGGCCAACGTCATCGCATCGACCATCGCCTGCATACGGCCCTGCGAGGCATGCGGATTCATGGCATGTGCGGCATCTCCGATCAAGACTGCTCCATCGGCAACCCATGTGGGCGTACGAACCCGCCCGGTCGGTAAAAAGGCCGTTTGCTTCCAATCGATCAAGGTCCGAAATATCGGCTCACTCGATGGATCGATCGCGATCCACGCGTTCTGTAGAGTGGAGAGGCCTTGCGCTTTGACCTGGTCATACGAACCGGTCTTGATCATGTAGAACGCATAGACCTTATCCCCGGCGGCAGGAAATAGACCAAGAATCGTTCGCTTGCCGACGAAATATTTCGCCTCACTCATGGGAATCGCCGCGTCCAACAACGCGATCAAGTACCCCTGCGGGTAGAGGTAGAGATCAGCCGAAATCTGCAACGCCTCGCGGACTTTCGAAAAGGCTCCATCGGCCCCCACCACCACCTTCGCCTTAATCGTCCGCTCCTGGTCTCCCTGCTTGGCAGTCAAGCCAACCACACGTCCCTTTTCACGAAGTAAGCCGGTAAAGGTCGCTCGATACCGTAAGGAGACCGAGGGTTCTCGCTCGACTGCGTCCACAATGGCATGATGCGCCACATTCGGCAGGGTCACCACCGCCCGATTATACGGAGGCGGCAAGTCGCGATAGTCAATGGTGCAAAGCCGTTGACCACCCACCCGGCAGAAATGAAACTGATGCACCGTCCGCGTGGAGGATCCCGGCAACTTATTCAGCAATCCCAAACGATCGAGGACGTGTTGCCCGTTCGGTTGGAGAATTTCTCCCCGTAACCCCTGCGGCGGGCCCGGTGCCTGCTCTAAGACAATGGTCTTGACCCCCTTCTGCGCCAGGGCAAGGGCCAGCACAGCTCCGCCGCCCCCACCTCCCACAACCGCGATGTCGGTTTCTTCGACCATCGTTCCTCAACGACGCAGATATAGAGCCACCTTACCGCCAATGTTCCTGCTATTTCCACTCCTGGAATCGTTCCTGGTCTTTCCATAAAGAAAGAAACTTTTCCCTGGCCCGTACGGTAATGGCATGGTCTCTGATGATGTCCAGGCGTTCGTCGTTGTACTGATTGCCACTTGTTGTCTGATTCATCGAACCGCTCGTATTGACCTCATCATCGACCACGACCTGCTTCAGATGCATGAGGCTGTCGTGTTGATTGACCTTGATTGGGATCCCGGCCTCACGCAATGCCGAGAGGGCCGCCCGTTGCTTCGGATCGTTGAGACGTTCTCGATCCGTCAGGATCCGAACGTCAACACCTCGTCTTGTCGCCTCAACCAATGCCTTTACCGAGAGCGGCGACGTGAACCCATAACTCGCGACAAAGATATATCGTTTGGCACGATCGTAGACCCGCACAAGATGTTCAAGTGGGCGATCCTCAGGGCCATACCAAACTTCGATAGATCCAGCTGAAACCGCTCCGCCTGGCCCAAGCAGAACAGTAGCCAGTAGCCAGATCGTGACCAGCCGGCAACACCAGGTGAATGAAGGGAACAGCACCCGCCGGATCATTCCAGATCAAAGAGGTCGCGGAAGTGATCGTCCGACGACTCCCAGGCCTGTGGGGCTTGGACCTGAAGCCATTGTCGAAGAAACTGTTTTTGGTCCGGCGTGAGCAATTGTTTGATCTGATGAGAACGCCCTTGAAGGGGCTGTAGAAGACTGATGTGTTTCTTTACGTCCAGCATCGCGGTTCGCACATAGAGGCTCGTATAGGCCGACGGCTGCTCTTCGGTCCCGTCACCCTGCACCCATACTGAGAGAAACTTGTCCAGCACGAGACCGGCGCTGTCCAGTGCCGGTTCCGTATCATGGAACAGCTCGTTCTCAGACTCGGCAAGTGGCGTTGACTCTGCGGCACGAAACAGAAAATTCTTTTTCCACATCCCGGCATTCCTAATCCTCGGCATAGTGGCGATGAGGCGGATCGAAAGTCAAGCAATCCTCTCAGTGAGGATCTCCTCCTGCTCACCGGCCAGGCAGGAGGCGGTGAATCCTTTGGCTGGTTCCGGTCTCTCATAGGCATGACGTAGCCTTGACAAGCAGCGCCTGCCTTTGTTATTTTCGAAATTCTTTAATCTCTAAGCCAACTTGGGAGAATCCGTGCAGGTCAAAATCAATGGAAAGCCTGAAGAAGTCACGGGCGGAACTGTCCTCGATTTACTCAAGACCAAGAACATCGAACCGCAGATGGTCGCCGTCGAGGTGAACGACAAAGTCCTGGATCGTGACCATCTGGCCACGACTCACCTAAATGAAGGGGACCATGTCGAGTTCCTCTTCTACATGGGAGGCGGTCGGTGAGCACGACCTTACACCACGATATTACGGCACTGATCGGGAAAACTCCGCTCGTGCGATTGAACCGTTTGTCAAAAGAGGGTTCCGCCACGATCTACGGGAAAGTCGAATTTTTCAATCCCGGAGGCAGTGTCAAGGACCGGATCTGCCTCAACATGATCAATGAGGCGGAACGGCAAGGGAAACTCAAACCCGGCGGAACCATCGTGGAACCGACCAGCGGCAACACCGGGATCGGACTGGCCCTCGTCGCAGCAGTGCGCGGATACAAGTTGATCCTTGTCATGCCGGAAAGCATGAGTATGGAGCGGGCCAGCTTGTTGTCGTCGTATGGCGCACAGCTTGTCCTGACACCGGCCTGGGAAGGTATGAAAGGGTCGATCAAGGAAGCGGAAAGCATCTTGGCCCAAAATCCGTCGTACTTCATGCCGGATCAATTCTCGAACCCGGCCAACCCGGCGATGCACAAAATGACGACGGCGGTGGAGATCTGGAACGCACTCGAAGGAAAGATCGACGCGTTCGTGGCCGCAGTCGGTACCGGCGGGACCATTACCGGATGCGGCGAATTCTTGAAAGAAAAGAACCCACAGGTCAAAGTCATTGCCGTGGAACCAGCGACGTCACCAGTATTATCCGGCGGCGATCCGGGACCGCATAAGATTCAGGGGATCGGAGCCGGCTTTGTTCCCAAGGTCCTCAATCGAAAGATTCTTGACCGCGTGGTCACCGTCACGGATGACGAGGCCTATCAGACCGCCAAACAGCTCTCGAAGAAAGAAGGCCTGCTGGTGGGCATCTCGGCCGGCGCCAATGTCTTCGCGGCGCAGAAAATCGCCGATGAACTGGGATCCGGGAAAAACGTCGTCACCATCCTGTGTGACACCGGCGAGCGCTATATCAGCATTGAGAAGTATTTTAATATCTAGCAGTTTCAAGTTTGATGTTTCTTGTTTCATGTTTGAACTTGAAACCTGAAACTAGAAACTCAAGGTCGCGAGCGACGCGATGGACTTTACCGAAGAACAGATCAACCGTTACAGCCGGCACATCCTATTGCCCGAAGTCGGCGGCAAGGGACAGAAGAAGATTGCCAAGTCTCGCATTCTGCTCGTCGGTGCCGGTGGGCTCGGTTCTCCGGCGGCGTTGTATTTGGCTGCCGCAGGCGTCGGGACGATCGGACTGATCGACAGTGATGTCGTGGACCTCACCAACTTACAACGCCAGGTGCTGCACCATACTCCCGACGTCGGACGTCCCAAGGTGCTTTCGGGAAAGGAAAAAGTCCAGGCATTGAATCCCGACGTATCCGTCTCGATGTACGAAGAGCGCCTCACCGCCGGCAACGCGCTCAAGATCTTCAACGACTACGATGTCATCATCGACGGCGTCGATAACTTTCCCGCGAAGTTTCTGATCAACGATGCCTCCTTCTTCGCGAACAAACCATTGGTGCATGGCGGCATTCTCCGATTCGACGGACGTGTCACGACCATCATTCCGAAGAAGTCGGCCTGCTATCGCTGCGTATTCAAAGCGCCTCCGCCGCCTGGCCTTGTCGCCTCCTGCCAGGAAGCCGGCGTGATTGGTGTCTTGGCGGGCATTATCGGGACGATCCAGGCCACGGAAGCCTTGAAGCTGGTCCTCGGCATAGGACGGCCGTTGACCGACCGTATGCTGGACTTCGATGCCAAGAAGACGCAATTCCGAGAAATCAAAGTCCGCCGCAATCCGAATTGTGCGCTCTGCGGAGAACATCCGACGATTACCGAGCTGTTTGACGATGGGGATCCTTATGCGGGATGTGCCGTGCGTCCCTCTGCATAAGATTTGAGAAGGTGGTACCACGATGAGCAAGATGAAAGCGCTAGTGTGCCGCGAATGCGGGAAGGAATATCCGACCAAGGCGATCCACGTCTGCGAAATGTGCTTCGGCCCACTCGAAGTGAAGTACAACTATGACGAGATCAAACAGGCGATTTCGCGCAAGAAGATCGAAGATGGACCGGATAGCATGTGGCGCTACCTCGACCTGTTACCGGTCGAAGGGACCAACTTCGTCGGTCCGCATGCGGGATTCACCCCATTGGTCCGGGCGAAGAACCTCGGTGCGTATCTCGGCATCGACGAACTCTACATCAAAAACGACACCGTCAATCATCCGACGCTGTCATTTAAAGATCGGGTCGTGGCCGTTGCCCTGACGAGGGCGCGCGAGCTCGGCTTTGAAACCGTGGCCTGTGCCTCGACCGGCAACTTAG
>NZ_JBLFBO010000039.1:0-24008 GCF_047338595.1 Nitrospira sp. BLG_1
CCGCGCCGCCCACCAAGATGCCGCCGATCACGACGTTACTCACGTCGGACCATTGGGCATGGCTGAAGGCCATCTTGAACCCCGCCCACATGATGGCGACGGTAAAGAGTGTCACCGCCACGCTCGTCAGGACTGTTTGTACGTTCTGCATCACCGTGTTCACCTTGGTGATCTGGGCCCAAGCCGGGTCCGATTCCAACAGGATGACTACCCCGATCAGCCAAGAAGCCACCGCGATCAGCTGGCCATTTCCTCGGCTGACCCCTCGCAAGCTCCCTGTCCCTGACATACTCTTCTTTGTCACATTCCGTCCTATCATCACCTCTTCCATCTTCCCTTCCTTTCTGTGAAGTGGCTTCTGTGGCGAGTTTGCAGAGCCTTCTGCTCGCACTCATCGCCGAACGGGGGTGACATGTAGTGAGGTTCAGTTTTTGATGCAAGCCTGTTGGAAGTACGTAGTAGCGGCGACCACATGATGGAATTGTGTCGGCGAGAATAAAGAGGCAAGCGGGTGCCGTGATGGCAGAGAGCGTTCTCTGCATCGAACGGTCGGCTCGCACTATTGTTTTGAGGCTGAATGAGGCTGCGGACGCTGCGTATTACGGTTCAGCAGCCCAAAGAATATTCATTCCCAGCGCAGGGGGCAGCACCGATTGCTGCCCAAAGGGAAACCATGCGACGCACATTCCCAGGTGACGGTGCCGTGAGCCGCTCAGTGTTTTCCGTGCTCATACAGCAATGCCCGCAATGTTCTTCATTACGCTCTGCATTCTAGGTTCCACATCGCGGCACTCCGTCCATGTCCCATCACACTGCCCCAGGCGCATCCATCGGTCATCGTCGGTCGATCGGAATTGTTCTGTCATGGAAGGCCGGTGGACTGCCGCGCACTGATCGTCTGACGCAGCGCCCGCGCCAGCACAGATCTGTCACGTCCGCCGCCGAGTCTTTATCCGCCCGTGCTTCTTCGGCAGTCCTCGCCCTGTCACCTCCGTTGTCCTGCCCTGGCGCTTCGGTCTCTGCGAAAGCGCCAGTTCGTTCAACATGCAGGAGGTGCCACCATGGCCAAACAATCCGTCAACCGACTTCCCGTTCCACAGTTCATTCCGCGCTACCGGGTCACGCTTGTAGTTGAAGGCGGTCACACCGCTCCATACGGCGTTCTTCGCGATTCTGCTGCCGCAGCTGCGGCGCTGCGCCCCTGCTTTGACGGGCTTGATCGCGAGCAGTTCCTCGTCTGTTGTCTCGATGCTAAGAACGCTAGCATCGGCGTGAACATCGTTTCGATCGGATCGCTCACCCTCAGCATTGTGCATCCTCGTGAAGTCTTCAAACCGGCCATCCTCCTCAACGCATGTGCCATCATTGCGGTCCACAACCATCCGTCGGGTGATCCCACGCCGAGTCCTGAGGATCGGACACTCACTACGCGACTGCGGGAAGCAGGAGACCTGCTGGGCATCAGGCTGCTCGACCATCTCATTCTCGGTGACGACCGTCTTTATAGTTTTGCCGATCAGGGCTGGCCGCTGTGAGGCGTCAGCAAAAGACCTGTCGCACCTCCTCTCAATTATCTTTCCCAGCAGATGATGCATGGCGATACACTCGGAAGATTCCAGGTCTCTACCACAAGTGGTGGTCTGCTCCAGACAAAGCGGACGCCTAAAAAATAGGCAACATGCTGAAGAGCCCATGATCCGCTGTCACTCGTATGCGCAAGTCGATTTGTTCACACGGTTATCCCCAGAAGATGGGGACGACGGGCTGAGAGTGATGGCCTATCTGATGCTGAAGACGGGGTTGCGCATCATTGAAGTCAGTCGGGCACGGATTGAACATCTGCAGGAGCACGTGCCGGGAGAAAAATGGAAGCTATGGGTGCATGGGAAGGGGAGAGCATCGGCCGATGAGTCCGTGCAGGTGTTGCGAGAGGTCTATGACAAGATCCAAGTCTATCTGCGGCTCCGGCCGGAACCACCGCAGGGAAGTGATCCGCTGTTTGCGACGACGGTCTGTTATGATCGAGGCGGGAACGTGGTGACGGCAGCCGGGAAGCGACTCTCCACGCGGGCGATTCACCGCATCATTACGGAGGGGTTCTTGTTAGCGGGCGTCAAGAAGCCGGGCATTGTGGTCCACAGACACTCGACGCCGACCTTTGCCTTGCTCAATGAGGCGAATCCGACGCGGGTGCAGAAGATGATGCGTCATCAGCACTATGCCACCACCGAGATTTATGTCGAAGAGGTCCACCGGCTGCTCGATGGAGCCGAAGATGTCGTCACGCAAATATGATGGCGCATTGAACGGGTTTGTGTCACCGCACCTGACCAGCTTATCGTGGAGGTTCCGTTCTCTGTGCGTAAGACGCGACCACAGCCTACAAGATCGAGAAATCTGTCTTCTCCTTATACTGGAATTCCCTCGACGATACTCAGTGAGCATTTGGTCGGGATGACTCGGGTCAGCTTCAACCGCGCTGCGGCAAACAGTGCAGCAAATTCTTCCTTTGTCCGCTCACGTCCTCCAATAATGAGCATCTGAATGTCGAGGAGCTTTCCCCAGCTGGGATCGTTCCCCGGGGCAATGACGTTATCGACGACTAAAAGCTTCCCCTTCTCATTCATGGCGGCGCGGCAGTTGGTGAGGATATTGATGCATGCCTCGTCGTTCCAATCGTGGAGAATGTACTTCATGATATAGGCATCGCCTCCCTTAGGCACGGCTTCAAAGAAGTCTCCGGATTCGAGCCTGCAACGTTCCGTGATGCCCTTTGCCGTCATATGCCGCTCATTCTCAGCGCGAGCGATAACGGGACCTCGATCGAAAAGCACACCGTGAAGTCGTGGATTCGCTTTGAGGATCGTGGCCAGAAGGCTCCCGTGTCCCCCACCGACATCGACGAGCGTCCGGATCCCTGAGAACTTGTAGGCCGCGGCTACTGCGGGGTTCTCGATCTGGGAAATGCTCGTCATCGATTCACCAAATACTTCAAGATCCTCCGGGTGTTTCTCAAGATATATAAAGATCGGGACCCCGTGAGCCTTTAGGAACGGGACCTCGCCGGTCTTCACTCCGTAGAGGAGTTCCTTCCAGGAGTCCCATGCCCAATTGTCGTTGATCATGAGCGCCCACGCATGCATGGAGCCTGAAACGCCTGTCTGAAGTGTCATAGCAAGCGGCGTCAGCTTGAACCGTCGACCTTTAGTTTCTGTAAAGATGCCGACGCTCGCCAGGGCGCGGAGAATTCGGTAGAGCGGCTCTGGCTGCACGCCGGCAGCTGTCGACAAATCTTCGACAGTCCTTGATCCTTTTCCCAGTAGATCCGCCAGTCTGAGTTTCGCGGCCACATGGATGAGGCGGGCGACCCAATATCCGATAGCGAGATTCCGCATTATTTCAGCAGGTGACTGTTGTTTGGCCATAGTACGTCTCCGTGAAGGTGTATTGCTTTGTCGTGTTGTCGAAGAATTGGGCTGTGTCTGAGCAAGCCGGGCAGCATTGTACGAGACATCCGTACGCTGATGGAAGCGTTTCGTGTGCAAATTGGGGTTCCGGTACCATTGCCCGGAAAATCTGTCCATCGCTATTGCCCGCTTACACGCGCCCCCTGACACAAAGGTTCGATCTCTTACACCAGCTTGGCAAACAAATGATAGGCGAGTGCAGCAAGTAATGCGGAGGCAGGAAGCGTGACGACCCAGGCGAGGACCATATCGCGCACGGTGGGCCATCGAATGCTGCTGAGGCCGTTTAACAATCCAATACCGATAATAGACGAACTGCTGACATGGGTTGTTGAGACCGGCAACCCCATCACAGCGGATACAAACACCAGCGAGGAAGTGGTAAGGTTCGCAGATAACCCTTCGCTGTGATCCATTCGTGTGACATTCTCGGCGAGGACTTGCGTGACACGGCGTCCTGCCATATAGCTGCCGAGGCCCATTGCCACCGCTACGCCGATGAGGGCTATCGCTTGAAAAGACCCACTGGACCAGGTGGTGACGGCACTGCCCAACAGCATAATGGCTATCTTGGGGGCGTCATTCATTCCCCGGGCCAATGAGGCTAAACCACTTGAGCACCAATGGATACTGTCCAAACTAACAACAAGGCCCTTCAGTCCCGCCCGATCGCACTGGGCCGGAACTGTCACCACAGGTTGTCCCAGGGCTGCCGTCTGAAACAGCGTGCGCGTGGCACCTTGGGTATCGATCATAACCAATGCTCTGGCAGTCGGCATCACGCAGAGACAGGTGCCTTCCCACCGTGCCGCAAGCGTGCGAACAAGAGAGTGGATCAAGCCCGAGACCATCAACGCCAGCAGTGGACTCAGAATGAGCGGTAATAGAATTTTCTTTCCAATTCCCTCCCATAGAAGGCCCTCAGTCCCAAATGCGATAAGGCCTGCCCCTACGATCGCGCCGGTTAAGGCATGGGTGGTGGAAACAGGCAAACCGCTCCGGGTCGCGACCAGCACCCAGAGGACAGCGCCGGCGAGCACGGCAGTCGCAAGGATGGACGATGAGGCAACGCCTGGCGCCAGGAGCCCTTGGCTGAAGGTCTTCACCATCGCGGTGGCGACCAGTCCCGAAAGCCCAGCGCCGACGGTCGTCCAGAACGTTCCCCATAAGATGGCGGTCCGATAATCGGCGACGCCGCTGCCTACGAGGGTGGCAATAGCCTTGGACACGTCGTTCGCGCCATTGGCGAAAGCCAGAGATAACACCAAGAGACATGTGAAAAGTGACAAGTCCATATGTGTTTGCCTACTGTGTGGGAGTTGCCGTCATCACCGCTCCGCCGCAGGACGAGCCAGCCCCGGCCGTGCACCCGTAGCAGTGGTTGCCCGTCACAATCCTGCGTGTGCTGAGGCGGGTGGGATCAAAGTCGCGAATATGGCGCGGCATGCCTTCCTTGACCGGCAGCGTAAGCATCTGATTGAAGTCGCAATCATACAGCGTGCCGTCCCACCCCACGGAAATCATCGATCGGCACATGACGCCTGCCACAGCGGCAGGGTTGAAGGCAGTGGCCAGGCGTTCCATATAGGCATCGTAATTACCACTTTCGATCAGGAACTCGAGAAATCGGCTGATTGGCATGTTGGTGACGGTATAGAGATGGTTGAACTCAATGTCATATCGTGTCCGGAGCTCTTTCCGAAATTGGGCTTCGAGCGCTTCTTGCTTCGGCGGGAGAAACGCTCCGACCGGATTGTACACGAGGTTCAGGGCAAGACCGCTCTCTGGTCGCCCGTACCCCAGTTTGTTCAAACGCGTGAGGGCCTCGATGGATTTCTCAAAGTTGCCGTGGCCGCGCTGTGCATCAGTCTGACTGGCACGATAGGCCGGAAGTGAGGCTATGATTTCGACTCGATGGCTGGCCAAGAATTCTGCAAGGTCCGCTTGGGAGGGAAGCAGCAACACGGACAGGTTGCAGCGATCTATCACATGACGACCGAGGGTACGGGCCCGTTCGACCAGCCGGCGAAAGTTCGGATTAAGTTCCGGCGCCCCGCCCGTAATATCGATGGTGGGAATGTCGGTCTTCGTCAACGCCGCGAGACAGAGATCGGCTATCTCATCCGACATGATTTCAGTACGATCCGGTCCCGCATCGACGTGACAATGTCGGCAGGTTTGGTTGCAGAGTTTGCCGACGTTGATTTGAAGAATGGTGATCCCCGTGGCATGCAGCGGGAATAACCCAGCCTGCTCGAGACGTCGTTCGAATGAAGGACACCCGACTGTATCCATAAGAACTTTGAGTTGTTCATCGGAGGAGGCAAGAGGATTCTGTCGTCCGAGTAAAGTCAGCGGCATAGTTGTGTCTCCGTGAGCACGCGAGAAACACCTCGAAGATCCACTATCAGGTCAGTAGGTGCGTCCTACGCTTGGCATGTCTGAACACCGTGTCCGGGAAGCGCAGCTCGCAACATCCGAAGTTGAGCGCCCGTCCTTGCCGATGGGCGAGCAGGGGTTGAACCTTTGGCGCAATGCGATAACACACCTGCTGGCCCGCCCGAATTCCTTCGACTAATCCGGCATCTCGGAGAATACGGAGATGATGGGAGATGTGCGGTTGCGGACAGTGTAAGCACCGCACGAGGTCCGTCACGCATTTCTCCTCACCCAGTAACGACTCCAGGATACGCAACCGCGTGTGGTCCGCCAGGGCCTTGAGCGTCAGGGCGCATTGGTCCACGGTAAGCAGAATTCCGGTGGAGCCGGGCTTCATCAACAGCAGCCTCCGTCAGGTGAACAGGTCACAGGCTCCCCACTCACGTGTTCGCCGGCTCGATTCAAAATGGCGAAATGTGGCCGGTACCCTTGAGCCTCCAGCACCGCCACCGTTTTGGAGCAGACCTCCAAAGGCTCTCCTCGGCGATAGATATGGTGATCGTCGTCCTCGACTTCCGTAAAGGGGCCAGCCAGCAACGCATAGTGGCCTTGCCAGGTGCAAGGAACATTGGCAGGCAAGACGGCGGTCCAGCGCGGATCGTTGTGGTCGAGCGGTACAGGCTCGGTGGTCAGGAGAAAGTGGTCGACGAAAGGAGGAGCGCCCAACAACAGTGCATCGTCAGGCGTGATTGGGCGTGGGATGCCACGGTGATAGGTCGTGCCTCGTTCATCCGTCACTCCACTGAAGGGGCCTCGAAGAGTGGCGTACCTGACCGAAGCCGTCGTTGCTGCCAGTGGTAGCTTGTAACCGGTCAACGTCACCGAAAAGAAGTGGATGCCATCGATCACGCGCCAGGGTGAAAACTTGACGAGATGGATCCCGAGAAAGCCGACTGCCGCTATACCAGCCATGTAGTCCGCGAGCGTCAACGCGCCTGAGAGACAATCGCCCCATTTCTCCGCATCGTGAGCCAGGTATTGAGGGACCTGTTGGTCCGACACGATGTCAGAGATCGTAAAACGCCCACCCGGTTTGGTGACACGAAACATCTCCCGAAAGACCGTGCGCTTATCCGGTGCCAGGTTAATGACGCAATTGGAAATGATGAGATCGATCAGGTTGTCGTCCACCGGCATGGTGTCCGCCATCCCTTTTCGAAACTCCACATTCAAGGAGGCATAGCCCAGATTCGCTGCGACGATCGGTGCATTGCGGCGCGCGATCTCCAACATCGTGTCTGTCATATCGATACCGATCACATGCCCGGATGGGCCGACCAGTCGCGAGGCCTCGAAGCAGTCGATTCCTCCACCGGAACCAATATCGAGGACTGTCTCGCCGGAACGGACGGTCTGTAAACCGGCTGGCGTGCCGCACCCATAGGAAATCTTGAGCACCTCGTCCGGGATAAATGATTTCAGGTCTGCGAGGTCGTAACTCGTCGGACAACACATCTGCTCGCCTGTCGCGGCAGCCCGCGCGTATCGGTCACTCACGGTTTTGGTGATGGTGTCGATCGGCATAGTCCCCCTCTCTTAGGAAGATAAATAGCTCTGGAATGATCCGTCCATGTATCGATCCCAGATCTATCGAGATAGCTTGATACATCCATATACAGGGAAAGGCATATCACTTCTGTGAGCTGGCTTACAGTCACACGACCGCCAGTCTCTGACCCGTGCAGGGCGGTTGAGGAAAGTCACACGTTCAAGAGATCCTGAGGGGAGGGAATAGATTGAACACACCAACTTCCCTCCTTGACTCCGTACTATGGTACAGGGTGTATCGTCATCAATGAGGTGAACATGCCGACCCAACTCACAATTGGAAAGCTCGCAAAAGATGCTGGGGTACATATCGAAACGATTCGCTACTACGAACGACGCCACATACTCGGCCCCACCTCCCGGCTGCCATCCGGCTACAGGTTGTACAACCGCGAGGCGGCGCGACGTCTCCGTTTCATCAAGAATGCTCAGGCGTTGGGCTTCACGCTCCATGAGATTGAGGAACTCCTCAATCTTCGGGCCAGTTCGAAGGCCCGATGTGGGGACGTAGAGCGGAGGGCCGAAACCAAGCTGAAGCATGTGGAGGCCAAAGTGCGTGATTTGCAATCGCTTGCAGCGGCGCTGCGACGTTTGATCCGCCTCTGCCGGACTGGGCAGCCGACGGAGCAGTGTCCGCTTCTGACAAGTCTGGAAAATGAAGACAAGGCGTCAGGAAGAAGCCGGCAGAGGGGATGAGTGAGGGCTGCGATTGACCAGTGACGGATGACGTTCGATTCTGATGCGGGGAGCCAAGAGCGCTGATGACGAAGAACGGTGGAGAAATAACAGCGGTCTGGGGTGTTATGACCGCTTTCCTGGCGTCAATCTGCTGCATCGGGTCAGTGATGTTTGCAGCCCTCGGCATAGGCGTGGGCGTCACAGGCTCCCTAGCTGATACTGCCGTATTTCTAAGGTTCCTACTTCCCTATCGGCCGATCTTTATCGGCCTCACAATCCTTTTGCTGGGCATCAGCTTTTACCTGGCCTACCGGAGATCAAAACCTGTGTGCGTGTCGGGGAACGTGTGTGTTCCGGGAGCGATAAACAGGGCAAATCGGACATTGCTCTGGGTGCTAGCAGTCCTCGCGCTGGGGCTAATCGTGGCCCCGTACTGGTGGGGACTGTGAGAATGCGTAACGGAGAGGAGGTGCATACGCATGTGGCGACAGCTTGGATCGGTTGTGCTGATAGGCGCCATGACCGTGGGCTTGGTCATGTCTTCTCTTCTTGCGGCGGAGAGCCAGGGGCTTCAGACGGTGACCATACACATCGATGGCATGAGCTGCGGGGCTTGTCTGAAGGATGTGAAAGCCGCCCTCGCGAAGGTGCCCGGAGTCAGTGCAGTGGAGTTCACCGTCGCAAAGAAGTGGATCTTTTTCTCCGACTACGCGGATGCGCGCGCCTTGGTGGCGTTCGATCCGGAGAAAGCTGGTGCAGAGGCATTGATCAAGGCCGTAGAAGGCGCGAGCAGCCCACTGTCGGCGTACAAGGCTCGGGTGCTCGAAAAATAGGCGATGGGTGCGAGGTGTGAGGCCAGAAGGAGGAAGGAGAAATCATTATGGTGCAGGCGACGAATGTTGAGAGCGGGTTATTTGTTGAACTCAGAAAGTTGAGCCCGAAAGTCACGGGCGGGCTATTGCGCATGCGGCAGGAGGCGTATCGCGACGGAGTTGTTCCTGCGAAGTACAAACTGCTCACGGCCATGGCGATCTCCATCGCAATTCGTTGCGAGCCCTGTATTCGAGCCTACGTCAAGATGGCCTGCGGCAAGGGTGCCGCACAAGAGGAATTGATCGAGTTTCTCGAAGTCGCCATGACGATGCAAGGCTGTCCCGGAGAGGAGTGGGCGCTGAAGGCCTTTTCTGTCTACAAGGAATGCCTCGATAGTAGGCCGGCATCGTCCGCGTCAGGTTGTTGTGATCACCAAGCTATGAGCCAAAAGACTGAGGAGAGCACATCATGAATCCACGAATGATGTTCCTAATCATCGGAATGTTCATGGCACTTATATTAAGCGTTGGACTTGGCGTGATACCGGCCTCCGCAGCCAGCATTCTGATCCAGATGAAGACCTCGCTGACAGAGGACGATGCGCAAATCTGCGCGGTCCCGAATGTGGCGTGGGCGGCGGTGAAGGCCGGTCACCAGGTGACGATTTTGGTGGATGCGAGTGCCGTTACGTCGGTGACAAAAGGATTTGGGTGGTTCAGGAAGATGACCGGAAGTGAGACCACGGCGCTCGATCGCGCCAGTTTGCCCGAGCGAGAGCGGCAGAGCCTCTCCGAGCAGATGGGTGTCCCGCTAGATCAGATCCCGCACACCTATGGCGAGTACTTTGATTTTCTGAAGAACAAGCTGGGCGTTGAAATCTACGGGGATCAAACCATGATGCTCCTCTACAAAATCGATCCTGCGCGAGTTGCCTCTTCAGTGACCCCGATTCTGCTGGAAAGGATGGTGGACCTGTTCGCGTCTGCTGACCGAGTGATTGTGTATTAGAGATACCGTTGACGCTTGAGCTGGATGAGGGATAGACTGACACTATGCGATCGCGTCCCCGTCGATGCTGGTCTTTTCTCGCTGTGACCATCGTGGTGTTTCTGCTGGCGTTCAGTTTCAACGCCTACGCCTGTCTTCTGCCGTTGTCTGGAACCACCGATGCCGCGATGGCCAACGGCTGTTCAACTCCCGTGGAACAACCTAGTCGGCAATTGTGCGACGCCTTCAAAACCCTAGGAGTCGAGTCCTCCTCTCAGTCGTCTTCGTGGCTCATGGACCATCATTGGTCACCAGATCATGCTCTGATCGCACTTCCAGCCGTGAGCTGTCGACTCGTACGGATTTCTAGTCAATCTTGCACTCTTGAATCAAGTTCTCCTCCGCATCAGTCGCTCGCAAGCACCGTGCTTCGCATCTGATCTCCTCGGTTCTTTCTGAGCCAATTCCATTATCGCGTTCTCTGTCCGGCGTTGAACCTCGGTTCATCCTGCTGCTCTTTCTGTAGCAAGACGGGGGCCGAGATCCGCGACAGGCGTGGGCAGGAACGCTTTTGGGGAGGACCATCCCATGACTCGCTCAATTCGGTTTTTGTTGTTGACCATACCAGTCCTGAGCATGACCTTCGTGACAGGTGGCAACCAGGTCGCTCTTGCCGTCGATCAGATTGCACAACCAACCTTGGCGTTGCCGGACTTGATCCGCGAAACACTTGAGAGAAATCCGGAGCTTGTGGCAGCGCGCAAGCAATGGGAAGCTTTCTCGCACCGGATTGTGCAAGCTCGGTCACTGGACGATCCCACCCTGTCCGTGCACTTGTGGAATTTCCCGCAGACCTTCAACGTCACAAGAGCGGACAACAGCATCTTCGGTCTCTCGCAGAATTTCCCCTTCCCCGGCAAATTGACCCTGAAAGGCGAAATAGCGAGTCGGTCGGCCGAGATCACCGAGCAGGCGCTGCATGGGAAAGAACGGGAGCTGGTCGCCCGTCTCAAACAGGCCTACTACGATCTGTTTCTCGCGCAAAAGGCGATCCAGCTTTATCATGAACAGGTCGAATTGCTGAGACAATTCGTCGAGATTACAAACGCGAAGTTTCGAACGGGAAAGGGGGCGCAGGCTGATGTGCTCAAGGCCCAGGTTGAGCTGTCCCTCCTCCACCAGCAACGTCCCGTCCTGGAACAACGTCACGAGACAGCCGCAGCGCTGCTGAATACGGTCCTGGACAGGGACCCCCTCTCGCCCTTGGGCATTCCTCAGGAGCCGTCTCTGATCCCGCTCGACACCGCCATCGGCGATTTGCACCGCCTCGCACTGAATGCCAGACCGGAACTGAAAGCCGCCGAGTTGGCGGTGCAACAGAGCGAGCAGTCTCGCGCGCTGGCTCAGCGTCAGTACTACCCAGACTTCAATGTGACGTTTCAGCGTTTTCAGAACTTCCAGGCCAATGACGGCTTCGGCGCCTACGTGGCGATGACCGTGCCGTTCGCCTTCTGGGCCAAGCCGAAGCATGACGCGCGCGTTCAAGAAGCAGCAGCGTCGGTCGCAGCTGCGCGGGCCCAACAGCATACGGTAGAAAACCTGACTCGTTATCAGATCAACGATCTCTTAGCCAAGGTCCGGGCGAGTGAACAGGTGGCCCGGTTGTATCACACCACGATCCTGCCCCAGGCCCTGCAGAACCTTGAAGCAGCACGAGCGGGGTATCGTGCGGGAAAAGGAGGGTTCCTGGATCTCATTGATACGCAACGAGCCTGGCGAGGATTTCAACATGAGTACTACCGAGCGCTGGTTGAGCGTGAGCACCGACTCGCCGAACTCGAACAAGTGATCGGAGCCGATCTGAACGGAAAGAGCTGAGAAGGGAGGAATGGCCATGAGCCTGGACAGGCGCAGAACAGGTCTTGTTGTCGGTGTCGCAGCAGCCGGTCTGTTCGTCGGAGTCATCGCCGGGTTCTTCGCCGCGCATCGGATGATGAGCGATATGTCGAGGATGCCAAGCAGTGAAGACATGAAAGACCATGGGATGGAAGGTGTGTCCATGAAAGGTATGGAAGGGATGAGGGGCATGGGGGATATGAAAGGGATGCCGATGGAGGAAGCGATGCCTACGAAAGGCACGGAATCTATGCCAGGCATGCCCGATGGCTCGTCCGGGGCGGTGGCTGTTCCCGCTGTGGCTCGGCAATTGATTGGAGTCCGCAGTGTTCTGGTCACTCATGCGACGCAGGAGGAAGAGATTCGGACAGTCGGCACCGTAGGCTACGACGAACGGGGTTTCACGCACGTGACGCTGAAAGTCTCCGGGTGGGTTCGAAAGGTCTTCGTCAATTCGATCGGTCGACCGGTACGGAAAGGCGAACCACTCTTCACTGTCTACTCGCCGGATCTTCTGGCCACGCAGGACGAGTATCTGTTGGCGGTCAAGACGCAGGCTCAACTGGCCGAAAGCCCGCTCGACGACGCGAAAGCCAACGCCGATGCGCTCGTGGCGGGCGCGCGGGAGCGCTTGCGACTGTGGGATGTGACCAATTCACAGATCGCCGCCCTGGAGCGTCGAGGTCAGGGCAACCCGGTTCTGACGGTCTACGCGCCGTCGTCTGGAATCGTGCTGAAGCGAGAGACCGTGCCGGGCAAATATGTGGAGCCAGGGACGACACTGTATGAGATCGCGGATCTTTCCTCCGTCTGGATCTCTGCCGATATTTACGAATCAGAAGTGGCTGCTGTGAAAGTCGCTCAACCGGCCTCGATCACCTTCGCTGCTTATCCGGGGGAAACATTCAGCGGCAAGGTGGCCTATGTGTATCCGACGCTGAATACCGAAGCCCGCACGGTGCGAGTGCGGGTTGAGTTTCCGAATCCTGAACTGAAGCTGAAGCCCGGTATGTATGGGAACGTGACCTTGCAGACGGATGCGGTCAGAACCTTGATGGTGCCAAAGGAAGCTGTGTTGGACACCGGGCTTCGTCAACTTGTGTTTATGGATCTGGGACAAGGCCGGTATGAGCCTATTTCCGTCAAGCTGGGTCGCAGGAGTCAGGATTCGGTGGAAGTACTGGAAGGACTCAAAGCAGGAGATCGGATCGTTACCTCGGCCAATTTCTTGTTGGACGCGGAGAGTAAATTGGCATCGGCTTCGAGCATGCAGGGCATGATGGGCCGGATCGGCATGGCCGACTGGCAAATGCGCGGCGCGCACGAAGGCAAGATGGCCATGGGAGAAGCGGGCGTCTCGGCGCCCCCAGGGCCCTCGGCTTCACCGCGAGGCGAGCGGGCGGGTGAGAAAGGTGGGATGGAGGGCATGGAAGGCATGCCGGGGATGAAATGATTGCGCGTCTGATCGAAGCGAGCGCTCGGAATCCGGTCCTGGTGATCTTGAGTGTGCTCTTGTTGGCCATCTGGGGTGGCTGGGCCGTGCTTGACGTACCTCTGGATGCCATTCCGGACCTTTCGGATGTTCAGGTGATCGTCTACACCGAGTGGCAGGGCCGCAGTCCCACGCTCATTGAGGATCAAATCACCTATCCGGTTGTGACCGCTCTGCTCGCGGGACCCAGAGTCAAACGAGTCCGAGGTGTCTCGGAGTACGGCGTCTCCTATGTCTATGTGATTTTCGAAGACCGGACCGACCTCTACTGGGCACGAAGTCGCGTGCTCGAATATCTCCAGAAGCTCACCGGTAAGCTGCCGATCGGCGTCACGCCGACCCTCGGGCCCGACGCAACCGGAGTCGGGTGGGTCTATCAGTACGCACTGGTGGACGAGTCGGGAGCCCATGACTTGGCGCAGCTCCGCAGTCTTCAGGATTGGTACCTGCGTTACCAACTTGAAAGCGTGCCAGGCGTGGCGGAAGTCTCAGCGATCGGTGGATTCGTCAAACAATACCAAATCGAAGTGGACCCCAACACATTAGCGGCCTATCGATTGCCCATTCAAAAGGTCATCGAAGCCGTCCGCAACAGCAATGCGGAGGTGAGCGGCCGAGTCTTGGAGATGGCCGGCACTGAATACGTCATTCGAGGGCGAGGCTATCTGCGGTCGGTGGATGAGATTGAACTGATTCCCGTCGGGACCGACGGACGAGGGACGCCGATCCTGGTGCGGGACATCGGGCATGTCCAGCTCGGGCCGGAACAGCGCAGGGGCATCGCCGAATTGGACGGCAAGGGTCAGACGGTCGGCGGCATCGTGATCATGCGGGCCGGAGAGAACGCCCTTGCGGTGATCGAGCGGATCAAAGCCAGGCTGGAGGACATTGTTCCGGCCTTGCCCGAGGGGGTGCACATTGTTCCCACCTACGATCGGTCCGATCTTATTCATCGCGCGATTGCCGTGCTCCGCGAGAAACTGGTTGAAGAAAGTGTGATCGTGAGCCTGATCGCACTGGTCTTCCTGTTTCATGCGCGAAGCGCACTCGTGGCCATCCTTCTGCTCCCCGTGGCGGTACTGCTCGCGTTTATCCCAATGGCCTACTTGAAGATTACCTCCAACATCATGTCGCTGGGCGGGATCGCCATTGCTCTCGGCGCCATGGTCGATGCGGCGATGGTGATGGTCGAGAATGCTCACAAACGGTTGGAGCAATCTCCATCAGGCAACAGAGCGGACATTATTATTGCCGCCGCGAAAGAAGTCGGGCGGCCCCTGTTCTTTTCACTGCTGGTGATCGCCGTGTCGTTCTTGCCGATCTTTGCGCTGGAATCCCAGGAAGGGCGACTGTTCACGCCCCTGGCCTATACCAAGACCTTTTCGATGCTCTTTGCCACCGCGCTTTCGGTGACATTGGCGCCCGTGCTCATGGTTGTTCTGATTCGGGGCCACATCCGGGCGGAAACCGACAACCCCTTGAACCGGCTGCTGATCACCCTCTATCGACCCATCCTCTCTGGTGCGTTGCGCGTTCGATGGCTCACACTCGGAATAGCAGTGGTGACGTTCGGACTTACGGTGCCGGCATTCCTGCGACTCGGCGCGGAGTTCATGCCGCCGCTGAACGAGGGGACCATCCTCTACATGCCGACCACCGTCCCAGGCCTGTCGATCCCAGAAGCGACGAAGGTCTTGCAGGTTCAGGATCAGTTACTCACGACCTTCCCGGAAGTGGAACGGGTATTCGGCAAAATGGGGAAGGCTCCGACCGCCACCGATCCAGCTTTCGTGGGCATGGCGGAGATCACCGTGACGCTGAAACCGGAGGCGCAATGGCGACCAGGCATGACCTGGGACAAGTTGTTGGATGAGATGGATGCCAAACTCCGCATCCCTGGATTTCCGAACATTTGGTGGATGCCGATCCAGACTCGCACGGAGATGATCACGACGGGTGTCCGAAGTCCGGTCGGGATCAAGGTGCTGGGACCGGATTTGAAGACGATCGAGCGGATCGGTATCGAGATCGAACAAGCCTTGGCGACCGTGCCCGGCACCAAGAGCGCCTTCGCCGAACGGCTCAATGAGGGCTATTACTTGGATGTGATCGTGAACCGGCGTGAAGCGGCCCGTTATGGTCTGACGGTGGGAGACGTGCAGGCGGTGATCACCTCGGCCATCGGAGGAGAAACCGTGACAACCACGGTGGAGGGACGGGAACGGTATCCGGTCAACGTGCGCTACAAGCGCGAGTTGCGCGACGATCCGGACCGGCTCAAACGAGTCCTGATTCCCACGCCGGGCGGTGCGCAGATCCCTCTCGGGCAAATCGCGGAGATGGTGATCAACCAAGGGCCGCCGTCGATCGCGGATGAGGCGGGATCGCTCGCTGGCCTGGTGTCGGTGTCGGTCAGCGGACGAGATTTGCGCGGCTATGTTCAAGACGCTCAGCGAGCAGTCCGGGAGCTGGTCACACTCCCGCCTGGGTATCGGCTGATCTGGACTGGGCAATACGAACATCTGGTGCGGGCCGAAGCGCGGTTGAAGCTGGTGGTACCCGTGACGCTGGCGATGATTCTGCTGCTTCTGTATCTGAATTTCCGATCGCTTGCGAAATCGCTGATCGTGCTCTTGTCCGTCCCCTTCGCCGTGATCGGAGCCATCTGGTTTCTCCATTACTTGGACTACAACCTCAGCGTGGCTGTGTGGGTGGGGATCATTGCGTTGGCAGGCGTAGCGGCGGAGACGGGCGTGGTGATGCTCGTCTATCTCGACGAAGCCTATGAGCGGCTGGTGCGTGAAGGTCGTATGGCTACGGCGCAGGATCTCCACGACGCCATTATGGAGGGAGCGGTTCAGCGCGTGCGGCCCAAGATGATGACGGTGGCGGCGATCATGGGCGGTTTGCTCCCCATCATGTGGACGACCGGCACCGGGGCAGATGTGATGAAGCGGATTGCCGCGCCGATGATCGGTGGCATGGTGAGCTCAACGGTGCTGACGTTGCTGGTGATTCCCATCCTCTATGCCTTGTGGCGTGGGTTTGGTCTGCCCCGATGCCTCACTCACTCTCCTGAAGTAACATCGGAATGAAAAGGGAGTTCCAGACGTTTAGGCCCTTCGCCTTTCTGGCTGCGGGGTTCATCGTGTTAACCAGGATGTCCAGATGCCTCAGTTCCCGAAGTTATTTGTTTCTCCATTGCATCAAGTCCAGCTGTCAGGCCTTGCGCCACATTCTCACAGGAATCATGTGCCCAGAAGTGCATGAAAACAGATCCGGAGCGTCATGATTATGAAGAGCCGTTACCCTTATCCTATGTTCTATCAATGCTTGAGCTACCTATAATTGACCTCTTCACCGATCATGACGACATTTCCGTGGCCGCGACCTTTCCATCGTGGGCGTTGAAGGCGTACCAAGTCTATAAGGAACATGTGAGCGGAGCAGAGCCAAGCGAGAGCAACATGTGCTATACGTACTGAATTCTTTATGGGCAAATCTGGGTGAGAAGTGTTTTCTGGCACCATTTCCCTTCCCAACCGGGATGCGACTGAGTCATGTAGCCAGCACGGCGAGGGGGACGTCGTCTCGTCCCGTTCACAGAGTAAGGAGCGGAGATGTGCTGTCCCCTCTTGACCGGAGCCTTCGAGATCGGTGATCCCGTTTATTGTTCTTTGGGTGGGCTACGTGAGGAATGAGGAGACGTGTCCAGCCTCGTCCGAGGAAACCATGGCAAAAACGCATTGGTCGTAGCCTGATAGGCTTTATATTCGGTAATTAGGGCGAAACGTAACCAAAGAACGTGTGCAGGAACAGTTTGAACAGGTTGTCCCTGCGGTGATTAAAACGGTACTCGATTTCCTTCAGATACATTGGGAAATGATATTTGGACACACCTCGGTAGTTATAGAGGATGTGCTTGCCGAATGACCAGAAGCCTTCGATGCCGTTGATATGGTTCTTTGTGCGTTTATCAACGAGGCTCTTGGTGTGGTTGACGGTGTGGTGCTTCCCATACCGTTTGAGCGACTGATACCCCTTGAACGCATCGGTGTAATAGACGGAGCCCTTACGGGTTTTGGCGCGGATATGCGTCATGAGCGTCTCGGCAGAGACGTTCTCCACGACCTTGGTGTACACCCGCCCGTCGCGTTCTAACAAGCCAAACACCACGCTTTTCCCGGTAGCGCCTCGCCCGCGCTTGCCCTTGCGCCTCCCGCCGAAATAGGCTTCGTCCAGTTCGATCTCGCCAGAGAGCTTACTTTCCATCGCTTCCAGTTCAGCCACATGGAAGATGGCGGCACGCAGCTTCTGATAGACCCGACGGATGACCTTGGCGTCAACAGCGAGATCATGCGCCAATCGGTAGGCCGGGACTTGTTGATAGAACCCCTGGATGATCGCGATCTCGCGCCGCAGTTTGGCGAGGCTCTTCTGCTTGCTGCACTTTCGGCACTTCACATAGCCGCGCCGCGTCCGGTTGACCTTGAACGCTCCGCAGAACACACACTTTTTGCCGCGCAACAAGTTGGCCGCGCACCCGAATACCCGGTTTTGTCCTGTAACCATAAGGCCTCCAGCTTACCTCATGGTTACGAAACGCCCTAATTACCTTATATTCTTCTCCTCGATTTAGAAGGGCCTGCTCTTCTGCTTGAGGAATGCCAGTTACCTTCAGCAGCGCGATCCCCATTCCGATCGGCCCGATCCAGGTCAATACCCAGCCGGGTGCTCCCCACATCATCACGACATAGGAGCACCAGTGCAGCCATTCAAAAAAATAGTTCGGATGGCGGGAGTAATTCCACAGGCCCTCGCGACAGACTCGACCTTGATTTCTCGGATCGGCACGGAACTGAGCGAGTTGCCGGTCAGCCGCCGCTTCGCCGGCCACGGCCACGCCCCAGATCAGCAAACCGACCAACTCGACCACCGCGGTCGGATGCCGTGGATTCCAAAGCAACACCAAAAACGGGAGCGAAAAGGCGGCCAAGGCGAGGGCTTGCAGCTGAAAGTACCAGAACATTTTTGAAGGCTCGGTCTCACCCCATTCCTCCCGGATCCGGCGATAGCGAGCGTCCTCCGGTTTCCCCTTCACGCGATTGAAGAAAATGTAGAGTCCGAGTCGTCCCGCATAGAGTGTCACCAGCATCACGGTCAGGAGTTTCCGCTCGATCCCGCTGGGAGCGTGCGTGGCATAGCCCAGCACGACGACGATCAGCCCGAGGCACCATCCGACGTCCCCGATGGCGGCGTTCCTCGTTTTCCGCTGCACGGCCCACAACAGGGCCATGACGATCGCCATGACGAGGTAGGCCGCCACAACGAGGGAGAACGGATCTGATGCCAGTATTCCGCCTGCTGGTTCCATCATTCATTCTACCTTGGGTTGGCAGCGGCGCTTGTCCAATTTGCCGGCGCGGCTGCTTGAAAAATAGGCGAGTGGCCGAAGTGGGAAGCGAGAGGGAGGAGGGAGACAGCATAATGGATCAAGCCACTAATGTTGAGACCGCAAGTCACCGGGGGCCTCCTGCGCATGCGACAGGAGGCCTATCGTAATGGCGCCGTTGTTGCGAAGTACAAACCGCTCCTCGCCATGGCGTTCTCCATCGCGAATCGATGCGAGTCCTGTAGCCGAGCCTACGTCAAGATGGTTTGCCACAAAGACGTCCCGCAAGGGGAATTGATCGAGTGCCTCGAAGTCGCCATGACCATGCAGGGGTGTCCTGGTGAAGAATGGGCCCGGAAGGCGTACCAAGCGTATAACGAACAGGTGGGTGGGGACCAACCAGGCGAGAGTAGTGGTATACGCTGTGTGCACTGAATTCAAGACACAGGGACGTCCATGAGTTGAGCCGGCACCCCGACAACCGTTTGCCCGATGGTCGTCGAAGCAGCGAGATCGCAGACTGTGTGTCCAAGATCTTGACCGTGTGCCCGATGGTGTCGATCTGTTTGGTAAACCCATAGAGTGCGTTGGTCACGATCCAAAGCAGCCATGAGGTCTCCGGATAAGCGATTTAGGGCTCGCTGCTCGCGAGCACGTTGAGGGTTCCATTACTCATCGTTCGAATATAGAGCGCGTCGACATCGGCGGACACGGTGATCCCTTGCATCGACGTGACCGTTCCCTGCATCGAAACAGTTGGGGTCAGCGTTCGATTCAACCCGGTTCTCAGAGAGTCGCGTATCCGATCGATCATCGGCGTCACCCCAAGCACGATTTCTGGAGCAATAGTTTCTCGGAGCGGCGCGTCATTGAACCAGGCTGGGGCCGTTGTCTGAAGTAGATGTGTGGTTCCGAGATCGTACCGAAGGCCACTGAGATAGACCGCCTCTGTCATCACGTTGATTTCCGGCTTCCCGATCAAATACACGTAGCCCCGTGCATCTCCAGTGAACTCCACGCGTAGAAGCACTTGGTTATTGCCTAGACCGAATATTCCTGCACCGGTTATCGTGATGACATTTCCCTTAGTTTCAATCCGTCTCCCTTTCAGCTGCTTCGAGAGCGTCTGGGAAAGTGTGCCGTAGTCAACTTGGATATCGGCCAAGACATGAAATTTCTCAGACACGGGTTGCTTCTCGGTATAAGCGTCCTGGACATCAGCTACACCACGAAAATCTGGAGAGACCGCTTCTGTCTCGAGCGGAGGAAGTGCTGGGGACGATGCTGGTGGCTCAGCTCCATGAACGATCACCGGATGCGCGATGATCTGAAGGATATCTTTGACCACGTGGCCATCTTTTGAGAATCCGGCACGCCGCACCTTGTCGAGGTTGAGCAGAAGCCAGATATCCGGCTCCAATTGGATGGGATTGCGGAGCGCCGTCCAGACATCTTCTGCGCGCGGTTTGAGACTCAGCGCGTTAAGACGCGAGACGGCGCTGTTGAAACCTTCCTTTGCCTGATCTGACAGTGCCGTGTTGACGGCCTGCTGCAGGTCTACATCGGAGATGCGTAGCCGGCAGGGCTCGATGGGATGAACCGTCACGCTGCGGAGGGAGGCCGACACTCCGTAATCCGAGGTCATCCCGATGGCAATACTCCCATTGAGTGTGGCTCGTCGTGGCCACCCACTTCCATCACCACACTGGGCCGATGATTCAGCACCCTGCGCATGTGAACGCGCGCCAATCTTATAGCGGAGCGGCGCACTCACGAAGAGGGAGACTCCCGAGAGTTCGATTTCCTTCCACCAGTCTCCGATCGACAGGCGTGGCTCCGTATTACTGACGGAGTGGGCCGGCTGCTCGATCGAAAAGTCATCCCGTTCCGCATAGTATTTGTACTCCCCGCCTTTCGGATGTTTGCTGACGCTGCCCGAATGGTCAAACTTCTTTGGAATGAGGTTCGGATTGTTGGTGGCATTGAGAAAGTCGGAAAGGTCCACCCGCATCGGTACGGTAATGACGGACTCCGTGATCCGAGGAGGCGGCGTGACTGCGGGTGGAAACCTCTCCGGCGCGGGTGGGCGTAGGACAAACTCGGTATCAGCACAACTGGTCAGGAACAGGACCACCCCCATCGTCGCCACGACATGATATCTGGACGTGAGAAACATCAGCAGCCTCCTTTTCCCCTCACCCACGACCGCGGGTCCATGTTCGAACGTGAGACTGGCACATGCCTGGGGCCATATCGGATACGCGTCCCATCACAAGACGAGGCTAAAACGTGATGACCTGATAGCCCTGTGACACGAGCTTCTTGAAGCTCGGATGTCCCTCAAATTCCCCTGCCAGCTTGACTCCGCAAGCAACGACGGCGTCCTTGACTCCGAAGGCTCCGGCGCAGAACTCGCATGCACCCGCAATCCGATCCTTGACCGCGTTGTAGAGCCCGTGCAGCTTGTGGTCGGGCTTCTCCAATTCAACGATCCACTTGGGCCCGGCGCCGTCGAAGATCAGCTGGACGTCATCGTGGCCGTCCTTGAATTCTTTCACGGCTTCCAGGGCGTTCACGACGCGCCCCAGCGCCTCATGAGTTTCCGTATCAGCCAACACGATGATCGCGACTTTGGACATGATGTACTCCTTTCAGCATGGCAGTGGGTGAATGAAGAAACCGCTTCCGTCTCATGTGAGAGGGCGGATGAATCGGCATGCTAGCGCACGTCCGGTGAATCCATCCGTGATCTGCCTTACAAACCCGCCCAACTATTTTCTTTGCCGACTGGTGAGCTGCCTTACAGATAGGGGGTATGTGAGCAGGTAGAATCGCGTCAAGAAACACCCATGTCTGTCACGGACAAAGGAGGTGGGCCATGACCTGCGAGCGGTGCGATGGGCTGATGGTCAGCGAGCGGATTTACGATCTTCAGGGGCTGAGCAGCAATCCGTGCATAGAAGGATATCGTTGCCTCCTGTGCGGCGATGTCGTTGATGCAACGATCCTTGAGCATAGGAGGCGGTCCACAGGGGCGATCAAGCCGCTCCGAAGCGTCACTCCTCGAACGTCGAGACTTGTGGCGGCATAGGGGGCAGGAAGAGGAATCGATGTGATCACACCCTCTTCAACGATGAGTGAGGGAGGATCGAGGAAGGACGTGCCTCATGACACGCCACGATGAACCGGTCATGGCTCTTCGCATCCGACTCCATCAACTCCCTTGTCCTTCGTGCGGCAAACCTGAACTGATGCCGCTGCTCCAATGCGATTACTACCCCGATGGATGTCTTTGGACAGTGTGTTGTGGAGAGTGCCGAACACAATACCATTTTGATCATCGGATGGTGTCCGCCTAGAAAGGAAGCGAGAATCGGGTGGGCCCATCGATCCTGATACACGCGCACAACAGAGAAGCAGTGAACAATATGCCACGCGGGTCATCAGTAGCGGAAGTTCGGTCCGGTAGTGAAACGTCAGCGGAACACTGGTCACGAACGATGGGCTGAAGAAAATGACGGCATAAGGCCGGCTCATACCACAAAGGAGGGTTATCATGAAGTTTCAGATTCATACGAAGGACACGGCTCCGGAGGCATCGCGGGCGATGCTCGAAGCCACCGCAAAGAAATACGGATTTGTGCCGAATTTGTATGGTGTGCTGGCCGGGTCGCCTGCGGCGGTGCAGGCCTATGCGGGGATCAATAAAGCGTTGGAGCAGAGCGCGCTCACACCAGTTGAGCAGCAAGTCGTGACGTTGACGGTCAGTGCCGCCAACAACTGTGCCTACTGCATGGGAGCCCATTCCACGGTGGCGCAAATGGTCCATATGCCGGAGCCGATTCTCGCAGAACTTCGGGATCAGCGCGACCTTTCGGATGCGAAGCTCAATGCGCTGCGCCTGCTGGTGGTGTCTGTCTTGCACCATCGGGGATGGGTGCCGGAAGAGGATCTCAACCAATTTACTGCGGCAGGTTACGCTCAGCAGCACCTGTTGGATGTGCTGACGATCGTGGCGCTCAAGACCTTGAGCAATTACACGAACCATATCGCGCACACGCCGCTCGATCCACAGTTTGCAGCGCAATCGTGGAAGGCGAAGGGCGCCACGGGAGGCTAAGCGATCTATCACATGAGCAGGCAGGTCTCAGAGGAGGTGTGTGATGCGAATCATCTATGCGTGTCTGTTGTCGGTTGTGTGGTTCACGGTCCCTGCTTCAGTCTCGGCCAATACGTGGCCTGGGTTCGGAGCGAGCTGGATGGATCGTGAGAGAGGCAGCACGTTATTGCTCGATCAGAACTCCGTGATTCAGACCGTGGCCGACCACCGGCTCGGTCGTGATGACCGCTTCGGCATGGACGAACGTGTGCGAAGCTCAAGAGAAACCAAGGAGAGTAGGGTGACGGCTGAAACCAATCGTCATGGGTCTCATGAGTCAGCGCGCTCTGGGAACACCCCTCAAACATTCAGCGACGTTCGCGATCACTCATCCAACAGCGTACATAGCCCCGCTCATCACCCCGACCCATGGTGGGGACGGCGTGTCGAGGGTGATCCGATGATCAGGGGCTTAAATCGGAGTCCGTCAGGGAAATAGGGTGTGCTCAAGATCCGCAGTTTGCGGCACAAGCGTGAAAGGCACCGGCCAACACCGTGGGCTGACAGGCGTGTACCGAGCTGTAGCGAACAGAAAGAAACAAAAAAGGGATCAGCCCATGTCGATTGCGGCCATGCCGGAGGCGAGATGGCGCAGTCAGAGATCCGGTTTCGTTTTCTTGATTCCCAGCGCCTTGATGCGCGACGCCAGCGTCGTCGGCTTCATGCCCAATAAGACGGCAGCACCGTCCGGCCCAAAAATCTTGCCTTTCGTGAGTCGCAAGGCCTGCATGATGTTCTCCTGCTCCTGCCGTCTCCAATCATGTCGAGTTGCCACTTGCGATGCGGTGAGAGGTGACGGTGAGGGTGTTGTCGAGTCACGAGAGGGAGCGGGTTGAAGATGAATGTCCAGGGTGCGCCCTTGAGAAAGGATGACGGCGCGCTCAACGACGTTTTGGAGCTCGCGCACATTTCCCGGCCAGTGATGGGCTGCCAGTTGGCTCAAGGCCACTTGAGTCAGGCGCGGGGCCCGGCGGTTCATTCGCGTAGCGCTCTGAGCGATGAAATGGGCGGCCAGCTTCGGAATGTCTTCACGCCGCTCACGCAGCGGAGGAATGTGGATCGGGAACACGCTGAGGCGATAGTGACCCCGGTTGTCAATAGTGGACGCCATGAATGACAGTCTCACGCCGCCGACTG
>NZ_JBLFBO010000119.1:0-1559 GCF_047338595.1 Nitrospira sp. BLG_1
CCGGTTTACTGACGTTCCACCCTGCGATCCGACCATATCCTCGCATGCCATCCCGTTTGTCGCTCCCTAACGCATTGCTACGCGATGCTAAGCCATTCCTGCCTACCTGTCAACCGTCTAGACGGCTACATTCGACTCGTACCGCCTCGATAGCTTAGCTGCGTCCTCATCGTCCAGCATCTGGCTGTACTGGGCAATATCCTGCTCGGCCTGCCGCAAGAATCCGTCTAGACGGACGCGCTCTTGCTCCTTCCAGGCGTCGGAGTGTCGCGCGTCCTCCGACAGGATCAACATCTTCTTGGCTGCATTCTCGCGCGACGAAAACGCCTGGATACACGCAAACAACGGCGTGCCTGGCATCGGAATGCGCGACAGCTCTGCTTCGTCAACCTCCCGGCAGAGCCTGTGAAACACGCTGTCGGACTTCCGTTTATCCCGTTGCACCGCTGCTCTGCGCTGCGCCTCCGCCTCGTGATCGACCACGGTCAACACATGTTCCAACTTCGGGAGCAATCCTTTTCGCCCGTCGCACAAGAGCGTCGTCACGCTCTCGGCCCAGACCGACAGACCCACATTCCCAATCCGTCGGTAAATCGCTTCAGTTTGCTCTGGTGTTGCGGTATACTCCAGCCCTCGACAGAGCCGATCAAACTGTCCGATAAATTCAGTCTTGGTCATGCTGTCTCCTCCCTCGCCCACGCATCGAGATCAAACGTTTTCTTTCTCAATTTTCCTTGATCTTTCAAGGCTCTGAGGCGATTCCGAAAGGCTGCATCCCAGTCCTTGATGGCCTGTCCAGACTTTCGTTTCCCTCCTGCACTGAGCCAGTAGTCTTTGAATTCTTCGACGTACTGGCCGGGATCGGCGATGCCCTCCTTCGCGCTCCAAGCTTCGAGTTCCGGTGTCATGGCGAACTCGTCCAGTGTCTTGGCGTTGCGGTCCGCTGCTGTCCGGCCAGCACGGTCCAATCGCGTCCGCCCGCTTCTGTCCACTGTCGAGGTTAGCCCGTTCACTCGGCCTTTCGCCTGTGCCTCGGTCGGTTCACCCTCCGAAAGGTATTTAGGTTCGGTTAGGTTATGAAAGGAAAGGTTAGGAAAGGAAGGGTTAGGAAGGGAAGGGTATGGCCTATTAGGGGTCGCTTCCTGGTCGCTTCCTGGTCGCTTCCTGGTCGCTTTCTGCTTTGCGAATTTCCCGTTACCTTTCCCATACTTATACCCATGCTTCAGCCAGATCTTTTGCAGGAGTGCTGCATTTCCTGATGAATACTTCTTAATCAGATAAGGTCCGACATAATCGATCCAATCATGGATGAGCGAGCCGTCAAGCCATCCCCACTCGCGCAAGCGAGTGACGAATTCATCTGGATTTCCTTCCCAAGAGGCAGCCTGAGCGATCATGCCATGAGACCATTTTGACAGGTCGCCATCCTCTTGTTGTTCTAGAGCGGTATGCCAGAGGGCATGAAGATGCGCCATCATGTAAATGGGTTTTGTTTGGCACGCGAACGCTAGCTCAATTAATTTTCTATGCCTCAGCAAGACTGTGTGACTTTCAATCCA
>NZ_JBLFBO010000120.1:0-1542 GCF_047338595.1 Nitrospira sp. BLG_1
CTCTGGCGCATCCACTGTCCTTTCTGAAAAAGAACAGCTATACCAGAAATTACGCAAAAGATTATGAACAGGCTCTAAGACCGATTTTAAGAGGTTGCAGGATATGGCTATTGCCCGTAGTTGTCTTACACTATGGGTTTATCGTATTCTTGCGCCCAGGTTTTCCGACCCTCTCCTGACCTGAAGCAGACACAGGTCAGTGAAGGGTGCGGGGTGGCTCGATTTGGGCTATTACGGGTGAGTTGATGGGACAGCGGGCGAAACGAACGACCACGGTCACGGTGGATCTGGGGGACCTGAAAGCGCCCTGGCAGTCCTGGTGTGAGCAGCAGGGCGTCACCCCGAGCCATGCTCTGCGGAACGCCCTTCGGCAGGCCATGGACCGGAGAGGAACCAGGACCCCGGCGCCTCGGTTGCGCGTTACGCCGAAGCGTGAACGAGCGACCGCTCGTATCGAACTGAACCTCACAACCTCAGAGCTTGCTGCCCTGAAGAAGATGGCTGGCCACGAAGGCTACGTGCCCACTAAATGGCTGGTGGCGATGGTGCGGACCAAGTTGACCGGGCAGCCGCAGGTCGGCCAGCCGGAACTGGAGACCTTGACCCGCTCGAACCAACAACTGCTTGCCTTGGGGCGGAATTTGAACCAGATTGCAAAAGTCTTGAATACCGCGCCTCAGAACCGAACCGCCTTTCGGATCGAGGTCATCACCGAACTGTCTCGCGTGATCCAGGCCCATACGAAGAAGGTGTCCGATGTCTTACGCGGGACCGTGGAGCGCTGGCACCTCCAATGACTTTGCCAGGCAGCCAGATCGACCAGAAGTTGGATGAGTGGGGGAGTCGGCTCTTCAATGTCTCAACGGAGACCCTCCCACGCCCACGTCGCAGCACGCGCAGTCATCTTGCCTCACCCAAGCCTGTGTGTCCCGGCGGTCGGCTCAGCACATCGCAGGCTCGCGCGAACTATGTGCGGCAGAAACTCCAGGCCATGGTCCGCCGGGCGCCCCAAGTCGTGGTCAAACTCGTCAGGGCGCCGAAAGGGATGAAGGGCATCTCGAATAACCTCACCTACATTTCGCGGGATGGCCAACTCGAGATCGAGGATCAAGACGGCCAGGTGATTCAAGGCAAAGAAGCCGTGGCCGATTTGAAAGCCGAATGGCGCGATGCCGATCGCGGCGGACTCGACCATGCGCGATGCCTTTCATCTCGTCCTCTCCATGCCAACACGGACGGATCTATTGTTGGTCCAACGGGCGGCCCGTGACTTTGCGACGCGAGAGTTCTCAGGGTTTCAATACGCCATGGTCCTCCACACGTTCGAGACCGATCCGGATCCGCACCCGTCCCCGCATCCACATGTCCACCTGACGGTCAAAGCGGCTGGCCTTGACGGGATTCGCTTGAATCCGAGAAAGGCCGATTTGCAACGTTGGCGGGAGGGGTTTGCGGAGGCCTTACGGGAGCATGGCATTGAGGCCACGACTGAGGTAAGCTCGAAAAAGTGGACGTCTTCACCCTATGATCTGAGGTCTGGAG
>NZ_JBLFBO010000121.1:0-1541 GCF_047338595.1 Nitrospira sp. BLG_1
TCGGCCATTTTGCGACAATCGCGAACGCAAGCTTCGAGCCGGAAAGCTGCCGTTCATCACAGATGGTGTTCTCTCCGTGCTAGGCTAGGCTGGATCAACAAAGTGAATGGCATCAGGGCAATGGGCTCCTGAGATAGCAGAAGCGTTCAAGACTCTCAAGTTAATGCAAATGCTAGCCGAGTTGCCTAAGCCCCGGTAGCAGGAGGCTCTTCTTTTGCAACTCGCTTATTCTGGTTATACCATTCCTCGTGTGCTGAATTTACTCTCTGAAGACGGTCGACTAGATCATCTATTCGCACTTTAAGTGGTCTAGCTTGGGGGCTAACTGCGAGGAAGTTTTCATAATAATCCTTCGTAGCAGCCAGAATAAACACGCAAATCGAGGCAAGAATCCGCGTGTCCACTGATGATTCATTAAAGCTCGGCTCGAATCCTGCCTGCTTCGGTTCCAAGTGATGAAGGACTAAATCAACCCATGTCCCGTGAACTGCATGAGATGGAATCCGCTGAACCACTACATACGATTTCTCCATATCCAACGCCTTGAGGCGGTCTCGCATGCGCTCGCCCCATTCAGCATGCTTTCGACTTACGTCTTCGATTTGGAATCCTGAAATCTTGAAGAGTCGTTCTATTGAAGCAAGCATTCGTGTTTCAACTGGCAAGGCCTCGCCTTTACGTTGTTCTATGTTTTCCTTGATAATGTCGTACATCTCCCTCTCGGGGCCTAAAGAGACTTTGACATATTGATCAAATAATGCGTCGTCGTTTTTCAGAATAAGATATCGGACGTTGATCGCAGACTCCCCGAGACAGCGTAAGAGCGCAAGAATTACTTCACCCAACTCATCACCGTGGGAAAGTATCGCTAAGATGGCCTTCATGAATTTTACAATTCGGACTAGAAGACCGACGCAGATGGCTTGATTCCTACCGAAGATAACGTCAGTGACCTCTTCGTAACTTATTTTTGAACTTGTGCAAACAATTAGAACACCGGCAGTTTCCTTGAATAATTCGAACGCCAGCTTATCCAACTCCAAGCCCCCAGCATCGGAGCGATCAGCAAGAGTACCCATGGGTATATCAATACGCTCCGGCAGCATCCTGTGCATTTCACCATCGTGTTCCCCTTCCCGACTTCGCTGTTCCAGTTCTATCCATGCTGTGGTCTTAGCAAGAGATAGAACTCTCGGCTGAACGGTCTCAAGTACCGGATAGCCCTCCTCATCGAACACGACTGCGTCCATTGCGGTTTTAAGTTTTTCAGCTAAATGGGGGGCTACCTTAACTTTTCCGTCTTGCATGTGTTGGAAAAGTAGCTTGACGGCAATTTTAATGAACTCTTGCTCGCTGTTCTGATCTCTATCTTCTGGCATCTTCGTAGAGGAATAAGTGTAGAGTTATGTGTTGTCTATTTTCAAATGTCGCGATGAGTCTCTTGAAGGATACTAAGTCGTTTTAAGGGTTCTGTCTTTAGTACAAAGTGGTGAGCCAAGCATGACTCGAACAAGTTTAAAAATAGGTCGTAAAACGGCCAC
>NZ_JBLFBO010000040.1:0-23824 GCF_047338595.1 Nitrospira sp. BLG_1
AGGTGTTCACGATGGGAATCCCATCAATGATGACTCTCAGTAAACGGGAGTCGTCAGGCTCCCCACCATCATCGAATCCGTAAAAGACCGCCTCCGGCTTGTGACGGCTGAGAATGGCGACGCCGTTATAGGATTTCATGCCGCGAAAGGTAATGGCATACCCGCTGGGTGCCAATGCCAGTAACGGGAATTCACTATCCTGAACCTTGGTTTCTTGCAGACAAAGGACATCCGGCTGGTGCTGTTCAAGCCAGGCGAGCACGATTGGCAGCCGCTTGCGTAAGGAATTTGCATTGAACGTCGCGATTTTCATCGGAAGATGCTCCAGTACAACCTGTCGCATCCTAACAAAAGCACTCTGGGGCAACAAGCAGAACGAAGACCCTATCGAAGTTGGTTATCTGGCTATCATTCTGAGACCAGGGATCTGTAAGGCCCTGACGGTTTCCTGTAGGACTTTGACTACTTGTGGGCGGGTGTAGCCTCGGCGCCAGGCGAAACCGATTCGTCGGCCAGGTACGGGCTGCGCCAGCTTGATCGCAACCAAGCGCTTGTGTTGGTATTTGGCTGTGAGGGCACTGCAGGGCATCACGGTGATCCCAAATCCAGAGACGACCATCTGACGGATGGTTTCTAGGGAGTTTCCTTGCCAACCTTCTGCGTCGGAGCGGCTGAGTTCAGGACATGCCTCCAGGACTTGTTGTCGGAAGCAATGACCGGCATGAGGCAACAGGACTTTCTCAGTGCCTAATTGTCGGGAATCGAGAGACTTCTTTTTCTGCCAGGGATGTCCGACGGGGACCACAACCTGAAACGGTTCATCATAGAGGGCGGTGGTGAGTATGCCCGGTTCCTCGAAGGGAAGGGCGATCATGATGACATCGAGTTTCCCACTCTTCAACATCCCAGCCAAGTTCTGTGTGAGATTTTCTTCGAGTTCGAGCGGCATTTTGGGTGCTCGTGCGTTCAGCAATGGAACCAGATCGGGAAGGATATACGGTCCTACTGTCGCGATCACTCCGAGCCGCAGAAGCCCATTCAACTGATCTTTGCCTTGAGCAGCCAAGATCTTGATTCGTTCGGCTTCTTCCAAAACTCGTTGAGCTTGATGGACGATTTGTTCGCCAAGCGGAGTCAGCTCCAGCTTGTTCTGTCGACGCTCAAAAATGGTCGTGCCTAAGTCATGCTCCAGTTTTTTGATCGCGAGACTTAAGGCTGGCTGTGTGACGAAGACTCGAGCGGCAGCCCGGCCGAAATGTCGTTCTTGTGCGACGACCACAACATAGTGCAGCTCAGCAAGCGTCATCCGTTCTCCCGGGATTCCAGCCCATAAGCACGGCTTATGTCCGGACAATACATTATCAATTGGACTAAGTACAGCAGGCAGAGTATCTTCCACTCCTGCAGGCGGATGACTTTCACAATATTCCAGTCCGTGAGTCATGGTGTACGCGTGGGATCATCGACAGGCATAAGATTGTCTCGGTGGTGACGTTTCTGTTCAAGATCAACCGATTGAGTCGATGGGACAAGTCATGGTATGACAAGCTCGAACCGCAGTTCGGTGAAGCGTTCACGGCGGTCTCGATAACCGTCGAGAATGATCAGCTGGAACAAGCGCGATGGAGTGAGTGAGCCAAGGGTGGGCATCAACACACACATCAACGTGTGCAGAGAGGAGGATGTAATGGTACAGAAGACGATAGCAGGGAGCGGGCTATTCATAGGGGCATTGGCATGTGGACTGGTGGTGGCCATGCCGCTTGTCCCTGTGATTGGTGCAGAAGGGCCGGGGCACAAGGTGTTTGCGGCAGAACCGGTGACCCTGCCGACGATCCCGGGGTTAGAAGATCCGAATACGTATGTGCCGGCTGATAATCCGCTTACAAAGGAGAAGATTGAACTAGGACGGGCGATCTTCTTCGATAAGCGCATGTCAAAGGACAACACAATCGCGTGCGCCAGTTGTCATATGGCGAAGAAGGGATTCGCGGACGGCATGCCCGTGTCGACCGGAATCAAGGGCCAGAAGGGCGGCCGAAGTGCTCCGGTGTCATTCAATCGGGTCTACAGCAAAGCACAGTTTTGGGATGGTCGAGCGGCGACGCTGGAAGATCAGTCCATCGGGCCATTTGCAAACCCCATCGAGCATGGGTTCGCCAACCATGACGAAATGGTGGCCAAAATGAAGAAAATGCCTGGCTATCGCAAGCTCTTTCAAGAGGTTTTCGGGGGGGAGATCACGATTCAGGATGTCGGTCGAGCGGTGGCCAGCTTCCAGCGGACGGTGTTGTCTGGAAACAGCGCGGTGGACAAGTACGACATTGGCGGAGATCAAAATGCCTTGAGTGATTCTGCGAAGCGTGGGCTTGAGCTGTTCCGCGGGAAAGCCCGTTGTACGCGCTGTCATTCCGGATTCAACTTCACGGACGAGAAGTTCCACAATTTGGGAATCGGCTGGGACGACAATAAGGTCGATCTCGGTCGATACATGGAGACGAAGAATCCAGAAGACATCGGGGCTTTTAAGACTCCCACTTTGCGAGAAATTGCGCGGACTGCTCCCTATATGCATGATGGGCGGTTTAAGTCCTTGGAGGAAGTCGTGAAGTTCTACAACCAGGGTGGCGTGAAGAATCCGCACCAAGACAATACAATCATCCCTTTGGAAATGACGGATGATGAACAACAGGATTTAGTGGCGATGCTCAAGTCGCTCAATGGCGAGGGATGGCAGCATGTTGCCCCGCCGAAGTCATATCCAAAATAACTCGAACCGTTCACGATACTGAAGTGTAGGGGAGGGCCATCGCAAGATGGCCCTTTTCTGTTAGGCCCGAGGCAAGGGCTCGTGATTGTTCGCGTGGAGAAGATAGCGACGGATGATGGCCTGCTCGATGCGGGAGCGTCCCCGATCCGGAGCCGGAAATCGGAGTACCAGATGGATCTTGCCGGATTCCGGCAGTTGAATGGTGATACGGGGTTCCGGGGAAGGGGCCTCGAGCAGATTCGCTTGTTCTAAGAGCTTCATGTGCCGGACAGCTTCCTCCATGAACGGCGCACATTCGAGTTTCGCCGCTTCCAGGAGCACGCGCTCCGATCGTTGCCACTCGTCATCATTCTTGATCGGTACGACCACCGTATACAGCCCATACTCTTGCTCGGGGTTTTCTTTGATCAAGGGGTTTGTGAAGAGCAAGCTGTTGGGGAACACAGTGACGCGTCCCGTGTAGAGGTGAGCGGACTGCCCCGGGCCGATCTCCAGTAACTTCGTGGCGAACATGTCGTGGTCCAACACGACTCCGCGGTGGCCTGCGATCTGAATTCGATCGCCGACACCATAGACCTTGCCACCCATCCGAAGTGCCGCGCCGCTCCAACAGAGAATCAGCTCTTTGGTCGCCAGGACCATGGCGGCAGCCAACGCGACCAGTGACACGGCAAATGCCTGCAGTTCATGCGCCCAGATCATGACCAGGCCAATGAGGAAGGCGAAGACGACGGAATTTCTTGTCGTGACCACCCATCGACGTTTCGACTCCATCGACAGTGTCGGGTTCCCGGCAATCCACCGTACGATGAGTGTTCTGGCGACGATCAAGGTCAGAAGCAGAACCAGCGATTTCAAACTGTCCAGCGCCACCACACTATCGATGGAGAACCATTGGTTCTGAGGCACGGGCATCCTCTATTTGGCAGTCAATGTCTCGCGGGTACCAGGAACGCATTCTTCCCGGTTCCAGGTCTTGAGGGTCTTGTCTTCTGAGAAGGTCAACGCATAGCGGTAACAATAGAGTGTCGGTTTGGTGGTCTCCGTCCCTTTGCCCATCATACTCGTGATTGAATTGGAGGCATCACCGAGCATGGAGGATCTCCACGAAGTCAGATCCTGCTCGCTGAGCGGGAAGCGGTAGGTCCAGAGGCTGTCTCCGCCGAGCGCAGGCGTTTTTGCAGTATGTGGAGGACCAAGTCGTTCACGGATGTCTTCTTGCGTCAGCCGGCCAACCCCTTTCTTGAGGTAGGCATCGCGCCAGGGGCCGCCACATCCGGAGAGGCTCATCACGAGCGCGATGACCAGGGACCCCAGAAGGAGATGGGAACAGTTGTTGTGGGTAGAGCAACTCAAACCAGGCATGCTGGAGCATACGCTACACTGGACGATCGCCAAGTGCAACTCTCCTGGAATCTTCTGTGGCGGGATCGGTTCGATGGATACAGCCCGCTGGGCGACTGGATTTATAGATGACTTTTCGGTACCTTACTCCGCGAGAGGAAGGAATGGGCGCATTACGAATTCTTGCCGTGTGTCTTGCTGGTTGGGGTTTTCTATTTCTACCCGATAGGTTTGCGATGGCGGCCGAAAGCCGGGCAGTGAAACCTGAGACGCTGCTCGTTCAGGGGAAACCGCAGGACTTCAATGGGGCCAACGGCGAAACCAAATCCGGAGACAAGGGCAAGTCTTCCACAAACAGATCTGCCGTCTCCTTTCCTGAACTTCATGGGAAAGATGGCGCACCGATGATGTTGGTGCCTGCCGGAGAATTTATCATGGGAAGCGACAGGGGAGATGAAGACGAAGCCCCTGTGCATCGAGTGTATCTGAATACGTTCTACATCGATAAGTTTGAAGTCACGAATGCACGATTCGCCAAGTATGTCGAGGCGATCCAGAGTGAGCCGCCATGGGGATTTTCTGATAAAGAGACTCCGGTGGTTCATGCCGATCGTCCAGTGCGCTGGGTGAGCTGGATGGATGCCATGGGGTACTGTCTCTGGGTCGGGAAGCGGCTTCCCACGGAAGCGGAGTGGGAAAAAGCTGCGCGCGGGACGGATGAGCGGCTGTATCCATGGGGAAACGATCCACCGACACCGGTGCATGCCGTCTATGGGCTCAAGGAAGGTGGTGCCGAGACAGTGTCGGTTATCGGCGATCACCACATGGGGCAGAGCCCGTACGGGGTCCAGGACTTGGCCGGTAATCTCTACGAATGGGTGATGGACTGGTACGCAGAAGACTTCTATTCCAGCTTTATCAATAACCCCGCCATCAATCCCCGTGGTCCCAGCGAGGGGACGGCAAAAGTCCAGCGGGGCGGGTCATACATCAACACCCCCTATCGACTTCGCTCATCGTTCCGGACCAAAGGCGATCCGACTGAACAGGATCCGAACGTCGGTTTCCGTTGTGCACAGGGTGTTCCCAAGTAGCCCAAGCCTCGAACGATCCTGATCCATAACCAGCATATCTTGTGGAACTGTCAGGCTAAGGGTTTGGGCTCACCACCACAAAGGAGGGGCTTGTGAAGCGATATCGAGTGAAACCGGGTGGCCAGCTCTCATTAAAACAGTATGATCCAGATGACACAGGGGACTACAAACAAAACGACCAGGGCAAGGAAAAGGCCAAAGCGGAGACAGCCAAGCTCATCGCCAGCCTCGATGGACTCCAAGAGCGACTCTATGCCAACGCCACTCGATCTCTCCTCATTGTGCTGCAGGGAATGGATACGAGCGGAAAAGACGGAACCATCAAGAGTGTGATGTCTGGAGTGAATCCGCAAGGCTGTAAGGTAGTGGCGTTCAAGGCGCCGTCTAAGGATGAATTGGCTCACGACTTTCTCTGGCGCGTGCACCGTGAAGTCCCTCCTAAAGGCTACATCGGGATCTTTAATCGTTCCCATTACGAAGACGTCTTGATTACCCGAGTGCACGGTTGGGTATCTGGCAAAGCGGTCAAGCGCCGCTTCGACCAAATCAAGGAATTCGAGGAGTTGCTGACTGAGAGTGGCACGACCGTGCTCAAGTTTTTTCTCCATATCTCAAAGGACGAACAGAAAGAGCGGCTGACGGCCCGTATTACCGATCCGGAAAAACGCTGGAAATGGAATTCGGGAGATCTGGAGGAGCGGAAGTTGTGGAATGAGTATCTCAAGGCGTTCGAAGATGTCATGTCGGCGACCAGTACCGACTGCGCCCCTTGGTACATTGTCCCAGCCAACCGGAAATGGTACCGCAATCTCGTGGTCGCGGATCGCATCGTGAATGTATTGGAGAACATGAAACTCAAGACACCTCCAGCGCCGGACGGTGTGGATTTCAGTAAACTCAGAATCGTGTAGTGCGCGGCCAAGGCAGTGGGTGAAGTGCCGTGACGGACGCTTGGTCATGGGTGAGGAGTGAAGGAAGGAGGAGCGTGGCAGGAGCGCCGCGCTCCTCCTTGCTGTTTGCGGGGACTGTTTCATGAACTGGATTATGCTGACATGGTGCTTGCGGCTCCTGACCAGTGGTGTGCTTCTGGCCTCGGCTTTGGGAAAGTCACTTGACCTTCAGGGGTTTGCCGACGTGTTGGTCACCTATCGTCTGTTCCCAGACTGGTCTCTCTGGCTGCTGGCGCTTGGGATCACGGGGGTCGAGTGGGGGCTGACTGCCTGGATTCTTGTCGGATGGCGATTGCCAACGGGGGCACTCTTGGCGATGATGTTGAACAGTCTATACGCCATAGGGCTCATCGTTACGCTCTTTCGCGGCCTCGATCTTCCGAACTGTGGATGCTACGGCGTATTTTTTCCACAACCGTTGCGGTGGTATTCTCCACTCGAAGACCTTGTGCTGGCTGGCATTTGCTATGCATTGTATGTCGGTGCTCAGGCGAGTCGTACGACGCTTGACACGGTTTCCTAATGGGCGTAAGGAAACAGGTGCGGCTCATCTATCAATCGAAGTTCGAGAGATCGGGTAGACCGCGCGGCTGCCATCCAGGTCTCTCGGTGATGTCATCATGAGAGGAGGGTGGAGATGAACGACACAACGCCACCTGGCCCATCAGGCCCACCGACGCCGGAGTGGGTTTCTCATCGATTCTGCTGACCGACTTCTTCGCGAGGCGTGCCATTGAGGCACAAGGTGTCCTTCACGAGAAGGCGAACAGCCATTGAGCGGAGAAATCTTCGGGGCAGAAAGTAGGAAATCGCCAGGGAGTGACGAGATCTTCCCTGGTTGGAAACCCAAGGATCCCAACGATCGTGTGGGTCTTGTGGGCCGCGACAACACAGAATAATGTCGGCGTCCTAAGCGCCAAGTCACGGGCGACCTCCCACCTCAGTGCAAGGTCGCCCGTTCTTTTTTGAATCCTCATCAGGCACACCTCTTAATCGACGCACACGAGAGCTCCCAGTAGGCGTTTCTTTTTTCGGACAGCTGTCCTACCATAGAGCGATGGCTGAAAAGAAACCTAAGAACCCACAGTTGTCCAAGAAGACCAGGCGTCGTCGGAAACCGGTTGGAAGTTCTAGGGGATTGGCCGCTGGTGAATTACAGGCTGCAGCGCCGCCCGGAGCTGTGGCTGAGCTACATCAGCAGATCGAAAGCGATGGAGGGAGAGTGCTCTCGGTCTACAGGGAACCGTATAGCGGACAGTGGCTGGTCTTGGCTGCACTCCCGATCGAGTTGGTTGAACCGACGCCCTATCAGCGTAATATCTCCGACACGCATGTGCGAAAACTGGAAGGAGTGATCGGCAAAATCGGCCGCTTTCTGGATCCCATTATCGCTGTGCGTATCGCCAAGCCTGACCACGCGGCAAAGTATTGGACACCGAACGGCAATCATCGCTTGTCTGCCATGCGGACGCTGGGAGCGAAGAGCATCATTGCCATCGTGGTACCTGAGGCATCCGCTGCCTATCAGATTCTCGCACTGAATACGGAAAAGGCCCATAACCTTCGTGAGAAGGCATTGGAAGTCATCCAGATGTATCGAGAGCTTGTACAGCTCGATCAGGTCACAGAAGAAACCTATGCTTTGGAGTTCGAGGAGCCGGCATTGATCACGCTGGGGCTCTGTTACGAAGAGCGGCCTCGGTTTAGCGGAGGTGCCTACCATCCAGTGCTGAAACGAGTGGAGGAATTTCTGCAGAAACCGTTGCATGCTGCTCTGAGCATCCGTCAGCAGCGCGCACAGACCGTCCTGGCATTGGACGATCTCATCGTCAAGCAAGTCGAAGCCCTCAAGGCGAAGGGACTAACCAGTCCCTATCTCAAGAGCTTTGTCGTGGCCCGTGTGAATCCCATTCGGTTCCGTCCTAAAGATGCTCCTCCGCTGTTGTTCGATGACGCGCTCGATCGGATGACGCAAGCTGCAGCCAAGTTCAATCCAGACAAGGTCAAGCTGGACGATCTAGCGAAGTCGGGGGGAGTCCCGGACGAGGTTGAGTGAGATTGCTCCAAAGAGTTTGCTCTTCGTCCGTCGTCTTGTTTATACGCTGAGATCCCCTTTAGAATAATTTGTTGAGCGTGCTGCAAGGAGGACATTATGAGTCTCGCGGATAATAAGTGTGTGCCCTGTCGTGGGGGCGTACCCCTCGTGCCACATGATCGTGCTCAGGCCTTGCTGAAAGAGTTGGGCCGAGGGTGGGCACTCAATGCCCAAGGCCATCTCGAACGGCTCTTTACCTTCCCAGACTTTGCGCAAGCGCTGGCGTTTGTGAATAAGGTGAGTGCAATTGCGGAGACGGAAGGCCACCATCCTGATCTGTATTTAGCCTGGGGCAAGTGCAAGGTTGAGATCTGGACGCACAAGATCAACGGGCTGACCGAGAGTGACTTCTATCTAGCAGCCAAAGCCGATAGAGAATTCGAGCCGTTCAGGGCGGAAGCAGGCTAAGCGACGTACAGTTTTCTACAATGAATGTACGAGGCCTCAGATGAGTGACCAGGCACAAGTGGCGCTCGTCAATATGCCGTTCAGCTATGCCAAGTATCCCTCCATTCAACTCGGCACGCTCTCTGCCTTGCTCAAGTCCAACGGAATTCCCGTCGACTGTCACCATTTGAACGTTCGGTTTGCTCACCTGATCGGCGTTGAGCTGCATGAATCCATCTGCGAGAAACGCGCACTTTTTGGCGAGTGGCTGTTCTCTTACTTGCTCTTTAAAGAGAACCCGAAGCGGGCAGAGTACCCACAGATCTTCAAGCCGGTCTTCGAACAGGTGGCGCAAGAGAGTGGTAGGCCGATCGGCTATTTTGAGGAGATGGCCACCCGCATCGCACCTCAATTCTTAACATGGGCGCTGCGGTCGATCGATTGGGGGCAGTACAAACTGGTTGGGTTTACCTCGACGTTCGATCAGAACGTCGCGAGCCTGACGATGGCCAAGCTCATCAAGGATCTGTACCCCGACGTGACGATCGTCTTCGGCGGAGCCAACTTCGACGGTGAGATGGGACTTGAACATTTCAGAGCGTTCCCCTTCATCGATCATGTGGTCGTCGGGGAGGGAGAAGACAGCTTCCTGCTGCTGGTCCGCCAGATTCTGGCTGGTAAGAAGAGTAATTATCCCAATGGAGTGACCTATCGAGAGGGCGACAAGATTATGCTGACCCCGAATGCGTCGCTCTTTTCCGATTTTACCAAGACCGGCCCGCCTGATTACGACGATTACTATCAGCTGCTCACCGAGCTAGGCGGCAAGGCACAGGGGCTCGATCGGATCCTCTTGTACGAAGGCTCGCGTGGTTGTTGGTGGGGAGAGAAACATCACTGTACGTTTTGCGGGCTCAATGCGCAGAGCATGAAGTTCCGAGCGAAGAAGCCGGCGCAGGTTTTAGCAGAAATTGCTGAGCTCTCCCAGCGCTACGATGCCGTTCGGTTTCGGTTGGTCGACAACATCATCGACATGGGGTACATCGACAATCTGTTCGGAAAACTGGCAGAAGATCATTGTGATCTGGACGTGTTCATTGAAACGAAGAGCAATCTGCAGAAGCGTCAGATCAAAACGTTGGCTGCCGGTGGGGTGAAGTGCATGCAGCCGGGGTTGGAAAGTTTGAGTCTCAATCAGCTTCGTGCAATGGACAAGGGCGCCACGCCGATGCAGAATATCGTCTGCCTCAAGTGGAGCCTCTACTATCACGTGATGGTTTCGTGGAATATCTTGCTGGGCTTTCCTGGAGAGACGAACGAGGACTACCATCGCCAGCTTGAGCTGATTCCGTCACTGCTCCATCTCCAGCCACCCGAAGCAACCGGCAAGTTCTGGCTGCAGCGGTTTAGCCCCTACTTCACCAGACCACATGAATATGGTGTCCGGATCACCGGGCCAGGCATGGCCTATGAATATATATACGACGCCCGGCAAGTCGATCTGAAGAAGGTCGCCTACGACTTTGAATATGAATTGGATGACTGGCCAGTGGATCCCTATCTGTATCAAGAACTGGTTGCTACAATTGAAGGCTGGCAGCGAATGCATAGGTTGGGAGACACGCCCTTCCTGTATTACTCCAAAGCGCCGAACTACGTCACGATCTATGATGGGCGTAATCCGAAAGAGCCGACTCGTCGACGATATGAAGGGTTGGCGGCACTCGTCATCGAAATCTGCAACGAGTCAGGGAAAAGCGTCGAGCAGATCCGAACAGCAGCGACGGACAAAACCGAGTGCAGTGAGACGATCCTCAAGCCAATCCTCAACGATCTCATGGCTTCACGGATTCTCTACGAAGAGCGGGGCAAGTATTTCACTCTGGCGGTCCCTGAAAATTCACATCTCTGATCGACACTGCGCCCTTACATCGAGAGTTTCTCGGCCACCTTCCTCATCTGCACGCCATGGACGAGTGACGCGCCGCCGCGGATGGCGCAGGCCACGTGGACGGCTTCCGTCATTTCTTCTATGTTTGATCCCTTTTCCAGCGACGCCTGCGTATACGCATCAATACAGTAAGGACATTGCACGGTGTGGGCGACGGCCAGGGCAATGAGTGCCTTCTCTCGTTCGGTCAGTGCGCCTTCAGTAAATACCGCATCGTAGTAGCTCTTGAACTTTTCCCACAAGGCAGTATTGCCTTTCCCAATTTCAGCAAACTTGCCTAAATCATGCGAATGGTAATACGAGTCCATGGGAACCTCCTCTGTCGATCGGATAGGAAGAGAAAAAGCGAGGGGCGGAACGGTTAGGCATTGCCGGGAGGGATCGGGTCGATTTGAGCCAGGGCCTTGGAGAATCGCTCACCGACGATGTCGGTTGCCTTCGCCATGAGATCCACCACTTCTTGCCATTCCGCGGGCAGCAGGTCTTGCTTCAACTGCGGATGGATGGCCCATTGGGCTTCAACCTGTGTGCCTTTGCGGCTGACGAGGACGCGGAGCAATTCTACTTCCCAGGTTGGGTCACCCGGATTGTCACTGGACGCTGGGGTATTTGGTTGTTCAGACGGAGGAACGGCGCGTGCCATGAGATCCTTTGTCGCTAAATCGTAGGAACAGCATACCGTATCCTCAGTTGGATTGTATATCCGTGTGACGGACAAGCGGTGTGGATTTCCTGTGATTTCACGTCTGGTGCGGTGCTTGGTTCAAGAGGGTGAGCATCGCCTCGTGGATCCGTCCGTTACTGGCCACGAGTTCTTGCCCATAGATTGAGAGATCCTTTCCGCTGAAATCAGTCAAGCGCCCGCCGGCTTCACGCGCGATGACTGAGCCAGCGGCCATATCCCATGGGCTGAGTCGCACTTCCCAGAATCCGTCAAACCGCCCTGCCGCCACATAGCACAGGTCCAAAGCCGCTGACCCTGTCCGTCTGAGCCCCTGAGCCTTCAGGGCAAATTTCACAAAATGATCGAGGTTGTTCCGCTTGGTTTCTCGGATGTCGTAGGCGAAACCGGTGACGAGGAGGCTACCGTCGAGAGCCTGTGTGTTGGACACATGGATGGGCCGACCGTTTACACATGCCCCACGATGTTCCATGGCCGTGAACAGTTCATTCCGAGAAGGATCAAAAACGACGCCCATGATACACCGCCCCTCGTACTCGAGGCCAATGGAAACGCAATATGCAGGATAGCCATGCGCAAAATTCGTGGTCCCGTCGAGTGGATCGATGATCCACCGATAAGGGGAGGATCCTTCCTCGTCACGACCACGCTCTTCGGCTAGAAAATGATGATCGGGGAAACGAGCCTTCAGCCGATCGATCACGCACTGCTCAGCGGCACGGTCGGCATCGGTAACCAGATTGATGGGATTCTTGTATTCGATTTGAAATCCCGTTGCGGCGTAGCGCAGTAATAGGCTTCCAGCTGCTTGACTCGCTTCGATCGCAGCTTGGAGCAGGACGTCGTGTGGTGGTGATTCGGGAGGCGTAGGCACGCCTGATTGTAACATGCCGGGACTTGCAGCGAAGAAAAATTATGGTACCCTTGCCAATACAAGCCTTATGATCAACGATCTTTCAAGGATTACTTGCTTACAAGAGAGAGAACTGAATAGGCAATGTATTATTCAAATCATAAATCTTGACATAGTTTCTAAGCAATGATATAAAGCAAGCATGCTTTTCGTGAGGAACTTGTGGAGGAATTAACAGACATACTCGTTGGCCTGGAGCAACGGATCAACGCCTATAAGAGTCGGTATCAGGAGCTTGAGAAGAAACGACGCCGGCTTGATGACGAGATTGCCACCATCAAGAAATATCTCGAACTTGCTGAAACGCTCTATCGAGTTGAGGCCGACAAGGCTAAGCTTGCCAGCCTGTCCAATCAAATCATTACCACCGATGATCCCAAGGGGATTCGCCCGGTTCCGCTTATGGACGTGACCGATCAGTCCCGAGAAATTCTCCTTGGACGGAGTAAGTATGTGGGGAAGAGCGTTCCCCAGGCCGCCTATGAAATACTCCGGGAGTCCAATCGAGCCATGCATGCAAAGGAACTCGTTCAGCGGTTGATCGAGGGCGGGTTACAGATCAAAGGGAAGACTCCCCTGACGTCAATTGCCACCTCGCTCAAGCGCGACAAGCGATTCAGAAAAGTGGGTCCCAATACGTTCGAAGCTTTAGGCGATATGCTGATTCAAGCCGTCTAGCGGGTGCTACTCACGGGCCAAACTTGATAATGCGAAGGGGGGTGAGACTCTTGGCAACGAAGAAGGCAGCAGCGAAGAAGAAGAAGAAGTAACCCCAATGTGATGTGCTACGCCGGGGGTGAGGTTCCTCACCCCCGGCGTACCATCCTGTGTGATGTTCTCGATTGTGCCGTACGTCCTACCGACAGACCGCAACTCACTAGACAGTAGAAAACGTACCCATGAGTCTACGAAGCCTGAAGTGCCACGGCTGGTTGACGGGAAGTGCTGTACGGATTTGAATGCACTGTTACCTCTGAAGATTCTGCATTCAGAAGCACCCACTTGTCTGGCTGGGACAGGATTTGCTGGACGAGCCGGGTATGGAGTGCATGTCCTGACCGGTCAGCAACGATGTGCCCGATGAAGGGCATTCCTAAGAGTGAAAAATCGCCGATCAGATCCAGGATCTTATGACGGACAAACTCATCGTCAAAACGAAGGCCTGATTGATTCACGATGCCGTCGCCGGAGAGGACGACTGTATTGTCGAGGGTCCCGCCTTTTCCGAGCCCACGAGCCCACAAGGCTTGAACCTCTTGGAGAAAGCCGAATGTGCGGGCTTCCGCAATTTCATTCTCAAATGTGCCGACCGAGCAATCATAGTCGTACGTCTGTGTTTTGATCAGCGGGTGGTCGTAGTGAATCGAATAGGTAATACGGGGAGTGGGGGACGGCTCGATCCGCACCCGCTTTGATCCGTCGGTGATTTCAATCGGTGCCATGATCTTGAGAAATGACTGTTTTCGCTCTTGCGACACGATACCGGCAGACTGAATGAGTCTGACGAACGGCGCGGCGCTTCCGTCCATGACCGGTACCTCAGTGGCCGTCACCTCAATGAAGGCGTTATCGATATCCATGCCTGACAGAGCCGCCAGTAAATGCTCAATGGTTTGGACCTGAAACCCATTTCCCTTGATAGCGGTGCACAGCTCGGTTGGGATTTTATGCTCAATAGAAACGGGAAGATATGCATCAACGTCTGCACTACGATTAACGAAAACGATGCCGGTGTCTGGCGGGGCGGGCCGCAGCGTGATTGATGCGGATTGCCCTGAGTGTAGCCCGACGCCGGAGCAGGTGACTGTTGATGCTAAGGTTTGTTGATTCCGCACAAGTCCTCCCTCGTTAGAGCTTCATTTCGAAGGCATCATTCTCCCAAAAAGATACAAGCAATTAAGGTGCCACTGTTCGATTAACATAACAGCATGATTTTAAATGTAAAGTATTAAATCAATAAAATGCCTTCCTGTATCAAAAAAGGCACAACTGTGTGTTTCACAGTCTGTGAAGTGTGGATAAAAATTAATGTTGTCATGATGAGGGAAAAATTATCAAGAATCCACTAAGGGGGCCGGTGCCCAAGTGGAGATAGATTGAGTTGAGAGGGTATGGACTGGTCTTAACTTCTTCATGCCAGAAACCGAGTAAGAAGCGGAAACGCTCATAAAGGTTATGTCTATCATGAATGTGAGTCCGTTGGTCTGGATCAGTTTTGGCCTCACGAGTTTGACGCTCAGCGTCATGCTGGCTGGTGACGCCTTGGTTGATCTGGTTCCTAACCACGATCGCCAAGACTTTGAATATCGTCGCGATGTGGCCGAAGCCTTGGCCGTTCAATACTCTGCGCTGGCGGAGCATCATCAGCTTGAGACCATCAAACTGTCGATGGAGCGGTTTGCTCAGCGGAATAAAGAGATCCGTTCATTGGCTCTGCTTCTTCAAAGCGGAGAGGTTCTTGCACAGGTTGGGGATCATACTCGCATCTGGGTGCAGCCATCCGGTGGGGCATCATCACTGGAATTTATTCAAGTCCCTATCTTTGCCGGGAATCAGTCGTGGGGAGTGCTCCAAGTCGCATTCCGTAAAGCCGACCTGTCGCAGTCGGAGCGGTTTTTGAACGATCCATGGGTGCGGTTCCTCACCTTCGTCGGCGTGACGGGATTTATCGGCTATCTTGTCTTCATGAAACGCACGCTTCGACAACTAGACCCATCCGGTATAGTTCCGACACGAGTCAAAGCCGCTCTCGATGCACTCACGCAGGGTGTGGTGATGATCGACACACGGGACCTCATCGTATTGACGAATGAAACCTTCTGCCGTGCGGTGGGGAAGTCCGTGACGGCTCTGATCGGCACCGATCTCGGGGCCATGGCCTGGAAGTCTTCGGATTCGGCCGGGGCCTTGACGGTGTATCCCTGGACCAGGGCGATTATGGACAAGCAGCCGCAAGACAACATCTCCCTCTTCTTGCCAGGCGAAGCGGGAGCGTCAAAAAAGTTTATCGTGACGACAGTCCCGATCATGGATGATGGATCGACGGTGCGAGGTGCGCTCGTCTCGTTTCACGACGTCACGGAGCTGGATCGGGCAAATTCACAACTCAAGGAAGCAAACAATGAATTGGAGGCCTCCCGCGTTCAGATTCTCCAAAAGAACCAGGAACTCGAGGTGACGAATACGAATTTGCACATCGAAATGGATCACCGAAAAAAAGCCGAAGCCGAAAAGGAAAAGTTGTATCAGCAGCTCATGAATGCCTCACGCCAAGCAGGTATGGCGGATGTGGCGTCGAGTGTTCTTCATAATGTCGGTAATGTGCTCAACAGTATCAACGTCTCGACGGATACCTTGCTCAAGACGCTCAAGAAGCCGATGGTGGGCGATGTCTGCCGCATTGCGGCACTGTTCAGCGAGCATCAGGATAATCTGCAGTCATTTTTGACGGCTGATCCAAAGGGGAAGCAGATTCCTTCTTATCTGGGGTTGGTCGCTGAATCTCTCAGTGGAAGCCATCAGACGATCCAACAGGAACTCGACTCGCTGGTGAAGAAAGTCGATCACATCAAGCAAGTGATCATGTCGCAGCAAGACATCGCACGTGCGGGGAGTATTCGAGAACCGGTCTCGGTCGAAGACATGATGGAACAGGCGTTGATCATGGCGATGCCTGAGCCGGAGAAGTATCACATCCAAGTGGTGCGTGACTATCGCCCCATCCCTGCCATTATGACGGATCGGCACCAGGTGCTGCAGGTATTAGTGAATCTCATTACGAATGCCAAGAACGCGATGATCGAGCACTCGGACAGCACGCGTTGTCTCACCTTGCGGCTTGGTGTGCCGGCTGGCAGCGCCTTCGCACGATTGGAAGTGATCGACACGGGTGGGGGGATCAAGGCGGAAAACCTCCAGAAGCTGTTTGCGCAGGGGTTCACCACGCGAAAGGCCGGACACGGGCTTGGACTGCACAGTTCCGCCATTGTTGCGAAGAATCTTGGCGGCGCCTTGCAGGCGCACAGTGCCGGTGAAGGACAGGGGGCGACGTTCACGTTGGACCTGCCGCTGGTCCTTGTCGAGGCGGCGGCATGACCATGGACCGAGACCCCATCAACCGTCGGATTCTCATCATTGACGACAATGTCAATATTCACGAGGACTTCAGGAAAATCTTGTCCCCACCGATAGAATCAGGAGCACTGGACCATGCACGGGCGGCTCTGTTTGGGGAGACCCCGACCCTTCCCACGCATGTGTCGTATGAACTGGAGTTTGCAACCCAAGGCCGCGAGGGATTCGGGCTTGTTCAGACGGCTCGTCAGAGTGGGATGCCCTATGCGGCGGCCTTTGTGGATATGCGTATGCCCCCGGGCTGGGATGGGCTCGAGACCATCGAGCATCTGTGGTATGTCGACCCGGAAATCCAAATCGTCATCTGTTCGGCCTATTCGGACCATCCATGGGAAGACGTCAGTCGGCGCATCGGCGATACCGACAAGTTGCTCATTCTGATGAAACCATTCAACAGCATCGAGGTCGTTCAGATGGCCAACGCCTTGACCAAGAAATGGAACCTGGCTCGTGCGGTGGAGCTCCAGATTGAGAGGCTGGCCAAGAATGTGAGCCAACGGACGACAGACGTACGCGCCATCAATCAACGGCTTCAGGAGCAAATTGCCAGTCGAATAACCGGATCTCGTATTGATGACTCACAGGAACCAGTCGGGGCGATGCTTCGCCAGAAGGAAGAGTTTCTCGCAATCATGAGCCACGAAATCCTGACACCGATGAATGAGCTGATCGCGAAAGTGACTCTCTTGCTCGATAGCCCGCTGAATCCTGTCCAGCGTCAGCATGCGTCGACTCTTGAGCACTGCGCACAGGACCTGCTCTCCTTGATCAAAGATATGCACGAATTCTTAACCAGTCGAAGACAAGAGACCGAAGTGCGCGATCAGTCGTGATGGGAGGACGTTCCCGACGGGGAGCCGGTATTCATTCATATGGATAACCACAGTAAGAATCCTCGAGTCTTGATCGTCGACGACAATCAGTCGATCCATGAAGACTTTCGGCGAATCCTTCAGTCTCAACAAGAAGATGATGGTCTGAATCAAGCGCGTCAGGACTTGTTTGGTGGGGCGCCGCTGGTCGAAGCGCTGGCTCGCTTCGAGTTGGATTATGCGGTTCAGGGACAAGCTGCTCTGGCATTGGTGCAGATGGCGCGGCAGGAGGGCCGCCCCTATGCCGTGGCATTCGTCGATATGCGGATGCCGACGGGATGGGATGGTCTGGAAACGATCGAGCGACTGTGGGAGGTCGATGGCCGGATTCAGGTCGTGATCTGCACGGCCTATTCAGACCATTCGTGGACCGAGATTGCGGCACGGTTGGGGATGAGCGATCGGTTGCTGATCTTGCGCAAACCGTTCGATGCGATCGAGGTTCAGCAGATTGCTGCGTCACTGACGCGAAAGTGGGAGTTAGGGCGTGATGTGCGGTTACAGATTGAAGACCTTGTCGCACAGGTCAATGCCCGCAACCGGGAACTCCTCGTCACCAACCAGCGGCTTGAACAGCAAGTTGCCGAACGGACGGTCGAGCTTCAACAGCGCAATAGTGAATTGCAGAAAACCGTGGAAGCGCTGAAAAAGGCAAAACTGGATGCCGACAACGCCAACCAGGCCAAGTCGCAGTTTTTGGCGCATATGAGCCATGAGATCCGAACCCCTATGAACGGAATGCTCGGTATGAATGAGCTGTTGCTCTCAACTCCCCTGAATGACCAGCAACGTCACTTTGTTCAGACCATCCATAGTAACGGTGAACAGCTGCTTCAGATCATCAACGACATTCTCGACTTGTCGAAGATTGATGTAGGGAAGATGGATCTCCACATCACAAGGGTCGACCTGGTGGCGACGGTACAAGGAGTTGTCGCTCTGTTTCTTGAACCTTCGCGTAAAAAAGGGCTCAGTTTAGAATGCCAGATCGACCCTGAACTTCCCGCCGTGTGGCGAGGAGACGGGGTCAGACTGAAGCAGATTCTCATGAACCTGGTGAGCAATGCCGTCAAGTTTACGGAACGGGGTGGCATCCTGATTCACATTGAACGCGTCGAGGATCGCCAGGAGAGCGCCCTCTTCAAAATGACGGTGTGTGATACCGGAATTGGCATTCCTGTCGAGGCGCAGCACACGATCTTTGATCCATTCGCACAGGCGGATGCTTCGATCACGCGGCGATACGGAGGGACGGGGTTGGGGCTTGCCATCGTGCAACGTCTTGTCAGATTGATGGGCGGTGATATTGGTCTCACAAGTACCCCAGGGCAAGGTTCCACATTCTGGTTTACGGTTCGTCTTCAGAAACAGAGCACACAAGATATGAGTGTTGTTGAGAGCCAATTATCGAATCAGGCCCCTATGCCCGTTCTGTGCATTGCTCAGATGACAAAGCATCCAGGCAGCTCTTCCCCTAAACAGCGATCCCGCGCGCGTATCCTCCTGGCTGAGGACAATTTGACGAACCAAGAGGTCTTTTTACGCATGCTGGATCTCTGTGGTGAGTCGGCCGATGTGGTCAGTACGGGCAAAGAGGCGTTGGAGGCGATGGGGCGGGTGCAATACGACGTGGTTCTCATGGACTGTGAGATGCCTGAAATGGATGGGTTAACGGCATGTAGGGAAATTCGAAGACGTCGATTGACCAGAGCTGACGGCGAGCCCGTTCAGGTCATCGCTCTGTCCGGTCACGCAGTCAGTAGCTATCAAGAGGCCTGCCTTGCCGCAGGTATGGATGGATTTCTCTCCAAGCCGGCGGGGTTGAAAGAGATTCGTAATGTATTGCAACAGTTTTTGCCGACGAGTGAGTCACGGGCTGCCTAACGAACAGGGCCGTTCATCCGATTTGATCGAGTGACCATGACAACGAAGCTGACTGATTGTTCGGAAAATCGACGGATCTTGGTCATCGATGACAATGTGCTCATCCATGATGACTTTCGGAAAATTCTCCAGCCGGGGAACGAGGTGCACAATCTCGATGCAGTCCGTGCAGCAGTCTTTGGTGGTACTCCCCGCCTCAAGCCGCTGATGCGTTTCGAATTGGATTGCGTAGATCAGGGGCAGGCTGCATTGGCCTTGGTTCAGAGGGCTCGCCAGGAAGGTCGACCCTATGCCGTGGTGTTCGTGGATATGCGCATGCCTCCCGGCTGGGACGGGTTGGAGACGATCGAGCATTTCTGGGCGGTCGATCCAGAGATTCAGACGGTGATCTGCACGGCATACACGGATCATTCCTGGGAAGAGATCATCGAGCGACTGGGATATGACGATCGCCTGCTGATCCTGCAAAAGCCCTTTTCCAGCGTCGAAGTCTCTCAACTGGCGATGTCGCTTACGACAAAATGGAACCTGGCTCGCCAGGCGCACCAGCGGCTGCAGGCTGCCGAAGCTGCTAATGTCGCCAAATCCCAGTTCTTGGCCAACATGAGCCATGAAATCCGTACGCCGATGAACGGGATTTTGGGTATGAGCGAACTCTTGATGCAAACCCCACTGAATGACAAGCAGCGGCGGTACATGCACACGCTGCAGAAGTCCGGTCAGGCCCTCATCCAGATCATCGATGACATTCTGGATATTTCAAAAATTGAAGCCGGAAAGCTGAAGCTTGAATACATCTCTTTCGACCTTCGTCAACTTGTGACGGAGACGCAGGAACTCTTTTCAGGGCAGGCGGGAAGCAAGGGGCTTCAGTTGACGACCAGCCTATCCGAAGCCGTCGGCCGCGAGTATATGGGCGATCCGGTACGCATTCGCCAAATCCTCACGAACCTCATCGGGAATGCGATTAAATTTACCGCGCATGGCCAGATCACTGTTTCCATGACGGCGGTCGATGATGCCCTTGGGCAGACGGAGTTGTGTCTGAAGGTACAGGATACAGGGATTGGTGTGGAACCGGCGATCCAAGCCAATCTGTTTACACCCTTCACACAGGCCGATGGCAGCACCACACGTAAGTTCGGCGGGACCGGACTTGGACTGGCGATTGTGAAGCAGTTAGCCGGGATGATGGGGGGAACAGTGGGGGTTGAAAGTGTTTCCGGACGGGGCTCGACATTTTGGTGCACGATGCGGCTCAGGAAGGTATCCGCTCAGTCGCTGCATGCCAAAGCAAGTTAACGCATCACAGTAAAGAGTCGTCGGGGGGTGTGGAGTGACAAGCGAGGAGATCAATCGACGCATCCTGGTCGTGGACGACAATGTGTCGATCCATCATGACTTCCTGAAAATTCTACACCCGACCAAGGGATCGGAGGCTCTAGAAGAGGCACGGGGCTCCTTATTTGGCGAGCCCGGTCCTGTCCGGCGCAGCGACGAGTTCAGGGTCGATTGTGCAGAGCAAGGGACCACCGCGCTGGCCTTCGTTGAAGCGGCTGTCAAGGAAGGGAAACCATACGCGGTGGCTTTTGTGGATATGCGGATGCCGCCCGGTTGGGACGGGCTGGAGACGATCGAGCGTCTCTGGACGGCAGATGCTGCGTTGCAAGTCGTGATCTGTACCGCCTATTCCGACCAACCGTGGGAGGAGATCAGAGGCCGAATTGGGCGAACGGATAAGTTGCTGATCCTGCAGAAGCCGTTCAATAGCATCGAGGTATTGCAGCTTGCGACTGCGCTCTGTCGGAAATGGGACCTTGCGCAAAAGGTTGCGGGCCAGGTGAATGAGTTGAGTCATCTTGTTGATGAACGGACCATGGAGCTTCGACACGCGAACCGACAGCTTACGGAGTTCAATGAGGCACTGATGCGGACTGTAGCGAGCCTTGAAGCCGCCCAGACTGAAATCCTACGGCAAAATGGGGAGCTGGAGCGTCTGGCCTCACGTGATCCGCTGACAGGATGTTTCAATCGCCGTGCATTTTATGCCTTGTTTGAGGAGGCGTTTGCTGCTGGGCGTGGACAAGGAAGTGAGCTTTGTTGTCTCATGGTCGACATTGACGAGTTTAAGCGTGTGAACGACGAATTCGGGCATGCCGTCGGGGATCAAGCGATCCAAGCCGTCGCGGACTGCCTTCAGTCAGGGGTGCGATTGACGGACATGGTCGGACGCTATGGAGGGGAAGAATTCTGCCTGATGTTTCCTCGCACGACATTGAGTGAGGCGACGGTGTTGGCGGAGCGCCTTCGAGCCCGTGTGGCTGCGGAAGCCGGCAACCGTGTGCGAATGGCATCCGGCATGACGCTGACGGCGAGTATCGGTGTGTCATCCAGTGTATTTGGAGCCCGAGCTCCGCTGGAGTTGATCGATCAAGCGGATAGAGCGCTGTATGCTGCAAAGGAGAACGGCCGTAACTGTGTCATGGCGATGGATGTGCTGGTCCCAGGGCTTAAAACTTCTGAACAGCTTGAACTTCAGGTCCGTCGAGTCACCCCGCGCGAATCGACTCCTCTCATCATTGGATAAGTAGCGACCAGGGAGAGTTGTCCAGATGGCATTGGCATTGATGCCGGTGCGTCCATCCTTTCCATATCTGCCCGAGTTCCGTAGTGCAAAAGGGCATCACGTGGTTTGGGGTACAGCGGTCGATGGATGGTCCGGTGCGGCGTACTGTTCGAGTCAAGGGTATGGGAGGTGAAGTGGTCCGACGAAGCGTTCGTTTGCTCATGGTTCATTGTATAATGGCGCTGGATGATACGACTCTTCAGTCACTTCCAATCTTCGGTCGGAAAGAAGATGGGCCTAGCCATGACCGGGCTAGGCCTTGTGGTATTCGTTGTGTTTCATATGCTGGGGAATCTTCAGCTGTTCGAAGGACCTCATGCGCTTAACGGGTATGCCGCGTTTCTCCGCGATATGCCGATCATGCTCTGGGCGGTCCGCATCGGATTACTGAGTATGGCGGCGCTCCACATTGGGCTTGCGCTCCAGCTGAGTATGCGAAATCGTCGCGCTCGTCCTGTTGAGTACACGATCCACCGCTATCGACAGGCGTCGATCGCGTCCCGCACCATGGCGATCTCCGGAATGGCCCTGTTGCTATTCGTCGGTTTCCACCTCCTGCATCTCACGGCTGGAGTCATCGATCCTGGGTTCGCTGATCGCCGCGATCCGGAGGGCTATCGGGATGTCTACGGCAAAGTGGTGCATGCGTTTCAAAATCCCTTCATGGTCGTTCTCTATCTTGCCGGCCAGCTGGGGCTTGGTCTTCACCTGAGCCATGCGATTGCCAGCAGTGTACAGACGATGGGGTTTGAGCACGCGGCGTTGAATCGTTTGCTGAAAGCGTTCGGACCTGTGATCAGCCTGATCGTGGTTCTAGGGAATGTTGCGATCATTCTTGCCGTCTTCTTGGGGATCGTGCGCTGATGACGAGACTGGATTCAAAAATTCCGTCCGGACCTCTGGAAAGCAAATGGGATCGGCACCGGTTCAGCGAAAAGTTGGTCAGCCCCAACAACAAACGGAAGCTTTCCGTGATCGTTGTCGGTACCGGCCTTGCTGGCGCGAGTGCGGCGTCGACCTTGGGACAGCTTGGGTATCACGTGGAGTGCTTTTGTTTCCACGATAGTCCGCGTCGGGCACACAGCATTGCCGCGCAGGGGGGAATCAATGCGGCGAAGAACTACCAGGACGACGGCGATAGTGTCGGGCGATTGTTTTATGACACGATCAAAGGTGGTGATTTCCGTTCCCGAGAAGCCAATGTGTATCGGCTCGCTCAGGTCAGTACACAGATCATCGATCAATGTGTGGCGCTTGGTATCCCCTTTGCCCGAGAGTATGGCGGTCAATTGGCGAACCGGTCGTTTGGGGGCGTTCAAGTCTCTCGGACGTTCTACTGTCGGGGGCAGACTGGGCAACAGCTCCTATTAGGTGCCTATTCGGCGCTCTGTTGGCAGATCGAACGCGGTCAGGTCACAATGCATCCGCGTACGGAACTGCTCGACTTGATTCTGGTCGACGGTCAGGCTCGAGGGATTGTGTCTCGCGATTTGGTCACCGGACGCATCAGCGCGCACACGGCTCATGCCGTGGTCCTAGCCACGGGTGGGTACAGTAATGTGTACTATCTCTCCACCAATGCGAACGGATGTAATGTGACGGCCACGTACCGAGCGTGGAAACATGGAGCAGCGTTCGCCAATCCGTGCTTTACCCAGATTCACCCGACGGCAATTCCCCCGGGTGGTGCTCATCAGGCCAAGTTAACCTTGATGTCCGAGTCGCTTCGGAACGATGGCCGGCTATGGGTGCCGAAGGTGTCATCGGATCATCGTTTGCCCGGTGACATTCCAGTGGAAGATCGCGATTACTTTCTGGAGCGGCGATACCCTCGGTTCGGGAATCTCGCCCCGCGGGACATTGCCTCGCGTGCAGTCAAAGTTGTGTGCGACGAAGGTCGTGGTGTCGGGCCGGGCGGCCAGGGTGTGTATCTGGACTTTTCGGAAGTCATCGAACAACAGGGGCTCGAAGTGGTCCGTGAGCGCTATGGCAATCTTTTTGACATGTACCATCGCATTACGGGAGAGGATGCGTACCAAGTTCCCATGCGGATTTACCCGGCGCCGCACTATACGATGGGGGGGCTCTGGGTGGATTACAATTTGATGAGCACGGTCCCGGG
>NZ_JBLFBO010000122.1:0-1535 GCF_047338595.1 Nitrospira sp. BLG_1
TTCTCCTCCACATCAAACCCTGTCAACATCAAGGCTTGCCGCCGCGTGAGCTGATCGGGATTCTTGGGATTTCCTGCTGCATCGAATAATTTCCGTGGATCTCCAAATGCGAGCGCCGTTACGAGGCGCAGGGATTGCTCAAGCGTGGCGATGGCGCTGACGGGAGGTTTGTCAGGCTCTGGAACGCCGCCCGCCGCCCTCAAGGCCAATTGCCGATGGCGCTCCTGCTCTTGCTGTTGCTGTTGTCGCTCCTCAACTAGATATCTAGTCCGCGCCAAGAGCTGACTAGCCGTGCGATTAATACACTTCCCGGTGTACCCCGCCCGAATCGCGGCTTGGGTCGCGTTGAAATCTTTCGCGTACTCGATGATGAAGAGTTCTTGCTTGGGCGTGAGTTTGCGAGGAGTGGGCGATGGAGAATCGCTCATGTTGAACCCGAATTATAACCGTCTAGACGATAAAGCACAAGGAGCCATATTGTCGATCTTCATAACACATCCCCACGGTCCGTCACCCATCCCCCATCGATCAGCGTCTGGGCCAGGCGGCGATAGTACCCCCTGGCTCGCCAGACCTGGCCAGTCTTGATGCCGTCGGCTATGGCGTCCACGATTTCATCCTCCGTCGATTGTCCCGCCATAAACCGCTCACGGAACGCCTCATCGAACGGCATGCGCTACATCCTAGATCAATGGCAGCGTTATGGATTCAGAGTGTGCAAAACACGGCAACTCGTCGATCATCCATCATCACGCAATGATGGATCAGTGGATAATGGTAAACACCACAGCTGCCGCCAGAATGCCCAGCACAAACGACGAGGTTGCGTTGAGCCACGGCTTGCTGGCTGCGGCTTTCTGCTCCAACGCCTCAACGAGCCGCTCCATCGATTCACCCTTCGCCTTGTAGTCCGCAATCATGCCTTCCAGCTCGGCAATGTGCTCCTTCTGTAAAGAGATCACCTTCTCCCGCGCGTCCCGCCCCTTGAGATGCAGCACGATTTGCGCGTCTGCGTTCGCGAGCCGCTGCTTGAGCAGGTCAATGTTGGCTAGTAACTTGACGAACTCGCCTCGATCCAGCTCAACGGTTGCGGCAGCACTGAGACTAGGGATGCAGAACGATATGAGTAATGCCAAGATCACCCAGGATGCGACGTGTCTCATGTTGTAATCCTTTGTCTGTGAGGGTGGCGCGGGTGATTTCCGCAACGATCTGCTCGCCGGTCGGCATGGCTTGTTTCAAGGCGGCTAACGATTGCTCGGTTTTCTCAACCTTCAGGCTCGCGACTCGGATCTTGCCCTTCAGATCCGCAATGGTGCGGTCCCGAGCCGCCAACGTCGTTGCGAGTTGTGCGGCATGCTCTCGAAACGACTCTAATAATTGCGCTGTGTTGGTGTCATAGGTGGACTCGTAGTGGCCTCCACTCCAAAACACCAGCAAGAAGATGCCGACCAATGGTCCAATGGTGACGAAATGTTTAAGTACCTGTCTCACGAGTCCTCCTTTCTTCCGATATGCGCACCCTTCTGCTTCAG
>NZ_JBLFBO010000014.1:0-72950 GCF_047338595.1 Nitrospira sp. BLG_1
AGGACGCCGGCCTTTGGAGCCGGCTACCTAGGTTCGATTCCTAGTCCCCCAGCCACTTTCCGCCAGGATGGTGAAAAGAGCTCGCCAGCTTCGTTCTCACTGGCTCGGAGATTCGACGTACGGCGCAACATACGCCTCACCTGCTTACTCGCTGTGGCCTTGCTGGACGGAGCTTTTGAACGTCCTGTGACTTGAGAAGAACCAAGATCAACGTAGCGACGCCATGTCGATGACGAATCGAAATTTCACATCGCCCCGGAGGATCCGTTCGTAGGCGTCATTCACCTGTTGGATGGAAATCACTTCCACGTCGGACTCGACCTGGTGTTGGGCACAGAAATCGAGCATGCGCTGTGTTTCTTTGATGCCGCCGATCAGAGAACCGGCCAGGCGTCGTCGTTTGAAAATGAGCGAAAAGGCTTCGACAGGGGTCGGGGTTTCCGGTGCCCCGACGAGGATCATGGTCCCGTCGGTTTTAAGCAGGTTCAGGTAGGCGTTGTAATTGTGTGGGGCCGAAACCGTATCGAGGACGTAGTGGAAATACCCCTGGAGTTTCGTAAACGTCTGAGGGTCCGACGTCACTGCAAAGTGTGCTGCCCCTAGCCGCTTTGCATCCTGCCGTTTATTCTCCGAGGTGCTCAACACCGTCACTTCCGTTCCCATGGCTTTGGCGATTTTCACCGCCATGTGGCCAAGCCCGCCAAGGCCGACGACGGCCAGTTTATGATAGCGACCGATGCCCCATTGCCGGAGGGGAGAGTAGGTGGTGATACCCGCACAGAGCAAGGGGGCTGCTCCGGCCAACGAAAGCGTTGCTGGAATCCGGAGGACATACCGTTCATCCACGACGATCTGGGCTGAGTAACCGCCTTGAGTGATCTGGCCTGTCTTGTCTTGCGCACTGTAGGTCCAGAGGGTACCGCCGTCGCAGTATTGTTCTAGCCCTTCTCGGCAGGCCGTACAGGTTCGGCAGGAATCCACGAAACATCCGACACCGGCTCGATCGCCGGCTTTGAAGGTTTTCACTGCCGCCCCGACTTGTGCGACGGTTCCAACGATCTCATGGCCGGGTACCATCGGGAAGAGGGAGATGCCCCATTCGTTACGGGCTTGGTGGATATCGGAATGACAGATGCCGCAATGCGAGATCGTAATCAAGAGGTCGTGTGGACCGACATCGCGCCGTTCAAATGAATACGGCTGGAGCGGTCCCTTTGCGGCCATCGCGGCATAGCCTTTGGTCGGGAGCATGACGGTCCTCCTTCGCACGGGAGAAATAGTTGTCAGACCTTAGCAAGTTCACCGTGATTCTGCCAAGGGCAAAAAGTGGGGATTTGGGTGGTGCAGTTGGCGGGTTCTGCCAAGTGGGACCGGTCTCAACGTGCTCAGGCTCAAACGATCGACTAGGGGATGTCTGCATCGCCTTGACTGTTAATGGGTCGCTCCATCGTCAAGGTCTGGCCTGGAATACGGTATTGTTCCATGGCCCATGTGCCCAGATCAGTCACCTGGCAACGTTTTGAGCAAAAGGGACGCCAAGGATTTCCTTCCCACGTTGTTGATTGCTGACACAGGGGGCAGGTCATGGGGTGGAGTGTAACGACGATGGCGGAGAAAGGAAAGTCTTTGCTGAACGCCTCAGTGGTGTGGCGAGGATCGGAGGCTGGCGACATGGAGCAGCCGCTGCAATCGGCTTCGATCGAGGTCGGTGAGGCGTAGGAACTCGATACCGAACTCGCCATGGCGCGCCCATCGAACTGCGCCAGACTGGATGGTGATCGGGACAGCCAATTCCGTGGCCTGGATCAACAGCTTGACACCGGTTCCAGGTGCCATTGAGACGGCACTGGTCACGGCACAACCGCCTGGTGAGAGGTCGAAAGTGGTCCCTTGGCGGATATCCGGCTGGTCGGTCAGAGAAAAAATGACTTGGAGCTCAATGGGGATGCGGGGATGTTCTCGACATTCGATCATAGCGACTCTCAGGGAACCTCACGGCCGGTCACCGGATGCTCAACAATCCGTTTCTCAAGAAAGTATAGACCGCCCCGTTTGCGGTGGCACGCGTTGTGGGAAAATCCGCAAGGGCACGCGGTGGTCGTCAATCTGGAAGGACGATCACGTGGAGGTGTGCTGGGCTTTCGCAACCTTAGCCCATGCATCTTTGAGCGGCACGGTTCGGTTAAAGAGGAGTGTGTCGGGTGATGAGTCGGAGTCGACACAAAAGTATCCCTGCCGCTCGAACTGGAATCGGGAGCCGGGTTCGGCAGTGCGAAGGCTTGGCTCCACCCAGCAACCGGTTAGTCGTTCAAGAGATTGTGGGTTCAGGGACTGCGTCCAGTCCTGATCGGCTGCGGGCTTGGCCTGGTCGGTGAGTAACAGCGGCTGATAGAGTTGGATGGTTGCCTGGACGGCATGTACCGCCGATACCCAGTGAATAGTCGCCTTGACCTTACGCTGCTCCTGGGCTGACCCGCTTCTGGTCTCAGGGTCGTACGTGCAATGGAGCTCGGTAATCGTCCCGGTTTGCGGGTCCTTCGTTACGCCGACGCATTTGATAATGTACCCATAGCGCAGTCTGACCTCTCGACCTGGCGCAAGGCGATAGAACTGTTTGGGCGGGTTCTCCTTGAAATCCTCCTGCTCGATGTACAGGACTTTTGAGAAGGGCACCTTTCTGGTCCCTGCCGATGCGTCTTCCGGATTGTTCACGGCCTCAAGGTCCTCAACGACACCATCCGGATAGTTATCAAGCACCACTTTCAACGGGCGGAGCACCGCCATAACGCGCAGAGATCGCTTATTGAGGTCTTCCCGGATGAAGTGTTCAAGAAGCTGCATCTCGACGATCGCGTCACGCTTGGCGACACCGATATGCTCGCAAAAGGCCCGAATCGCCTCCGGAGTCACGCCTCGCCGACGGAGGCCTTTCAAGGTAGGAAGACGTGGGTCATCCCATCCGGCGACCAGTTTCTTCTCGACCAGTTCAAGTAGCTTGCGCTTACTCATGACGGTCGAGGTGAGGTTCAGCCTGGCGAATTCGATTTGCTGTGGCTGATGGGGTGCATCGGCTTCCGCGACCACCCAATCGTACAGCGGGCGGTGATCCTCAAACTCCAGGGTGCAGATGGAGTGTGTGATCCCTTCGATCGCATCGGACAACGGGTGAGCAAAATCATATGCGGGATAGATGCACCAGCTCGATCCGGTTCGATAGTGGATCGCATGGCGGATTCGGTAGAGGATCGGATCGCGGAGGTTGATGTTGGGCGACCCCATATCGATCTTGGCGCGTAAGACCTGGGTCCCGTCGGAAAACTCTCCGGCTCGCATGCGCGTAAATAATCCCAGATTCTCGTCGACGGATCGGGTGCGGTAGGGACTATCACGACCCGGTTCGGTGAGTGTCCCGCGGTAGTCTCGAATTTGATCAGGTGTCAAGCTGTCGACGTAGGCTTTCCCTTTCCGTATCAGAACAATCGCGAAGGCGTAGAGTTCCTCGAAGTAGTCCGAGGCGTAAAACATCTTGTCGTGCCAATCGAATCCCAACCATCGGACATCATCCTGGATCGCGTGTACATACTCGGGATCTTCGGTCGTGGGGTTCGTATCGTCGAATCGGAGATGACAGACTCCACCGGACATCTCGTTCGCCAGCCCGAAATTCAGGGCCATGGATTTGGCGTGACCGATATGGAGATAGCCATTGGGCTCGGGCGGAAATCTGGTGACGACCCGGCCCCCATGCTTGCCTGCGGCCCGGTCGGCGGCGACGAGATCGCGAATGAAATTCGAAGAAGATGAAGACTCTGGTGTGGTCATGGTGTTGGATCGATCCTGTCGGCCTCGGTCGCATGAAGGCCGCGTTCAGGGAGGAGTTCTATCACAGACAGGGCGATGAGAGGAATGGGGGAACGGCTAAGAGGCAGGTTCAGTCGCAGTGGGATCCGGTATCGACATGACGTTGAAATCCTTCTGGGCGATCAGCTGGCCTTCCATCAGGAGGCGGAATTCATAGCGGCCGGGTGCCGGAAGGATGAGAAGCGGGATATTGATGCCGAAATCAGAGATTTGGAGGCGGTCGCTGATTTCGATGTTGGGAAGATTGGCTCGACAGACCAGTTGTTCCGAGTTGAGATAGATCAAGTCGATATCAAAGTGATAGAGGCCTTCGGCGTCGGTGAGGCAGAAGTAGAGTCCCATATGCTGATGATGGAAAGGGAACGTAGCCGTCTGAAGATGAGTGAAGATTCCGATCAGGCTTTTCTTTTTGGTGAGGCTATCCTCAATGACTTGGTCGCAGACGAGAAACGCTTGCACGGACGGCTTGGGGATATCGGTCATCGTTCTATTCTAGAGAAAAGAGGAGGTGAGGGCAAAGCGGTTCTTGAACACCTAATCGATCAATCCTCTCAGCCGAGGATAGCGGGGCCGCCTCGCATGTCCAGGATCTCTCCAAAGAGCGTCGTGTGGGAGCCGATTCGACAATAGTGCGGCGTGATTTCCACCGGCATACCCTTGTGCGAGAACAGTTTCCCGCAGACGAGGTCCACTCTGTGCACGGACATCATGTGAACCTCGAGAGCCGGATCACCGGACCGCAGATCTGATAACTGAATCGCCGGCAGGGTTTGACCGTGAGACATCTCCACGGCAAATCGTCCGCGGTCATTCACCGTCAGAACGTTCCGGCGTAGGTGCGCAATGCGAATACCCTGCTCGCTGTAGAGATCGAGGGTGATGAGGAGTTGCCCGAGCTCCGGCTTGAGTTCAACGACGAGTTGTTCTTTCCCGTCAATCGTGACGACGCCGTTGGTGTTGCGGAAGATATTGGATCCGATGCGGAGTTCAAGTCGCGGCTTGGACAGCACTCCCATTGAGGGCGAACGGGAGAACGGATCGGTCCCGTGAACCGGTACCGACTCACCCATTTAGCAACCTCGAACCGCAACGACCATGGGTCGTGTGAAGCAGGTATAGAGCATAGGGAATAGCGTGGAAACACTCACCAGGCTAGGCGTTCTGCCCTGTTCTGTCAAGTTTGTCCGACGTAGAAATGGCAGGTATTATGGCCCCATGCAAACGGCCTACAGGGAAGATCCCAAAGGGCTCCCCTTCCGATGGGGCGGCGGTTCGTTGCAAAGAGAAAACCGCTTGTGCTACCGTCCACCTCTCAGACCGGTTCGGATGGTCCCATCGTCTAGCCTGGCCTAGGACGGAGCCCTCTCAAGGCTTAAACACGGGTTCGAATCCCGTTGGGACCACCAAACCTTCTCTTGCCGTTCCAATGAGTTAGCGACTTTCACGTGTTCTGCTGATTCGTCAATCGGACTTCCATAGGACAAACCATAGGACAAAAGGGCGTTGTGGAGCTGAGAAACGGCGGCGCGGAGCTGCTGATTCCAGCCATGTCCGCCATGCGAATACGCCGCAGTCATGGATTCACCGCCGAGTGAATCGTGTCCCATTCCCCGCAGTCGATGTCCAAGCAAAGCCGCTCGCACCTCCAGTGGAACGCCGAGATTCTGAAGCCACGTCGCGAAGGTATGACGGAGATCATGGAAGTGGAGGTCGACCACCTTCGCTTCTTTTGCTAAACGCTTCCAGAAGATGCTAAAGGCCGCAGGAGTCCATCGCCTGAAGATTCTCCCGTCCACATGGGCGATCGCCCCGCGTAGAGCCGCATAGGCGGCAGGATTGAGGGGAATTTCACGAGGTGTCTGCTTCAATCGGCTCCGAGCTGGTGGGAGGATCAACCACCATCCGTCATCTCGCTTCCGCATCCAGGTCCGATCGAGCTCTAAGATTTTGGCTTCCCGGAGTCCAGTGTTGAGCGCAACCGTGACGATACGCCAGAGTTCTGCTGGGTCATATTGATTGGCATGCATTACTTTGGCCTGGCGCTCCTCTGTTTTCAGCTTAATTGCCTTGAGTTCTTCTGTCGTGGCGACACGCTCGCGGGTGGCCACGTCAGGCAGTTCGACTCTTTTGAGTCGGTTCTTGTCTAGCTTGTCGAAGTCGACGGCCAGATTGAGAATCCGCATGAGGACGTTCCACTCCCGCCGAATCGTCCAGTGTGCCGCCTTCGCGGCAAGTCGAGCCGTGATATAGGCGAGACCATCTTCGGCTGTGAGAGAGTCCAGCGGACGATCACCAAAGCGGGGGAGTAGGTGAGTCTCTATGATCGATTCCGGCCGGGCTAAGTCAAACCGTTTTTTCACACGCATCGTTTGCCAGTACAGCGGCAGAAAGTCTGCGAAGGTAGGGGAGACATTCGGAGGAGCCACGTGCTGCTCGTTCTGCTGAATCTTGGCGATCATGGCGATCGCGGCTTCCTCGGCCTGCTCTTTGGTGAGGTTGTAGCCGAGCAAGGGCCGGTAGCGAAGGCCCTTCCATCGGAAGTACAGATCGAAGGCTAAGCCCTTCTTCGTCGGTCTCTTGTTGATGACATATGCCATATGTCTCTCAGCGATAGAGTGGGTTGCGATGGTAGACACCCGCGTTTCGAATGTCCAGAGCGTCACTCGCAGAGATATTAGGAACACTGATAGGGTCAATGTTCGAGTGTAAGGCCGACTGACTCGGGGAAACCGCAGGTGCCGCTACGGATTCACATTCAACACGCCCAGTTTTAAGCCACATCTCGAGCTCATCCTGATCGAACAACAGCGCCCGCGAGCCAGGGCGCCGATAACGGGGAATATCCTTCCGTTGGTACAGAGAAGATTTCGACATCCGGAGAAACTGTGCGGCTTCTTGAAGATTTAACGGTCTCATCCACAACTCTCTTGCACTTGGGAATCCCACCTCATGCGGTGTTCAATCTATCGGTCAATGGTCACCACGACCATCCCTTATATCCGAGAGACTTCGCAATGACCGGGAACTTCCGAGAGCACTTTTGTTCCGTCATACCATGTGCCTCAAACAAGAGATGCCGAACGAACATGGCCATGGCACGGTGGCACTTATGAGAGGGTTCAGAATTTTTGACCATACCGAAAAGGTAGGGGAGGCCGGGGGAGGGGCTTCGGCAGCCACGCCTCTGAGGCACCGCGTCCAGAGACGCCGTGCCATGTGAAGTCCAGCACCGTCGTGTCGCACGACGCGATTCGACCGTGCGGAGAGAACATCTGTCGTTCATTAAGAAGTGTGGCACGCCCGTGGCAACCGCGCCACCGCGGACGGTGTCACGCGTGCAGCCGTGCGTGGCCACCGATTCAGAAGATAGGTTGCGCCCCCGTCGTCGGTGAGGGGCGCAACACGAGGTTGAGAAGAGGTCAATCTGCAGGTCCGGTCTGTGAGGCTGTTCCTACACCGTACAGCTATTCAGCGAGAACGGAGAGGATCGATAAAGTGAAAGGGGACTCAGACCATATCCCCAACGTCAGAACCGGTCATAGTCGGCGTCAGCGGGATTGTCCCAGACCCGCGCGAAGGCGACGGTGGCGAGGTCGCCGGTGGCCTGAGTCAGAGCACGTTCTTCGGCCTGACGTCGGGCGAGACAATCCACGAAGTCTTCCACCTCGGCTAGCCATTCGGAAGGAAGATGCCGAAGTTTCCGTAAAATAGTCTGTTCCTGCGCCGTCGTCATCTGCGTCGCTCCCACTGTACATAAACCTACAGGTCCCAGTTCCAAAGATCAATTCTTCCGCCGTTGCACGCGCACCTGCCGAGTCAGTTCTTTGACGATCCCGTGAGTATTCCGTTTTGCACATATTGGACGGATTTTAAGAGGTTGGGAGCCTCGATCTCTTTCTTCTTTCCTCTCTTCTTATCTCTTTTTTAGATGTTGCAGGATATGGCTCTCGCCCGTAGTTGTCTTACATCTTTGGTTTGGTGTGTCCTCGCGCCCATGCTCTTTGGCCCTTCCGATGGCCGCCTCTGGACTCTTCCTCCGACGACCAGAATCAGATCAGGTCGGTGATGGGGGTGTCTCGATTTGGGTTGGTGTCGGTGAGCTGATGGGGCAGCGGGTGAAGCGGACGACCACGATCACGGTGGAGCTGGGCGAGCTGAAAGCACCCTGGCTTGCCTGGTGTCAGGCTCACGGCATCACGCCGAGTCATGCGTTGCGGAACGCCCTTCGGCAGACTATGGATCGGAGAGCCACCCCGGCCCCTACGCCTCGGAGTCGTGTCACCCCGAAGCGAGAACGGGCAACCGCCCGCATCGAACTGAACCTGACGCCCTCAGAGCTCGCCGCCCTGAAGCGGATGGCCGGTCACGAGGGCTATGTGCCGACCAAATGGGTGGTGGCGATGGTGCGCACCAAGTTGACCGGGCAGCCGCAGGTCGGACAGCCGGAATTGGAGACCTTGGCCCGGTCGAATCAGCAACTGCTGGCCTTGGGCAGGAACTTGAACCAGATTGCCAAAGTCTTGAATACCGCCCCTCAGAACCGGACCGCCTTTCGGGTTGAAGTCATCACCGAACTCTCCCGTGTGATCCAGGCTCATACGAAGAAGGTGTCCGATGTCTTACGCGGGACTGTGGAGCGCTGGCACCTCCAATGAGTTCGACAGGCAGCCAGATCGACCAGAAGCTCGATGAGTGGGGGAGTCGGCTCTTCAATGTCTCAACGGAAACTCTTCCGCGGCCGCGGTCCAGCAGGAGTGTTCGTCTTGCTTCCGCTAGGTTCGTGAGCACCGGCGGACGGCTCAGCACGGCACAGGCTTGTGCGACCTATGTGCGGCAGAAACTGCAGGTCACATAGTGCCTCAGCAAAGTGGATTGTCGCTCCGTCATTCTCTGCAAGTACCGTGTTTCGTAAGTGGTGAGTTATGAAACAACCTCCAATCTTGCACAACTACTAGACCCGTGCTCTCAGCTCACGTACGCCGCGTCCAATTTTCCGTTGGATGAGGGTTCGCAACGTGGCCCCGCTTGCATAGCCTACCCGGTCGGCAATCTGGTCCACACTATGGTTGCTGGTCTGTAGCAGATGGACGGCGCGCTCGACACGAAGATCCTGGAAGTAGGCAAGCGGAGATTTCCCGATCACGGCGTGCAGCCGACGCGTCAATGTTCGTGGACTTGTCCTCACGGCACGGGCGGCATCATGGAGCGAGAAGCCGTCACCCAAACGACGGCGGGCCCACCGTTCGAACCGCTCCACAAATGGATCTGCGTGAGCCAGGTGGTCAGGAATGGCGAAGGTCGCCTGCATTGGTCTCGGGTCAATTACAAGGTAACGGGCAGTCAGGGCCGCCAATGCGGGACTACGGTGGCGCACGAGCCACAATGCTAGATCGAGATGCGCCAGCGCGGCTCCGGCAGTGATGAAGGGTGACGAGTGGACAATCATACGCGACTCGTCCAGTACTACCTGGGGATACCGTTCACGAAAGAAAGGAGCCAGCCACCAGGAAGTCGTCGCATGATGGCCGTTGAGTAGGGAGGCCTCTGCAAGGATAAACGTGCCCGTGCAGGCAGCCCCAAGCATGGTGCCCCGCTGGAACCAGTGCCGCAGGAGGCTTTGTGCGTCCACGATCTCTCGTTGGTCAAGAAGGCGGGACAACGTATCGGGCATCTTCGCCCCCACGGCCGGCACCAGGGCGATATCGGGATGAGCCAGTCCCGTTGCTCGTCTTGCCGGGATCGACAGGCCGTGACTCGTGGTCACTCGGGATCGGACACCCACGATGGTGACATCGAAGCGCGTCGTCAATGCTTTCGAAGATGCTGCGAGTTCATTTGCCACGCTGAAGGTATCAAGAAGAGTCGATAAGCCAGTATCGAAGGTGTTCTGTAGTGCCAGGATGTAAATTCGCATGGCGAGAACTGTAGCATATTTGGCATTCTTGCCAATAGACCAATCCTTGGCTTACACGCTAGGATGCGCACAGCAATTAGTTAATCTCAGAAAGGATGGGAAACATGGTACGAGTGGCATTGCTAGTGCGGTTGGAGGCCAAGCCAGGCAAGGAAGCGGAGGTGGCTCGCTTTCTCGAAGGTGGCCTTGCCTTGGCAAATCAGGAAGCAGCCACACCGATTTGGTTTGCCCTAAAGTTAGGGCCAACCACATTTGGCATCTTCGATGCCTTTGCTGACGAGGCGGGGCGTAAAGCGCACCTGGCTGGGCAGATTGCGGCCGCCCTGATGGCGAAAGCTCCTGATCTGTTGGCTAAACCCCCACAAATCGAACAAGTCGATGTGCTCGCCGCGAAAATTTCACACTAAGCGGGACCGGTTCCGACAATGGGACAACCTTATGCCTAAGGAGAAGTGATGCGACAGCGATCTATCCTCGCCGTGATGGTTTTGACTTTCATGCTTTGTGCGCAAATAGCTGGTGCTGAAGCGGATCGGGAGAAGTTATTGAAGGAACCCGGGATCTATGCCACCTTCGCCGTCTTCAAGGTTGGGGACGAGTGGTGGAAACTGGATCGCGATGCCCGGACGAAAGCCGTGGCGGAGGCAAAAAGTGTGTTCCAGAAGTATTCAGAGCAAATGACCATCGATACGTACTTGCTGCGAGGATTATCTGAGAAAGCTGACTTTTTCCTGAGGATTCACTCCAAGGAAATGAGTCACAACCAGAATGTTCTGATCGACTTCATGGGCACGACGTTCGGGAAAGCGTTGAAGAACACCGACACGTTCAACGGAATTACAAAGGCGTTAAATTATGTCCCGAGTTTTCCTGAAGAGTTGAAGACTGAACTGAAAACTCCTCCACCTCCGAGCAGTCCGTATGTCCTGGTGGTTCCTATCCGCAAAGATGCTGAATGGTGGATGATGCCGCACGATCCGCGTGCCGCTTTGATGAAGGAGCATACGGATGCGACAGTGGCATATCTCAAAACCGTCAAGCGCAAGCTGTATCATTCCAGCGGGCTGGATGACCTGGACTTCATCACCTATTTTGAGACGGCAAAACTGGACGACTTCAACAATCTGGTGATCGGCTTATTGAAGGTGAAGGAGAATCGCCATAATAAGCGGTTTGGTGATCCGTTGTTGTTGGGGACGATCCGCTCCCTGGATGAAATCCTCGAAGTCTTTTCACGGTAAGGACGCACGGGAGGTGCCGTCGCTAGGCGACATGCCCCGACCGTGTTCTCATAGCACTGGTATGGCAACCCGCATGGGTACAGGGACACGGGGTTCCCTCTGTGCGGGCATTTAGGGATTTTGGCAGCACTGGCCTGACCGTAAACCCGATAGCATGCAAACAGAACAGGACAGTGGAAATATTTTGAGCCGAATGGCGGAAACGCTATCGGGAACGGAATATAAAAATTGAACTGTTCGACTAAGCTCCGTCCTTGAAAAAGGGCGGGGCTTTTTTATTGAGTGCTACTGCCACAGCTCGTCGAAGTCCCCTTCCAATCAACGCGGCATTCCGCTGTTTTGCAAGTGGTAAGTTCTGAAACACCTGCCTAAACAGGGTCGTTTGCTCAAAGGGAGGGTATGAACGGTAACCCTGAACAAACTCATTCGAAGCATCTAACGACAGGAGGCCATGGTGTGCTGTGAATATACGCGCAACTCATGACCAGAAACCGGTACGTGCTGCATCATGGAGATTTCCAAATCAGAACCCTGGGCACGTACGGTTCCGTCACGATGAGGTACTGTGAGGTCACGAAAACATTGGCTGGAAAGGATAGTCCAGTTTGTGTCGTGGCGACTGTATGTGATGTGAAATCGGGTTGACCGAGCACCACATCTGCGTTCTGGCCATTCGATGTTGGCCACGAGTTCCAGATCATCACCCGAGAGTTGTCTATGTCCGCGACAAATACTTGTGTTCCGTTCGAGGCAACCCCAATATAGCCATCTGAATCTGTATAGAGACTACTTTGGGTCGTGACGCCGGAGACTGCGGAAGTAAAGTCGGCCTGACCGAGCACGAGGTCGGCGTTGGCACCGTCTGTGGTTGGAAACGAATTGTAGAGAAGTGCTCTATTGTTTCCTGCATCTCCGATGATAATGCGTGTGTCGTTACTCCAGACCGTATAGGGAGTATTGAGCGCGGACTGAGAGGTGCTGGCCGTACTGGTCGTGAAATCTGGTTGGCCAATCACGCGAATGGCATTTGGTTTATTGGCCGTAATCGGCAGCGAGAAAATGGTGACGCGATTGCAGTCAGGGTCAGCCACATACAGATAATTCAATGTCGCAAATAGTCCCTGGGGAGACATGAACTCAGATTGCGAGCAGGTACTGACTCCAACCGAGCTCGGGTTCGGAGCTCCAAGCGAAAAGTCGGCCGAGGGCGTACTACTCGACGGGATCGTGTTAAACACTTGGATGCGGTGATTAGTTTTGTCGGAGACGAACAATTGTGTCCCATTATCGACGGCACTGTACGGGTTAGCCAGTTCAGTAGACGAGCTCGCCGGAGTGTTTGAGGTAAAATCAACTTGCCCAATAACAAGGTCAGCGGCCGCACCATTTACTATCGGAAACGAGTTGTATCCGACCACTCGTGTGTTATTTCCGTCCACTATCCAGAGTTTTCCGCTTGTCCCAATGGTCGCTTGACCAAGCTGGTCAAATCTCGATGAAGTGACCCCAGGTCCACCGGAAGTAAAATCAGGCTGTCCCAATACGAGGAACGCCGCTTGCCCGTTCGTGAACGTCAAGAGTCCGGCCGGATTGCTACCAGTACCGCCGCTTCCACTATTATTGGATGAAAGTAGTGATTGATCGTCGTTGTCGGGGCAGCCGGTCATCAGGCCGAGGGTGAACAGTGCGGCTGCTAGATTTGTCAGTGTGCGCATCGTGACCCTCCTCGTCCCGAAGAAGTTCTCCTGACCACTGCTGCTCAAGATTTTCCAACGTGATACGTGAGCCCAAGTCTGCCGAAGGCCTGGCTGATCGCTTGTGAATATATTCCGTCCCCGCACATCGAAGACAGTCCGTCACTGGTATCGCCAATCCTCATCGAGGCGGCTCTGGGACAAACTAAGAAGCAGGTCGCTAGGCAGTGTATGTCCCCCCACAGTCCGATGGTTCCCACAAAATGGTGTACAGGACATTCTGAATTCGCACGGCGACCTACATGGAGTTTGTGTTGAATTAGACCAAATGACCAGTAGCCAAGCGTGGTTATTTCTTAAAGTCTTATCGGATGCATACTCATAAATCTTTATAGCTGATCACAGCGAGGCAATTTGGTGGAAGCCCGGGTTTGCCGAGGCCTATTCGGATCTAGGTTTTCACGTGCTGAGTAGGGTGACTTCGATGGTGCTCTGGAGGATTCCAACACAGCGGCTCGCGTCAGACTTAAACATGCGGATATCTACAACGAGCGAGGCAATATTCTCGTACCCAAAAGCAACCGAGAAGCCGCGCAATCGTGTCCCAAAAGTAGTAAGTGGTGTCCCAATTCAAGGCTTGACATCGTGTATACCATTGTATGGTATTGCGTGATGACCAAGTTTGGTGTAAGCGGGTTTGATTAGGACGGCGGCAACCGGATGATATGCCAGAAGCACAGTGTTTCTTTCCTGAGATCGAGGTTCTATTAACCGGAAGTCCACGTATTGCTCCAGACCCGAAGCATCCAATATATGAAAACCACTTCGTCGCCGTTAGGAGAATGCGAGTCGGACGGCCCTTGTTTGTAGTGTTTACGATACGAACGAAAGGCCAACAGCATCTCATTCGTCCTGTGACAGCTCGGCATAGACATGACAAGGAGGTTCAAGCCTATGACAAAGAGAAAAGTTCCGCGCCTAAAAAGCGATATGCGGTCTGAAACGTGGCCTGCAGAAGACCTGTCGGACCTCGATTTTTCTCAGTTCAGACCTTCCCGGTTTGAGTTTGAAAAAAAGCGAGAGCAGAATGAGACGCGCGTGCCACAGGCGCTCCTGACAGCTGTCAAGGCTCGTGCAAAAGCGATCTCCTACACACGCTTTATTCGCGAAACCCTAGAGCGCGCGATTGCGACGCCGAAGCAACCAGGAGTGCAACCATGATCAAACGCATCGCCTTTACCATGTATCCGGTGACGGATATGGTGCGGGCTCGTCGGTTTTATGAAGAAACGCTCGGTCTCCGGTTAAGTCGGCGAGAGGCGCACGAGTTCGAATGGGTGGAATACGATCTTGATGGTGTAACCTTTGCCCTTACGAATCTAACGGAAGGCGGCGCGCCCAGCGCCGAGGCAGGGGGGAGTATTGCCTTCGAAGTTCAGGACGTGGACCAGATGGTTGAGCAATTGCGCACGAAGGGTGTACGGATCAAACTAGGGCCCCTCTCGACACCAGTCTGCCGTCTCGCCGTTATCATGGACAGCGAGGGCAACGCGATCACGCTGCATCAGGTGACACAAGTCTGGTAAGGGCTAGCGGTCACTCTTGTCCAAAATGATAGGGAACAAAGGGGGCGGGAGTCTTTGTCTGATCGTCAAGAGAAAACATAGAAGTCGATAGATTCGTCGTGGGAGGCTTCCTCGTAGGGACTCATCACCGTTCTTGCACACGGCGGAGGGCATCTTGGTAGACGTGCCCTGCCGGGTCAAGATAAAACCCGGATGCTCTGAGTTGATCGAGCACTGGTTGCAGCCTATCGATGATTCCTTCCAACCGTGCATGTACAAGGATACCGATGGTTCCCATGACGGTGAGCCCTTCACGCATGGCCACTGTCCTGACGGCGATGTCATCAGCCAACAGCAGTGTGGCGTGATGGAGAAGCGCAGCGGCAATTACCGTGGCATCTGTTTTCGAGATGTTCGGCACTGTGAGCCGTTCGATCAACGCACGATCAGCCACATTCTCGACCGCAATCCACTTCTCCTGGAGGGCTTGCTGCAATTCAAGACTCCCGGCTCGACCTGCTCCCTGAGTGACCACTTCTTCATGAACTTGCGGGGTGATCAATAGGAGCTGGAAGAATTGGTTGAGGAGACGGAACTGGTTGACTGCGGCAAGGTGAATCAGCGGGCCACTATCTGTGACGACGATCACGCGGTATCCTGGGATGTGGCTGCTTTGAAGCTCTCTAACTCCTTGTCCAACCATCCGGCTTCGTATTCTGCGGCTGGGATCTTATGTGCCGCCATTAGCGTCAAAAACTCTCGCAGCGGCATCCCTAACAACTCGGCGCCTGCTCGCCAAGAAAGCTGCTCCGTGCGCACCCAATCAAGCACCGCTGCTCGTTTGACATCCTCGGCCAGTTTCGCGTCGTCTATTGCCATCATGTCAAGGAATGGTTTAGGCAACTCCCATTCAAATCGTATGGTATGGCCCATCATGTCACCTCATCATTGAAATCCCTCAGATTGTATCGGAAGACTTGCGTCAAAGAAAGAGATCGCTGATGTGAAGCAGGTAGAGAGAACAGGGTGCTCCCACTCCTTTTCGATCGGGTCTGGTGTTCAACAAACGGCAGCGTGGTCTCGCAACGCTCATCTGCGATCACAGAAGCCATGCAGGTCTTCCCCTTCCGCGCTTTCGAGCCCGGATAGTGACGGTCTGCGTGATGATATCAGTCGGGATACGGAAATCCTTCGGCTCGTTGGCAACGGTAGAGACTTCATCACTGTCCTATATAGGACACGCTTGCTGTAACTCATTGTAAATCCTTACTACTCATCGGACTTGTCAGAGGCATCATCTTGTTGATATTCTTCACTTTGGTCGGTCCTCTCAAGGCTTAAACACGGGTTCGAATCCCGTTGGGACCACCACAACCAAGCTTGCTCACGCTGCGGCTCCTTTAGTGTCTTGTCGAAATTGATGGCCGCGGATAAAACCCTTCGGGGTTTTGTTGTTCGATGCCACACGTTTCTTTCCCACGGGGGTGAATTATGAACCTCCTGACCTTCCGCTTCCGTGAGTCCCAGGCCGTAGACTTTTATTGGAACCTCGAGCTGGCCAAGCGCGGATCTCTACGCGAATTCAAGGTGCATCCCAACATCGTCATCTACGAGTCGGCGTTCGACCTCCTGAACCCGATCCAAGTGGGGCAGGCTTTGTCCCTGGCCAAAGCCTTGGTGCTCGACAAGCGAGCCGAGGTGTTCTCGGGGAACACGTCCTTGAGCATGGTGACCGTCCGGGACGTGTTGCAGTGCTATCAGCACTCGATGCAGGTCGACGACCATCATGCTCACTGTTGGTTCAAGATCCGGCTCACCTTTGACCTGACCGTGACACGATTCGAGGTGGAGTCGGACGACTCGGGGAGGTCGTTCGTGTTCCCCTGCCGATGTGCGGCTTCGCACGCGTACGGAATCCACTACGACCACCCGGGGACGGTCTACGACCAACTGGACTCGGCTTTGTGGCGAGCCGGCACACGGTGGTGTCCGCGGCTCACGGATCTCTCAGAAATAAAACTCGTCAACGTGGAGTTGCAGACGAAACGATGAAGAACTGAGGACGCTCACCGGTCGGATGGCACCCAAAGTTTGGTGAGCTCTTGCTTCTTTTTCGGATATATATGATGCCCGGAGAGAACAGTATCCCGTTCGTTACTGCTTCTACGGTGCACGTGGTGAGAGCCTGCTGCTTCAACAGCCTGGCTTCGTAGTTCCACCCCCAGCTCATACCCTCCCGTGATTCTTGTCTTCCGTGGAGGGTCTCAACTGGAAATGACTCTCAGCGACAGGATACACTTTCCCACCATGGTAGGTTCAAAAACTATCCTGCACAGTCGAGGGATCGACATGATGGTGAAGTGGCTCGTATCGGGTCTCGTGGCCGGTCTTCTCACCTTCGTAATAAGCTTGCCGAATGGACGGGCCGATTCAAGTAATACACCGAGTGCCGATGGGCCGTCGTTGGACGAGACGATGGGGTTTATCAAAGATATGTGGGACGCCTGCGCGACCATGCGCAGCGGGCTGCAACGGATGGCCCCGAAGGACGGAGCGCCCTGGCAGTTGGATCGAACGGCCAAGGTCGACGTGGTGGTTCGGCCTCCCTCCGGCCTCCAATTCATTACAAGGCTCAATGAGCGGATGCGATTCGGCGGGGCCCTTGATCTCCAAGCGCCGGTGGAAAAAGTTCAGGAGTTCGACTTGCGCGCCATGTCTCCCGAGGTCAGCTCCGAGCGAGAAGGAGAAGGAACGAACCTCTACGGCGTTCGGATGCGCTGCACACGTGCAGCCTGTGTGACCGAATGGGTGGCAACGCTCTTGATACCGGGGAAGCCGATGCACGAACTCAAAACCGGCCGGTTGGTAGTCACAAACCTGGAGGAACTGGTGTATGAGGACCGTGCGCCGAAGGACAAACCGGGGGAAAAGAAAGGGGAGCTCTCGCTTCCGGTCTGCGATGCAGCGGCCGCAGAGAGTCTGTCGAAAGCTCTGAGTCACGCCATCATCAAGGCAGGCGGGAAGAAGCCGTTATTTTAGAGCGTGGCTGAATGACCTGGAGAATCCAGATATGCCCGATGTGTCTGCCGGCACTCAGGACCTGTCTCGTCGGCAGTGTGAGTGGAGTGCGTTCTCTTGCCAGATATTTCCTTCCGAATCGGTCCGTGCTCGCCTGCATCCAGGCTTGCGGGGAAGATGGATGGGCGGGGGCGTTCAGAATTTGCTGTAGTGAGAGTTCAGTAGGATAAAATACCTTTCAGGCTGCTGGACCGTTCTCTCCGAGCAATCAAGTAGTGAGAATCCGCCCGCAACATTCATTGACGCCTCTATTCAGGGTTGTGTATAAACGAATCCACATCAGAGAATGGTTTGGGTAGCCGTAGAGGGTTGTCTTATGTATGCACGTGAGTTTCGTGATGGAGCCAAAGACGGATTAGAGGCGCTTGAGCCGCTGGATCCCGACAAGATTTCTTCGTTCGGAGAACTGCTCGAGGCCATGGGGAAGACGGCCTTCGGCGGACGGCATGTGGGGAAGGCCTTCGAGGTGCTCTGGGAGATGATCGCAGACCCTGAGTGCAAGGTCGTGATGACGTTGTCCGGCGCGATGACCATCGCCAAGATGGGGAAGATCATCACGAAGATGATCGATGAAGGCATGGTGCAGTGCATCATCTCAACCGGCGCGTTGATGGCTCATGGCCTGAGCGAGTCGGTCGGCAAGACCCACTATCGGCATGATCCCTCGATGAGCGATGAAGAGTTGTTCAAGAAGGGATACAACCGCGTCTATGACACGCTCGAGATGGAAGCGAATTTAAACTATGTCGAGCATGTCGTGGCGCAGACGCTGAAGCGCCTGGATCAGGATCAGCCGCTGTCGTCGCACGTGATCACGAGAGAACTTGGAAAGACGTTGGCGGAAGAACTGCATGGTGACGGCATTCTGAAAAGCGCCTACCTGAAAAACGTACCGGTGTATATTCCAGCCTTTACGGATTCAGAGGTGGGACTGGATATAGGAACCTTGGCGATGGCGCGGCAAGTCGAGCAAGCTCGTTCACGGGGCGATCAGAATGGTGATCTGGGGATCTTGCAGACGATTCTGCAATACCACCCGTCATTTAATCCGTACTTCGACCTGAACAGCTATGCCGACCACATGCTCTCTGCGAAGCGACGGGGAATTTTTACGATCGGTGGCGGCGTGCCACGCAACTGGGCGCAACAAGTCGGCCCCTATGTTGAAGTGGGCAACCTTCGGTTAGGGCTGAATGTGACACCGCCTCGATTTCACTATGGCGTGAGAATTTGCCCCGAACCGGACTATTGGGGGGGCCTCAGCGGCTGTACGTATCAGGAAGGGCTCTCCTGGGGGAAATTTGTGGCGCCGAAAGACGGTGGGCGATTCGCCGAAGTCTTGAGCGACGCCACCGTTGTGTGGCCGTTGCTGATGATGGGTCTGCTGGAAAGAAGAAAAGCCGGAGTGGTACGCGGTTCATGATCTGGTCGATGGGACAACGGGTGTGTCTGGCTGTCATCGGGGGCCTGCTCTTATGGTCGGTGCCGGTTTCTGCCGCAACTTCGGGTGAGACTGATCTGCGGATGAGGGGGCAAGCCAATGCCCCAGTCACCTTGATCGAATACTCGGATTTTACCTGCGGGTTTTGTTTGAAATTCTTTAAACAGACGTGGCCGCGAATTCAGGCGCGGTACGTCGATACGGGGAAAGTGCGATTTGTGTATCGAGATTTTCCGCGAGGCGACCAAGGGACGGGACTCGATGCGGCGACGGCGGCACGATGTGCCGGTGAACAGGGCCAGTATTGGGCGATGCATGACCGGTTGTTTTCCGAAGGAGGACAGCTGGACAAGCAGGTGTATCGGCGACATGCGGCGACATTGAGTCTGGATCAAGCTGCTTTCGAACGCTGCATGAGCGATGGGCGGTTTACGAAGGCGATTTTCGAGGACCGCCAGGAAGCCAATCAGTGGGGGTTTCATGGAACCCCCGGGTTCATCCTGGTGCGGACGGCGACGGAGCCGACGGAAAAAGAACCGGCTGTGGCTATTCCCGGCGCATTTCCCTTCGAGATGTTCGCGGAAGAGATCGATCGGTTATTGGCGAACGGCAAAAAGTAGCAGCAGTGTACGGCTGAATAATGTGGGCTAGGGTTGACATCGGTACTCAGGTGCGATAGTCCTCTGTATCACACAAGGGAGAGGTATCCCTATGGCTTCGATGCAATCGTTCTGGCCGGTCTCTCATCGCGATGACGACTTCTGGGTGTGCATGTCGTGCCTCACGGAAGTCTTTTATCGAAAAGTTCCGATGCCGGATTGTCCGTCCTGTCATGGCGTCTCGACCTACGAGGGGTTTACCATGGAGGCCATTCGTGATTGGGGGACGGAAGAACTGATCGCCAAGGCCATTGCCGCAGAGGAGGAGGCCGCCGCGATTGTGCAACCGGCAGCCGAACCGGCTGCGTCGGTGGAAGCGGCGGATTAATACCAACCCTCATCCAAGAGACTCCAGCGAATCTTCCTGTGCAGGAATCCCGTCCATTTCTCGTTCAAGGCCAGTGGAAACAGGGTGCGGTCGCGACTCCGGTCGTCGATCCCTTCACCGGAAGATCCGTGGCTCAGGTCGCGCAAGCCACCGAGGCCGATGTCGAGGAGGCCGTCGCATCGACGTCCGGTTCGGCGGCGGTGATGGCGCAGTTGCCGGGACATGCCCGGTACAACATACTTCAGCAGATTGCCGCGTTGCTCTACCGACGGCGAGACGAGTGCGCGCAGACCATCACGGCCGAGGCGGGGAAGCCGATCACTGATGCCAAGCGGGAGGTCAGTCGCGCCATCCAGACGTTCACCGTGGCGGCCGAGGAGTCGCGGCGGATTGCGGGTGAGGTGGTACCGCTCGATTGGACGCCGGGCTTTGACACCCATCTCGGCATGGTTCGCCGGTTCCCGATCGGTCCGATTCTCGGCATCACCCCATTCAACTTTCCACTGAATCTGGTGGCGCACAAGGTGGCGCCGGCTCTCGCGGCGGGGAACCCGATTCTGATCAAGCCGGCCCCGCAGACGCCGTTGACGGCCCTGCTGCTCGGCGAGATCGCGCTCGAAGCGGGCGTGCCTCCAGGCGGACTGAATGTCGTGCCCTGCGACAACAGCCTTGCCGAACGGATGGTGATCGATCCTCGGTTTAAACTGCTGAGTTTCACCGGCAGTGTGTCGGTGGGATGGATGTTGAAGGCCAAATGCGGGAAGAAAAAAGTCACGCTCGAGCTCGGCGGCAATGCGGGTGTGGTGATCGAGCCGGATGCCGACTTGGAGCTGGCGGCGTAGCGCTGCGCCGCAGGCGGGTTCGGGTATGCCGGCCAGACCTGCATTTCGGTGCAGCGGGTGTTCGTGCATCAGGCAGTTGTCGACGCGTTTACGACCAAACTCCTCATGCATGTGGCTCGGCTCAAACTCGGTGATCCTGCCGAGGAAGCGACGACCATCGGGCCTCTGATCGATCAAGCCGCCGCGCAACGAGTGGAGAGCTGGATCGGCGAAGCGGTGGCGGACGGGGCCCGCCTGCTCTTGGGCGGGAAACGGATCGGATCGTTGGTGGAGGCCACGGTATTGGGGAATGTGAAGCCTGAGATGAAAGTTTCCTGTCGAGAGGTGTTCGGACCGGTCGTGACCGTGACGCCCTATCGCCAGCTCAGCGAGGCCGTAGCGTTGCTCAATCAATCGGACTTTGGATTGCAGGCTGGTATTTTCACCCAGGACATCAACAAGATCTTTTACGCGTTTCGTCATCTTGAAGTCGGAGCCGTCTTGGCGAACGAAATTCCGACGTTCCGGGCGGACCATATGCCTTACGGCGGAGTGAAGGATTCGGGGTTGGGGCGCGAAGGCGTCCGGGCCGCGATCGAGGATATGACCGAACCCAGGATGCTCATCATGAACCTCAAGGACCCATCCGCGCCATCCGAAAAAAGTGTCTAGAAGATATTGCGAAGCCGGTTCAATCTTGCTACAACAAACGCCCGATACACGCGGTGGTACGGAGCAGTTTGTGTATCAGGCTGACCGCTTGAACGCACGTCACGCAACCAATTCCGAACAACCAGAAAGGCCGATAGCCGGACGAAAGGGGAGATGATGGTACCTACGCATATGTTTCTGACGAGAGGGGTGGGAGTCCACAAGGAAAAGCTGGCCTCCTTCGAAGAGGCGTTGCGCAGCGCCGGTGTGGCGTACTGCAACCTGGTCAGCGTGTCCTCCATCCTTCCGCCGCACTGCAAGATCATCCCCAGAAAGCGCGGTGAGCAACTGCTGAAGCCCGGCGAAATCACCTTTTGTGTCATGGCCCGATCCGAAACCAATGAACGGAACCAGCTGGTGTCGGCGTCCGTGGGGCTCGCCAAGCCGACCGACCGCGGGACGTACGGCTATTTGTCCGAGCACCATGCCCACGGCGAGACGGATGAAGAGACGGGAGAATACACCGAAGACTTGGCGGCACAGATGCTGGCGACGACGTTAGGCGTCGAGTTTGACCCCAATGTCGCCTGGAAAGAGCGGGAACAGGTGTTCAAGATGGGTGGGAAGATCGTGCAGACGTTGAATATCACCCAGTCGGCCGTCGGGAAGAAGGGCAAGTGGACGACCGTCATCGCCTTGGCCGTGTTTATCCCACCGGAAAACGTACCCTCTCGTCCTCGCCGGTAAATGCCTGTGGTGTTCGCCTGCATGAGCACGCGTCGGTCGCTCACCCCACGAAGGGAAGGATCAGCATGACGCTACCTGCTGGCTGGGAAGGACCGGATCGCAACTTTCTAGGGATCGACGAACCCTGGTGCCATCCGGACCATGCGGGTGTCTACGTCCTGCCGGCTCCGTATGAGCACACCTCCAGCTACATCCGTGGTTCAGACCGCGGCCCCTCCGCGATCCTTGAAGCCTCCGCTCAGGTGGAATTCTACGACGAACAACTGCGATGCGAACCCTATCGGGAATGGGGCGGCGTGGCCACGGCATCTCCGTTGGAGCTGAACGGCAAGGTTGATCGCGCTGCCGTCGATGCGATTGAGGCGTTTGTGTCACCGCATGTCGGATCCGGACGGTTTCTGGTCACCCTGACGGGGGAACATACCGGTGCGTTGGGTGCAATTCGCGCCCATGCCAAGCAATATCCGCAGATGACGGTCGTGCAAATCGACGCCCATGGCGATCTGCGCGAGGCCTATCAGGACAATCCGTTCAGCCATGCCAGTGTCATGGCGCGGGTGGTGGAGGACGGATTACCGCTCGTGCAGGTGGGGATCCGCTCGATCAGTTCTGAAGAGATCGCTCGTATCGACAGGACGGACCGCATCAAGACCTTTTTTGCTGCAACGATCCTAGATCCATCTGGTCCGTATGAGGGGAAAGCGGCGAAGTGGATTCCTGACGTCGTTGCGGCTTGCCGAACGCCGGTGTACCTGACGTTCGATTGCGATGGGCTGGATGCATCGATTATTCCGGCCTTGGGCACTCCCGAGCCTGGGGGGCTTGGATGGTACGACACCCTCAATCTCATCACGGCTCTTGCCGACGGACCAGGGATCGTGGGGATGGATATCAGCGAGATCGCTCCCATTGAAGGATTTGTCGCGCCGCAATTTTCCATTGCGCGGTTGATCTATCGCATGCTCGGCCGTATCAGGGCCGGTCGCCGCGTCCATTGAGACGAACATTGAGATGAAGCGGTCGCAAGGTCGCACGCTCGTTCTTTATTCTTGGTATTTCGCAAACGAACGACGCTTCACGAGATACGCTTCGCAGGCTTGAGGGCAAGCGTAACAGCCTGTTTGAGTATCCGGCGATGAGGCTGATTCTCCGTGGCTCAGACGATCCGCATCAATAAGTTCTTCACGGAACAGGGGATCTGTTCTCGGCGTGAAGCCGACCGATTGGTCGAGTCCGGGCTGATCACGATCAACGGCCGTGTGGCGAAGCTCGGTGATCAGGTCGAGCCATCGGACGTCATCGCCCGCGAAGGACAGGTCCTGCCCTGGGGAAGAGCACCTCTCTATATCAAGTACCATAAGCCGGTCGGTGTCACGACGACGAGCGAATCGCATGTTCCTCGAAACATCATTGCCGAGATCGGGCATGCTGAACGGATTTTTCCGATCGGGCGGCTCGATAAGGATTCATCCGGGCTCATCTTACTGACGAACGACGGCGACATCGTGAACGAGATCCTTCGTACTGAATTCGGACACGAGCGAGAGTATCTCGTGCGGGTGGATCGTCCGTTCGATCAGGCCTTTCTGGATCACATGGCGGAAGGCGTGGTGATTCTCGGCAGCCGGACAAAACCCTGCCGAATGAGTCGAGTCGGGCGTGACCGTTTCCGCATCGTCTTGACCGAGGGACGGAATCGGCAGATCAGACGGATGTGTCAAGCGCTCGGCTATCGGGTCATCATGCTGCATCGAACCAGGATCATGCACATCACGGTCGATGGCCTGGGCACCGGCGAGTGGAAGGAACTCATGAGTCAGGAGCGAGAGCAACTGCTGAAAGCCGTCGGACGGCTTCAGGTGTGATAGGGTTTGTGCCAGGCGTGAACCGGCCTCGCTGGGAGATTTTTGGAAAGCCCGTATCCCACAGGCTGTTCAACACCCTGTCAGCAGAGCAACTCGCGTCGGGCGGTGCGGACAAGCGCAAGGACAGCCGGGTGCTTCAGTCGCCGTTCAACGGTGATCGCGTAGAAATGCTGGATGAGCCCGTCCAGTCGTCCAACCACCTGCACCTGATATTGGCGACAGATCTCCTTTTCGATCACCGTGGCGCCGGGGAAGATCCCATGGCCGTCCTGACCGAAGGCTTTGAGCGTCGCACTGTCGTCGAACTCGCCGACCACGATGGGATGCATGCCATGGTTCACCATCCACTGGTCCATCAAACGACGAAGCACGGCGCTCGATGTGGGGAGGAGAAGCGGCGCGTTGCGGAGTGACTCGGGAAAGTCTCGGCGATACTGGGCGGCCAGCTTTGCCGTGGCGAATAGGGTCACGCCCGATTCACCCAACGGATGGTTGTACGCATGCTCCTTCACCCCTGGTGGAGCCGGCGTATCGGCGATCACCAAATCCGACCGATGGGCGGCCAGATCGGTCAGAAGCTGGCGCAGTTTATCCTCCTGGCAGATCAAGCGTGTCGGCTTATAGAGCTTGAGGGCGGATTTGAGCAGTTGGGTGGCGAGCGGTTTGGGAACGGCGTCGGCGATGCCCACGACCAGACGCGTCGGCTGTCCGTTTCCCTGCCCCCGCACGGTATTCATCAGCTCTTGCCCGGTTGCGAAGATGTCTTCCGCGTACTTGAACACGAGCTGGCCCATTTCCGTCAGCACCAAACGCCGGCCCGTTCGAATGAACAGCTTTTCGCCCAAGGTATTTTCCAACAGGTGGATCTGCCCGCTGACGGTGGGTTGAGCGAGACGGAGCTCTTCGCAGGCTTTCGTTACGGTCCCGTGTTTGGCGACGGACCAGAAATAGAGGAGATGATGATAGTTCAGCCAATCCATATGGTCCTGAGCCCCCGGAAGGAGGCGGTACTATACCATCGGATTAATCGATACCACAAATCTGTTTTATCTATTTTGAAAAAAGAAGGGGAGGTTGCTAGTGTGTGCGCCGTCCGCCGAATGTATACGAGAGGAGCATCCCACATGGTCGCACTGGTGTTGGCTCTGGTAGTAATTCTGCCAATGACCGCGATGGCGGAGCCGGTGATCGACTCCCGCACGGTGCAGGCACAGTCGACACGCACCGAACCTCTGAGCATAGGGGAAGTGCTGGCGCGTATTGAGTTGACTCATCCCCTGCTCCAGGCTACGGGAGCAGAGCGCACGAAGGCCCGGGCAAAAATCCTCAAGGCGCTCGGGGCCTGGGAGCCGCAGGTCAAAAACTATACACAGTTCGAGCGCTATACTACCTGGAACCTTACGACGGCATTCGACATTCCAAGTCAGCATACGATTGGATATGCCGACAGCACGGTTGAGGTCGGGCATCCTTGGGGCTTCAGGGTCGCCGGTGGACTTCGCAGCGGCTTCGGGGATCAGGAAAGTATGAACCGTATTGCACTGCCCCCTGATCTGCGCGCGACCTATCATAAGCAACACTTCTACTATGGTGGGACCATCCATTTCCTGCGAGACTTCATGGTCAACGAAGAGAGCGCCGAATTTCAACGGGCCGAGCTCGCGGGCCCGCAAGCAGAGATCAAGGTGGCGCAGAAACGGCAAGACCTTTACTTGGCTGGAGCCGTGCAGTACTGGGATTGGCAGGTCGCCGTTAAGCAAGCGGACGTCGTGAAGCGTGCACAAGCTGTGGCTGAAGAGCGCTTAGTTCAGATCGAAGGGTTGGCGAAGAATGGGAAGGTTGCGCCACTCGATGCCATTGAGGCGAACCAAGAGGTTCAGGTTCGGCGAGAGGCCGCCATCGCCGCGCAACGGAAGGTGGAGTATGAGCAGTACAAACTGTCCCTGTTTCTCTGGGAGAACGGCGAGCCCGTAACGCCGCGACGGGAATGGGCACCGGAATTCCAGGGGGAAACGCCGCTCCCAACCAATGCAGAGGTCGCAGGCTATAAAGCAGAGGCGAAAGAAGTGCGGCCGGAAGTGCGGGATCTCTACGTCGAAGCTAAACTCAACAACATCGATATAAAGCTTGCCAAGAACAAGCTGCTCCCGACGTTGGATCTGGAGGGGGGGCCGACCGGGGGCGCTGCGGACTGGTTGGTGGGACTCGGGTATCGGGTCGGCCTGCACACCGAGATGCCGCTGTTCCAACGAGGAGCGCGCGGGAAGGTCATGGCCGCCGAAGTGGCTCAGCAACAATTGGCGTTGAAGCAGCTGTACACCGAACAGCAAGTCACCTTTGACGTGGACAACTGGCTCTCGGCCCAAGTGCGTGCCAGAGATCGGGTGACCGCGGCGACTGAAGCGCTGCGGTTGGCGAAGACACTGGAAGAAGGCGAACGGACCCGATTCAACATGGGCGCGACCAGCGTCCTCTTTGTCAACCTCCGTGAACGCCACGTGGTGGAGCAGGCGTACCACCTGTATCGGGCGCAGGCCGACTACGCCGTGGCGCGTGGAGGGATGCTGTGGGCTCGTGGGCTGCTGTCCAAGCCCTGGCCCGAAAGCGAGTTGGCTAAGTACGGCAATCCGCTGGCGGCGGCGGGCATGAACGGCTTCAAACAACCGGGTCGCGATTAATCCGGCACAAGGAGCATTTGTCGATGACCGCTCTCTTACTCGTGATTCTGATCTTGCTTCCCGTGACGACCCTGGCGGCGCCGGTGCACGATTCCAGCGCGTTGAAGGCGCAGTCCGTCCGCACCGAGCTTCTGACCATCAGCGAAGTGCTCGCACGTATTGAGTTGACCCATCCGCTCCTTCGGGCGACCGGCGTTGAACGGATGCAGGCCCGGGCGAAAATCCTCAAGGCGCTCGGGGCCTGGGAACCAAAGTTTCAGAACCGGACCGAGGTCGATCGCTATCAGACGTGGAACTTTCTGGCTTTCATCAATACGACGACGGGGGGCTATAACGACAGCACGATCGAGATGGGACATCCCTGGGGCTTCAGGCTCAATGGCGGGATCCGCAACGGGTTTGGGGATCGCATCAACCAAGGCGCCCATGCGTACATCCCGAATGATGGACTGCTCTTCTGGCATAACCAACAAATGCTTGTCGGAGGGGAGGGCCACCTGCTGCGTGGATTCATGATGAACGAAGAGTACGCCGACTTCCAGAAGGCCGAACTCGCTGGGCCGCAGGCGGAGATCGCGGTGGCGCAGAAGCGGCAAGACCTCTACCTCGCCGGGGCCGTACAGTACTGGGATTGGCAGGTGGCCGTTAAGCAAGCGGATATCGTGAAGCGCACCCTGGCTGTGGCCGAAGAACGGTTCACGCAGATCGAGGGGCAGGCGAAGAGGGGGTTGTCCTCGCCGCTCGATGTCATTGAGGCCAACAAAGAGGTTCAGGTTCGGCGAGAGGCCGCCATCGCCGCGCAACGGAAGGTGGAGTATGAGCAGTACAAGCTGTCTCTCTTTCTCTGGGAGAACGGCGAGCCCGTGACTCCCCGGGCCGAATGGGCTCCGGAATTTCAGGGCGAAACACCGCTTCCGACCAACGAGGAGATTGCAGCCTATAAGGTGGAAGCCAAGGAAGTGCGTCCGGAAGTGCGGGACCTCTACATCGAAGCCAAGAAGAATAATATCGATATTAAGCTTGCCAAAAACTACCTGCTCCCGAAGTTTGATTTTAAGGGGGGGCAAATGGAGGCCAGCGCGGACTGGAATGTAGGGGTCGGGTATCGGGTCGAATCGTGGTTTGCGGTGCCGATTTTCCAGCGGGAAGGGCGGGGGAAGGTCCTGTACGCGGAGGCGGACCAGCAGCAATTGGCCTTCAAGCAGCTGTACACCGAGCAGCAAGTCAGCATCGACGTGGATAACTGGCTCTCGGCCCAAGTGCGCGCCAGAGACCGGGTGAAGGCGGCGACTGAGGCCTTACGATTAGCCAAGACGTTGGAGGAGGGCGAGCGGACCAGGTTCAATATGGGTGCAAGCACGGTCCTCTTTGTGAACCTCCGTGAGCGCAACGTCGTTCAACATGCGTACCAGCTCTATCGGGCGCAGGCCGACTACGCCGTGGCGCGTGGAGGCATGTTGTGGGCGAGGGGAGCCTTGTCGAAGCCTTGGCCTGAAAACGAGTTGGCCAAGTACGGGAACCCGTTGACGGCGGCGGGTATGAACGGCTTTAAGCAACCGGGCCGCGATTAATTCCGCAACAAAGGAGCATCCTTCCTTGATCTTTCTCTTGTTGTTCTCGTTGATGATGGTACCGGCGATCGCACTGGGGGAGCCGGTGCTCGACTCGAGTGTCATGCAGGCTCAGTCAACTCGCACCGCTCCCCTGACTATTGAAGAGGTATTGGCCAGGATTGAGTTGACCCATCCGCTGCTCCGGGCGACCGGACTGGAGCGGGCGCAGGCTCGGGCGAAAGTCTTAAAAGCGTTGGGTGCCTGGGAGCCGAAATTTAAGAACGAAGTCGAGTACGACCGGTATCAAACCTACAATCTGACGAACGCAACCGGCCTGAACACCTTAAATGCCGGCTATGTCGATACTATGCTCAAGATCGGCCACCCCTGGGGCTTGGAGCTCTTCGGCGGTATCCGTAACGTTTTCGGGGATCGTGCGACGCTCATGGGGAACAGAGCCTACCCTATTATCGATGAGCGTAACGTACAGAGTCCTGCGATTGCGGTCCCTCAAGACTTTCAGCTGTTCTATCCGCAGCAAATGGGTATAGTCGGTGGAAGAATTAATCTCCTGCGGGGGTTCATGATTAATGAAGAGTATGCCGAGCTTCAGCAGGCAGAACTCGCTGGCCCACAAGCGGAGGTGAAGGTGGCTCAGAAACGGCAGGATCTCTATCTTGCCGGGGCGGTTCAATACTGGGATTGGCAGGTTGTGGTCAAGCAAGCTGATGTGGTCAAGCGTGCGCTGGCTATTGCGGAGGAACGCTATCGTATGGTGGAGGGCCGAGCCAAGGCCGGCGCGGTCGCTCCGATCGACGTGGTCGAAGCTCGAGAAGAAGTTCAGCGGCGTCGTGAGGCTGCCATTGCCGCGCAACGGAAGGTGGAGTATGAGCAATATAAACTCGCGCTCTTTCTCTGGGAGAACGGCGAGCCGGTGACGCCTCGTCCGGAATGGGCTCCGGAATTTCAGGGGGAAACACCATTGCCGACCGAAGACGATGTGGCGGCTTTTAAGGTCGAAGCCACGGAGGATCGTCCGGAAGTGCGCGATCTCTACATAGAAGCCAGATTGAACAATATCGAAATTAAACTGGCGAAGAATAGTCTGCTTCCAAAGCTCACAGTTGAAGGTGGTCCGGCAATCGGCGCGATCTATTGGGTGGGTGGAATCGGCTACCGAATGGCTGCTCTCTTCAGCATGCCGCTGTTCAATCGAGCTGCCCGGGGGAAGGTCCTTCACGCAGAAGCCGAGCAGACGCGGTTGGCGTATAAGCAAGTCTACACTGAGCGGCAAGTCCAGATTGAGGTGGACAACTGGCTCTCGGCTCAGGTGCGGGCCAGGGACCGAGTGAAGGCTGCGACGGAGGCACTGCGATTGGCCAAGACCTTAGAAGAAGGAGAACGGGCTCGGTTTAATATGGGAGCCACGAGCGTCCTCTTCGTCAACCTCCGAGAGCGCGCGGTGGTTGAAGCGGCCTATGAGCTCTACCGTGCCCAAGCCGACTATGCGGTGGCTCGTGGAGGGATGCTCTGGGCGAGAGGGGCATTATCCAAGCCGTTGGCCGACAGCGTGCTTGCCAAATACGGTGATCGGGTCAGTTCTGCAGGTGCGTCGGGGAGAAAGGTTCCAGGACGCGATTAAGTGTGCCGCATCTGCTTCGTGGTATCGCGTAGTTCCTTTGGTGGGCTTGGAAGTTGATCGAGGAATAGATTAAGTTCCGTTTGTATACAACGTTAGCAAGGGGCCAATGATTCACATTCTGACATATTGCTGGGGGTGCTCATGAACGAACCTCAGGGCGTTAGCAACCAGGGCCTGTTCGAAGCGCTGATGAAACAGTTGTCCGTGGCCGTCCGGGCTGAGAAAAAGATTATGAGTCTGCTTTTCTCCTATGCCCTGGCCGTCGGCTTCTTCTCGCTGATCATTCCGTTGACCGTGCAGGAATTGGTCAGCACCTTTTCCTACGCGATTCAACCGGTCATGATCTGGACACTGACGGGCATCATGTTTTCCGTGTTGCTGTTCGTCGGTCTGTTCAAGACCTTCCACTTTTATGCGGTGGACGTCGTCCAGCGCCGGATCTTTGCACGCGTGGCGGTGGCGATGGTCGAGGCGCTGCCCCGTAATCGATTTAAAGGGGCTCGACCGGAAATCGCGAACTACTTTATTGAAACGGTCTTCATGCAGCGGGCGCTTTCCACCCTGCTCATCGATCTGTTAAACGTCGTGGTGGGTGGAACGGTCGGGATGATCATGCTGGTCGTCTACCACCCCTATTTCCTCATTTATAACCTGATGCTCATGGCCGGGTTTGCGATCACGTTTTTCGTGCTCTCCCGTGGGGCCCTGAAAACAACTCTCGCGATGTCTCACGCCAAGTACGACGTCTTCAATTTTATCCAAGAGGTGTCGCGTAATGCCTTGCAATTAAAGGCGACCGACAGCAAACCGTTTCTTATCCAGAAGACCGACGCACTGGTCAGCCGGTATGTCGAAGCCCGGAAGGCGCGGTTTGCCGTGCTGGTGCGGCAGTATATCGGGTCCGTGGGAGGGCAAGCCATCGCACAGGCCGGTGCGCTCTCCATCTCAGGCTCGCTCTTGGCCTCAGGGCAATTGACACTGGGGCAGCTGGTTGCAGTCCAGGCGGTCGTCAGTGCCTTGGTCATCAATTTTGACTCGCTGATCAAGAACATGGGCTACATCTACTATTTCTTTGCTTCACTCACCCACCTTGATGAGGTGTTCAGTCAGGAGCAGGATTACGTCTCGACCGAATCTACCGTGGCGCTGCCGAAGCATCTCGGTCAAGGGGTTCGCGTGACCTGTAAGGGGGTGAGTCTGGTTCACAGTGGTGTGGCCGTGTTCGATGGCTTCAATCTGGATGTGGCTCCCGGTGAGAAGCTCGGGATTTATGCCAAAACAACGGCTGCAAAAACAGCGTTGGCGAGAGTGCTTGGCGGACTTGAAGTGCCGACCGGTGGCGTTGTGCAATATAACGGCGTCGATCTTCGCTACATCGATCCCAGTGCGATCAATCAGTGCCGCAGTGTCATGATTGACTCGCAGTTGTCCCTGGTCAAGGGCACGATCGAAGAGAACATCGTGATGGGCCGCTCCTATGTCACCTACGATGACCTGAACTGGGCGCTCCGCTTCACGGAGCTGGAAGAGGATATCGAGGGGCTTCCACGCGGAGTGAAGTCCGATATCTCCTCACTTGGGGAGTCCTTGTCGCCGACGCATGTGGTGCAGATTCTTCTGGCCCGTGCAATTCTTGGCCGTCCGCAAGTGCTCGTGTTTGATGGGTTGATCCACTCCCTTGAGCCGTCATTGCGCGAGCGGATTTTACGACGGCTTTGCTCGAAGGATGAGGCCTGGTCGGTGATCTTTGTGTCGACCGATCCGAACCTTACGGATCATGCGGATCGTCGTATCATGTTGCATCATACTCATGCGTAAGTCGTTGAAACGGCGAATTCATAGCAGTACTTTTATTATGGAGGCTCCATGGCTAGCCTAGGTCGCGGTCATGATAATAGCGGTGAGCGTGCGCTGGTTCAACGAGGGGTCGGCTTGGAAGCGATCACGATTGAACAAGGTCCGGCATTGGCCAAGTTGCCATGCTGGCAGGCGGTCCAAATCCCGAAAGGAATGTTCACGGCGTCTCGTGCCATTCTGACGATTCTTCTCTTGTTTCTCATCGTCCTTGAGTTCGTCCCTTGGACGCAAACGATTCAAGCGTCGGGTAAGGTTTCTGCCTATACCCCCTATGACCGACCTCAGAACATCGAGTCGCGGATCACGGGACGGGTGAAGTCGTGGCATATTTATGAAGGTGTCAAGGTTAAGAAGGGCGAACTGGTCGGCGAACTAGAGGATTACGATCCGACCTTTATGGCGCCGGAGATCCTTCCTCTCTTCGAACAGAGGAAAGACGCCTTGGAGAAAACCAGGCAGGCGGCATTGGCCAGGGCAGATCAACTGAACCGACGAATCGGTGAAATGAAGAAACTGGTCCAGGCAGCTGTCCCTTCAGCCGAGGCGCGGGTTGTTGAGGCTGACAATAAAGTCCGTGAAGCTCAGCAGAAGGTTGAGCAGTACAAGATCGACGTGCATACAGCTCAACTCAACGTCGACCGTCACCGGCAACTGGTCCGGGAAGGATTGGTTTCCCAACGTGAACTTGAGTTGACGATCCAGACCGAGATCGGGACCAAGGCAGGCTTACAGGCTGCACAAGCGAGTTTGCAGGCTGCAGAGCAGGCCAGGTCATCGCTGAGCTTCGGTCGTGATCAAGTTTCGGCTGATGTGAATCAGAAGTTGATGGACGCGATTGCATCGCGTGATTCCGCCGTTGCTGAAGCTGCGAAGGCCACGGAGTCCTTGGCGGACATTTCCTACCGGCAACAGGGGGTCCAGCAACGTATTGAAGCGGCAAAACTGTATGCGCCGATGGACGGCACCGTCGTCAAGATGGCTAAAGTCGGAATCAATGAGACGGTGAAACAGGGAGAGAATCTCGTCACTATTTCTCCTCTTGCTTCAGATCCAGCCATTGAGATGACTGCTGAGGGATTGGACTCTCCACTTCTGAAGCCTGGGCGCAAGGTGCGGATCCTCTTCTTCGGAGTTCCCGCTATTCCTTTGCCGGCTTGGCCTGGCTTAATGGCAGGTACCCGTGGAGGTATCATCAAGGTGGTTGACCAGATCGATGACGGGAAGGGCAACTATCGTTTCTGGGTGGTTCCGGATCCTGAAGATCCTCAACCATGGCCTGAGCAAGCTCAGGTGAGACAGGGAACCAAGGTGCTGGGTTGGGTGATTATGAATCGTGTGCCGCTCTGGTACGAATTGTGGCGGCGATTCAACTTCTTCCCGCCTGACTATCTGCAGCGTGAACCGAGTCTGTTTGAAATGTTCGCGCCGAAGGTAGCAGCGCCTGCCTCGAAGTAAGTGAATGGCGCTGCAGCGCCACGATCTGTCGAACAAAATGGCCCAGGGGAACTCCCCTGGGCCATTTTATTTCAGCTCCCAGCCAGAATAGAACCAACCCTAGTGCCATAATATTCGTGAATGCCCATGTGATGTCATTGCCAGTTCCCTAGAGCCAAGAGATTCCTAACGGCTGACGTGGGTGGATTGTCTTGACCCGGTTCGGCGGACTCGCTATGGTGCCGCCATCACAGGCTGGCAACTGTGTCGGGTATGTCTAATCAAAGGAGGCGGAGGGATGGGTAAGAGCAGGCTGCCGCTACGACGGTCTCGGGGCAGCACCCGTGGGAGCGCGCTGCAAGGTCGGCCGATCGTTGGCGTATTGGGAGGTAGTAAATCCGACTTTCCTATCCTTGAAAAAGCCGGAGCGATCTTAGCTGAATTGGGAATCCCGTATGAACTCCTTGTAGTTTCAGCGCATCGGACACCAGACCGACTCTTTGAGTATGCCACCACGGCTTCAGACCGGGGCATTCAAGTGATTATCGGCGGGGCAGGCGGTGCCGCTCACCTTCCGGGAATGCTCGCCTCGAAGACGCATCTCCCCGTAATCGGTGTGCCCATTCCGACAGAAAACCTTCGAGGCCTGGACTCATTGCTCTCCATTGTTCAGATGCCCAAAGGCATTCCAGTGGCAACAGTGGCGATCGGCGGTGCCGAAAATGCCGGTCTTCTTGCCGCACAGATCCTTTCCGGAAGCCGTCCTGACATCGCAGAGCGACTGATCGCCTACCGGCGTATTCAGACGGAGACGGTTCTCCGTTCCCCTGAGGCGAAGGGAATCGTGGCCAAGATGTCCGCTGGACAACGGGGATCGTGATGGAGCCAACACTCATGCCAGGGTCTATGGTAGGGGTCCTTGGCGGTGGACAACTTGGTGCGATGTTCACCGGAGCGGCTCGCCGCATGGGCTATCGGGTCGCAGTGTGGGATCCTGATTCCGATGCACCGGCCCATCGGATTGCGGACCAATCATTCTCTACCTCCTTCGCAGATCATGATACCCGTGAACGGTTCGTTGATTCGGTTCAAGCCCTGACGCTGGAATGGGAAAATATCCCGGTCGAGCTCTGTCAATGGCTTGAGCAACGTCGGCCGCTGCGTCCCTCGAGTGCCGTCCTGCGGATTCTCCAAGACCGGCTGACTCAGAAGCAGTTCTTGTCGTCCTGTTCGATTCCCGTTCCGGACTTTGCTGAGGTGCAGTCGGTCCATCAGCTTCATCATGCGATCAAACGTCTCGGTCTTCCACTGATCTGTAAAACGGCGAGAAGTGGGTACGACGGAAAAGGTCAATGGCTGATCAGGCAATCCTCTGAGGTCGCGCAGTTCGAGCAGATCCTCAGCAGACCCTCCTCCGGGGTCCGGTGGATCGCCGAACAGGTCGTTACCTTTGTGCGCGAGCTCTCGGTCCTCGTGGTCAGATCAGGAAACGGCGAAACCCGTGTCTATCCCGTCGCTGAGAATCGGCATGAGCACGGGATTTTGCGGGATAGCGTCGTTCCTGCTTCCATCTCTCCCAGTGACGCCGAGGCCGCCTGTGAGCTGAGCGTCCGGGCGGTGGCTGAGCTGCATGGAGTGGGAATCTTCTGTATCGAGATTTTTCAGGCCCAAGACGGTCGCCTGCTCATCAATGAAATTGCGCCGCGTCCGCATAACTCCGGGCACTACACCTTGGATGCCTGTACCGTCTCTCAATTTGAGCAGCAGGTTCGCGTCACGTGCGGTCTTCCATTGGGTGAAGTGAGACTGCTGTCCCCTGCCGTTATGGTGAATCTCCTTGGTGACGAGGTGACCGTCGTGCTGTCCGGTGAGGGAAGCCGGGAAACCTTTTCCACCCAGGGTGCCTCGGTGCATCTGTATGGCAAGCGGGTGATTCGCCCGGGAAGGAAGATGGGCCATGTGACGTTTACGGCTCCAGAAAGAGAAATCGCAGTCGCATCGGCTCAGCAATTCCTATCGCGAGTCCAGAACCCTCCCTCCGCTGTTCCATCCCCTTCATAGGCCAAAAGCAACATTTATTTCCTCAAAAAAGTTCGTTCCCGACCAACCCTGTCCGTTCGATTTTGTCCCTTGATGGTTCGGAAGCGGTCCGAGCTCGTACCGCACAGGCAAAAAACCGAAGAATTCGCCAAGGGGCGGAGGGCACACAATTTGCTGTTTCCCGGCTATTTCCACCTCTGGAGGTAGATCTAGCATGGGAACTCGTCCGGCCCAATCTCGCTCTCATCAAGCCCCAGACCGACTCTATCGGATGCTGACGGACTCAGGATCGCGCTACCTTGTCCTTCAGGGGTTGGTCACGATCATCTTGTCCTATGAGCTGCTGTTCGGTGCCGATCCCGTCCTGAGTCGAGTGACGACCAATAGTCTGGTGTTGGGACTCTGGCTTGGGGTCATTGCCCTGGCCATGTTGCCTCGAACCGTATTTGAAGCTGCCTGGTTTGGGTCCATGCTGGTGGCTCTCGATACGATTCTGGTGACCGCTGCCATTTATCTCTCAGGGAATGCCCGCTCTGATCTCTACATCACCTATTTTGTGCTCATGTTGCTGGCGGCATCCGTTCGGCGACTCAGTCATCTATTCGGTCTCTCGTTGCTCTTGAGCGCCGGATACTCTGTGGTCCTCTATGAAGGTATTCTGAACACGGGAGCGCCGGTGACTGGACAGTTGCTGGGCATCCCGGTGCTGGTTGTGATGGCGGTCTTCTATGGAGTGGCTCTGGAAAATACGGCGGTCGTCCAGAAAGAGAACGACTCCCTACAGAAAGATGTCGAAGGGTTGAAGAAGACAGAAGAGGACTTGGCGATCGCAAAGTCCGAATTGGAGGCCAGGATCTCCGCATTAAAATCAGATCTGACCAAGGCCAAAACGGATTTGCGGGAAGGGCAACTCACCCGGCAGGGGCTTGAACGGCAGCTGCAGGAGGCGCAGAAACTTGAGGCGGTCGGCCGAGTCGCGGCGAGAATTGCGGGAGAGTTCGGATCTTTGTTTTCAGCTGTCGGGAAACAGACCGGGATCATGTTGACGCACCTTCAACAACATGATCCGCTTCGAGGGACGGTCGACGAATTATTCAAGGTCGGAGAACAAGCCGCCACGCTTACAGCACAACTCATTGCACTCAATCTCGAGAGAGATTCGGATCGAAACAAGGTATCGGTCCATGCCGTATTGGGTGACGTGCGCGGCATGATCGCTGATCTTCTGCCAGAACACATTGAGTTGCGGGTTCAGTTGGACCCCCAGGCGGCACATGTAGAAGTTGATCGAGAAGGGCTGGAAACCATCCTCTTTCAGTTGGCGGTGAATGCGCGGGATGCCATGCCGAATGGAGGTCGGCTCACGATCGATGTGAAGACGATCGAAGCGCCGGTGAAATCCGCACGGACAACTCAGGTCGGTGCGGCGGCGCCCCAGGTTGAGATCACCATCAGTGATACCGGAACCGGCATGAATTTGGATACTCAAGCCCACATGTTTGAACCATTGTTTTCAACGAAGGAAATGAATATTGGACTTGGCCTGACCGCTGTCTTTCGGATTGTGAAACAACATGGAGGTCGGCTGGCTGTGGAGAGCCGTCCAGGGCAGGGGACGGTCGTCCGCGTGTCCTTTCCCGCTGCGTCCGTCCCAGACGGACAGGAGGATTTACTTCAGAAGTCCATGTTGGCCAGGGGAGGAGAGACCATCTTATTGGTGGAAGAAGACGAAATTGAACGGAAGTTAGCGAAGTCGGTTTTACAGCGGCACCGCTACCAGGTTCTGGAAGCCGCCTCACCGGTCGAGGCACTGATGTTGACGCAACAGTATCAGGGAATCGTGCATCTTACGGTAAGTCCATTGGTCATGCCGGAAATCGGCGGGCGTGAATTGGCCAGGCGGCTGTTAGACCTCCAGCCCACGATGAAGGCATTGTTTCTATCCAGTTATGATGATGAAACGATTCGACAGCACCGGATCAATCAGCGGTTTGTTCTACAGCAGCCATATCGCCAGACCGGGTTGATCGGGAAAGTGAGAGAAATGTTGGATGCCGCTTAACGTGCGGTGGCCTAATCCGGATTGCTTTGCTATCGATCCCAGGTTGACCGTTCAGGAGCAAAGAACCGCACGTCCCTCCGTTTGAACAATCCGATTAACGCCATCCCCGTAAGAAATCCCCCGATGTGAGCGAAGAAGGCGACCCCACCGCCTGTGGAGCCTATGCTCATGCCTCCGCTGACGAGTTGAGTCACAAACCACATTCCTAGGACGATGCCGGCCGGCACCCGAGTCATTCCGATCGCCGGGAGCATCACCAACACGCGTGCGCGCGGATAGAGCAACAGGTAGGCGCCCAGTACCGCAGAAATGGCTCCGCTGGCTCCGACCATCGGAATCTCGGAGGAAGGATCGGTCAACGCATGGCTGAGCGCTGCCAGAATACCGGATAGGACATAAAAGACGACGAACTTCGCATGGCCCATGGCGTCTTCAACATTGTTCCCGAAAATCCACAGGTACAGCATGTTTCCCAGCAGGTGCATCCAACCTCCATGCAGGAACATGCTCGTCACCAATGTGAATACGGCGGGAAACCCGACGGCCGCTTCCTCTGGGAGGGTGGCGGTGCCGAAGATCACGGATGGAATCGCCCCGTACTGAACGGCAAAGAGCTGCGCCGGCACCTCTCGCAGATTGCTCTGATAGATAAACACGACGAAACACATGGCGATGAACGCCATCGTCACGAGGGGGGGCAGTCTGGTCGGATTATCGTCATGGAGTGGGATCACGACGACTCAAGGTTATAGGTGTTGGTGTCGAGCGGTCACCAAGCGGGGCAATTGCGGGTCGCTTGGGGGGGATCCATCGTGGCCCAGCGGAACTGAAAACCCGGCGGCATGGGTATGGCCTCCACCGCCGAATGAGGCGGCTATCGCACCCACATCTGTCCCGTCCGCTCGCGAACGCATGCTGAAATAGCGACGGCCATCCCGATCGTGCCAAATTACGCAAAACGGATACTCCGGAGAAAGCCGCTCGCCGATCTGGCTCGTAAGGATCGCACTCTGGACGGACGGAACGACTTCTCCCTGGAAGGCGACCATCACTGCCTGTGCTGCAAGTTTCCCGACGAGTTCCTGTTCATAGCGGAGGATGGCTCGGCCTTCCTGCTCGAGTGTCGATTGCGAAAATTCGTCCCACACGTTGAAGTCGAGGGGATAGGATGCCAATGCCGCGCTGATTTCACGACTGCCGGGTAGTGCCCAGGTCCATAAGTCCTTGTCTTGCACATACTGAAGGAGCCACGGTGCCGTCGTTCGATGAGCCCATTCCCAACTCAAGACGGCTCCGGACTTGGTCTGGTCAAAGTAGGCATGGGGAAACCCGGCCAAGGTCTGCTCGGCGGTGATATGGTGGTCCAAAATCAGGAGTTCTTTCGTTTCTGCGGCCATCGTCTCCAGAATCGGCCGTGCATAACTGAAGTCGACGATCAGTACCCGGCGGTCATTGAGATCGGGGGGCGGCGGTTGGCCGTGCTTGACGGGGAGAAATCTGGTGTTCGGAAACTTCTTCCAGACCGCCCAGGCGGCTCCAAACCCGTCGAAGCAATCCGCATGGTACAGGACGATGTCAGGGGGACCACAGAATGGTGAAGCAGTCGATACGGGAGCCATAGACTTGGGAGCGGACCTCTTGGCCTGTTGTTCTACGCCAGGAACTGTACATGGAATCGGAGTGCCTTACAAGTCGTTGAGGTGGTGGATCAGGTGGCGGAGCCGCCCGGCACTGCGTCGGTTGAAGTTGAATACGAGCCGTGGCAGCTCTCGTATGGCCGGTTCATCGAGTTCTTCTTGCAGTGGTCCGCTCTGTTCAAAGGTGCCGTCGGAGAGTAAATCGGAAAAGCGTTCCCGGATCCGTTCAAGTTGTTCCGCAGAGACGGGCTCTTTCAGTCGCATAGCCAGCTGCCTGCCCACGAATCGCATGGAGTGATAGCGCCGATAGAAGCGGAGGATGTGGCTTACGGCTTCATCGGCGGAGGTCACGATGGTGAAGAGAGCCAGGTCTTCCTCGTTGATCAGTTTGCGGCGCAGGAGTTGTCTGGTGATGAATGCCGCCCAATCGTCCCAATAATCACAGCCGGGAGCCTGAAGACAGACGATCGGCTGGGGATCACTCTTTCCTGTCTGCGCGAGAGTGAGAATTTCAAATCCCTCGTCATGCGTGCCGAACCCTCCGGGGAACAGTGCGATGGCGTTGGCTTCCTTTTGGAACATCAACTTGCGGGTGAAAAAATACTTGAAGGTGATCAGTTTCGGGTCGTCGGCGATCGTCGAGTTCGGTCCTTGTTCGAACGGCAGCATGATGTTGACGCCGAAGCTGTGCTCACGTCCTGCACCCTCCTGTGCGGCACGCATGATGCCATCGGCACCGCCGGTAATGACCATGAACCCCGCTCGCACAACGGCCTGGGAGAATTGGTGGGCCAGCTGATAATTGGGATCGTCGGAGGGAGTCCGTGCAGATCCAAAAATGCTCACTTTTTTGCGGTCGCGATACCCATGGAATACACCGAAGGCATGGCGGAGTTCTTTGACCGCGCGGTTGACGATTTTGACATCCAGGAGATCCAGCTGCGCCTCATGCAGCTTCAACAGCCCTGTCATGAGCTCACGCATGAGTGCGGCATGGAGGTCGTCTTCCGGACTATCGAGTAACAGGCTGATCTGCTGGAGGATGTCCTCTCGCGATAAGGCGGGGCGGGGTCGAAGCGATGCAGACTTGCTGGTCATCGTCATGGTTGTCCTTGTGAGTGGTAATAAGAAAGCTTACCAACGGATCGGGTCCTGGTCAAAGATTGATGCAAACAAGACCAGTCTACGATGAACTGAGGGAGGGGGGAAGCTGCCCGAGGACCCAGGCTTTGATTCGAGACTGATCTGCCGGGGAAAGGTCCAGAAACTGGATTTCCACGGCAGGCGGCGTGGACAAGATGGGGCGGGTCACACCTGATACGGCCTCAAGGCCGGCGTTATTCAACACGGTCCCTCTGATCGTGAGGGGACTCATCGTTTCTGAGAGAGAGAAGCCTAGAATAACTCGGGCTCCGGGTAACAATAAGGCGGAAGAGATCAGCGACGCACCGGCATGGCTTAGTTGGGTGATGGTGCTCTGATGGGCTGTTCCTGCGCCCTCTCCCTCCAACATACTGACCGTTGCCGAAATATTGGCCACACATCGCTTGGGTGACAGCACGAGGTCTCGGGCAGTCAACACACCGACCGGTTGGTTTTCCTTGGTGACGATGAGGATCGGGGTTCCCGAAGACATCATGAGGGTGGAGGCCTCATCTATGGCTCGATCATACTCGATGAATTGGACCGGACGTGTCATGATGGTCCGCACTTCGACATCGTCTGGTTCGAGTCCTTGAGCCACGACCTTCTTGACGATGTCGGTCGGAGTCATGAGTCCAAAACGCCATTCGGTATCTTTGACCAAAAGACAGGGCATCCGTTCGCGTTCTAGCAGTGAGGCCGCTTCGGTGACCGATATATCTCCGGGAATTTGGACTACACCGGGTGTCATCATATGTCCAACCAGAATAGTCTGCGGATCCTCCCCTCGCAGCCGTTGAATATCCTTCTCCAACATCGCTCAGCCAGGTCCTCTCTTCTCACGAATCTGCTCGCCTGGCCGTCGCAATGTATGCCAAGTATAGCAGAAGGTTCTCTGGGCCCATGAAGGGCTGAACGCCTTGTCATTCAATGGTTTTCCGGCATACACTAGGTACGAATTGTGGCCCTGTCGGAAGGACCAAAGATGGATTGCGGAGAGTCTGCTCATCAAGAATTCCTGAGTCGAGTTGAGGCGATTCCGTTGCATGGTTTGGGGTTGTCTGTCGATGTCCACTCCCCGGATTTGCCTAGCTTGCGGCGAAGTCTACTCGCACGTCAAGTGCCACCGGCGTACTTCGAAATCTTTCGGAATACGACGCGGGCCTTGGCGGTGACAAGGGGCGAAGTCGTCGATGCACGATTGACGTATCATGGCGAGGGCTTATGGATGACACAACCCGGAGTGACGGAGTCCGAACTGTTTCAACAAGCCGTATGTGAAGCGGGCGAACACCTCCATACTCTGCAGAGTGCGTGGCTCAATCACGAATGCGCAGCCAAGGTTTTTGCCGGCTACTGCTATGGAACCTATCTGCCGCCGCTCTATACACGAGGGAGTGCGGAGGTGGTGGCCGAAAATGCCACCGTGGTGCAATATCAGCTTGATCAGCTAGGTTGTTTGCTAGATGGGAGCAGGCCGCTGGTTTTGCTTGAGATGCCGCCGCTCACCTACTTTGTCGCGGGAACGTTGCCCATCCCGATGTTTTTTCAGGTGATTTGCGACCAGTCGCCATGTGGTCTTGTCCTTGATGTGGGGCATCTGTGGACGGTGTATCGCTACACCGGAGCGTATCGGACGATCTCGTTGCCGCGGTTCGTTGAGACATTTCTCGATGCGTTCCCGTTGAATCGTGTTGTCGAGATTCATGTTGCAGGCCTTGATATCCATGAATCAATCCGAGCGCATCCGAGTCAACGGGTACCACGCGCCGATGAGACCGCATTGCCGGCTTGGACAGATGCCCATGCAGCCCCTATTCCACCGGTCCTGTTCGAGATGCTTGATCAGATTTTGTGCCATCCACGGCTCACCAACTTAAGGGGGCTGGCTTTGGAAGTGGATACGAAACCGGCAGAAATGATCGTGGACGAATTTGCTGCGTTTTCCCGACGCTATGCGGCGGTGTTCCAAAAGGGAGGTCACAGCGAGAAGACCGTCCCTATCCGTGAAGCGGAGGTGGTGCTGGGGGCAGCGGCATCCGCAGCGAGCAGAGAGATGATGGAAGCAGCCTATCAGCGCTATGTCCACGTTCTACTGGGCAAGGTGGAGCCAAGAGGGCCGGAGTGGAATGAGGATCCGGGGTACACCCATGAGCTAGATCTCTATCACTCTCTGTATCTCCCCTATGAAATCCTACACTGGAGCGGTGAGATTACGGATATGTTCGTGGAATCATGCCGTCGGCTTCGTGAACGAGGGATTGCGTTGGAAGGATTTGTGGCGTTCTGGTTCCATGACCCTCAGCCGCTCGCCGAGCTATATGATTTCTTCTTGTTGAAAGTGGATCGATTTGTCGCATTCGTCTATGAAGTGGCCCCCGACGTCGGGGATTTGGCTGCAGCAGAGGCTGAGGGGCTTCGTCAGGCCTATCGCCTTGCGAACGAACCAATCCCGACTGCGCAATGAGCTGACATGAATTTCTGGCAGCACCTTCCTCGACCGATTGTTGGACTGTCCCCGATGGACGGTGTCACCGACGCCTGTTTCCGGTCCGTCATTGCTTCTCACGGAAGGCCGGACGTGACGTTCACGGAGTTTACACATGTTCATGACGTGTGCCGCGCTCCGGAAATCCATTTGGAAACACTCCGGTACAGCGAGATTGAGCGGCCGATCGTCGCGCAGCTCTACGGGAATGATCCGGAGCTTTTCTATTTAGCAGCACAAGCGGTCTGCGAATTGGGATTCGATGGGTTGGACATCAACATGGGGTGTCCCTCCAAGAGTGTCGCAGCGTCGGGATCCGGCGCCGGCCTCATCCGTACCCCCGAACTGGCGCGCTCGCTGATCCAGGCGGCCAAGCGCGGCATTGACGATTGGGCAGGCGGGCAGACCCTTGAACAAGGGGGCTTCAAACCTGCACGTGTCGAAGTTTTTGAACGGATGAACCGACAGCGTGGTGCGCAACCGGTCAGCCGACGGGAGACACTTCCGGTTTCCGTCAAGACCCGACTGGGATATGAATCGGTGACGGTGGAGGCCTGGGTCGAGCAGTTATTGATGGAACAGCCGACGGTCATTTCCCTCCACGGACGGACGTTGAAACAGATGTACCGGGGGGCAGCGGATTGGTCGGCGATTGCACGAGCGGCTTCACTGGTACGGGGAACCGGAACATTGCTGTTGGGGAACGGCGACATTCAGTGTCTCGACGACATATCACGGCGGGTTGGTGAAACCGGTGTTGATGGTGTCCTCGTGGGACGCGGAGTGCTTGGCGCTCCTTGGTTCTTTCGCCCCAAGGAGTTAGTCCGGGGGCAAGCGAGTAGCGAGAGAGGGCCTGAGTCCGGCTTGTCGCTCAGCACTGTTTCGCTAGACGAGCGCTTTGCCGTTCTGCTCGAACATGCCAAGCAGTTTGTGGAAATCTTTGGGCACAAGCAGTTCTATCGCATGCGCAAGCATTTGGGGTGGTATTGTAAAGGATTTCCCCATGCTGCTTCGCTTCGGTCCCAGATGGTGCGTGTATCCTCTGTCGAGGAGCTCCAGTCCATCCTCAAGGCGTTTCACATAAGACCCCAGAGTGGAGTGGTCCTTCCATACGATGAATCAGTCGATATGGCCGAAACTTTGGCGTCACGATGCAGCTAGTACTCGCATCCGGTTCACCTCGGCGTAAGGAACTTCTTGCCCTGCTCGGTGTTGATTTTGAAGTATGCACATCCGAGTTCCCTGAGCATCCGATGGCGGGATGGTTGCCGCTCGAACAGGCCAAGTACTTCGCTCGTGAAAAGGCCCGCTGCGTCGCCCGGGTTCGTCTGCAAGACTTCATCCTTGGCAGTGATACCGTCATTGAACTCGATGGGCACCTCTTGGGGAAGCCCCTTCATCTTGAGGATGCCCGCATCATGCTGAGTCGGCTCGCCGGTCGCTGTCATCATGTCCATACGGCGGTTGCAATCTGCTGTCAGGCGCGAGGGATTGACAGAGTTGAGGCGTCCACAACACACGTGACCATGAAAGTGGATGTTGAAGATGTCTATAGCCGATATCTTGCTTCCCAGGAATCATTGGGAAAAGCCGGAGCCTATGCGATTCAAGGACTTGGCGGAGATCTGGTGGAGCGGATCGACGGCGATTATACCACCGTGGTGGGTCTACCGCTGAAACTCGTCGCTCGCCTGTTGCAGTCAGTTGGGTATCCGATTGCGCTCGATATCGAGGAGCTGTATCACCGCAAGCCCTATGCGAATTGGCATCGCTTCGCGGTGTGATTGCAAAGGCGGGGCGGTTCCCCTACAATGCGCCCCTATCAAGAGAATAGGCCTGTTTTGCAGGACCGTGTCTACATGAGAGAGAACCTGAATCCATGACGTTTGGTGGTTTGATCAGATTGGTCGTTGGGTTGATGGGAATCCTGGCAATAGGGGCTCATTCTGCCTGGGCGATCGATGTAAATTTGTCCTCAGAAGAGGCCCACAAGACGCTCGAAACCGGGCGCACTCCGATGGAAAAAGCCAATTCCCAGGACGAGGTGAAGAAGGTCCTTCAGCAAGCGTCGCTGGCGACCCGTGTCGGTGCCGATCCTGAAACGGATCCCTGCGGAGCAAGCGCCGTTCTCCGTACGAAGCGGTACCGGCTTGAAGCATTCGGCCGCCAGGAGGCTGCGGAATCGAAGAAACGCAAAACGGACATTCGTATGCCGGAAGAGTTCATCAAGAAAGTGATGGACATGCCGAACATGGAGATCGAGGTGCAGCTTTGCGGCGACGACGAGTACTTCGCCGAGGGTGCGCTGATTGAGCTGCAGCAAGGGTCGAAGCGGATCAAGGCCATCGACATCGGCAAAGCCGAGCGTGGAAGAAAAAATGAAACGAACGGTCCTGCCTATCGGTCTCGATTTACGGCTCTCTTCGCCTACGAGCAATTCGATCCAAACGCCGCTTCCGTGTTTGTCGTGAACCTCCAAGACGGCAAGGAAATCAGAATCCCCGCCGAGTTCTCCAGGGTGAAGTAAGGTCGACTCATTTCCTACGCCTTTGTGTCCCGGTTCAAATCGACAGAGTTTCTGTTCCCTCAGTTTCTAGCTTGGCACAGTCATGGCCGGACTTGGTTGCCGAGCCTATGGATCACTATGGTAGGAGGGGCCAATGAAGGTACTGGGCTACACACAGGCACATATGCTAGATGCGTTCAATCTTCAGTGGACGGAACTGCCGGATCCCATTCCAACTGGCCGTGATCTTCTGGTTGAGGTCAAAGCTATTGGGTTGAATCCGATTGATTACAAGATCCGTTCACGACGATCCGGGATAGATGGTCAACCGGTGATTCTTGGTTGGGATGCTGCAGGGATTGTACGGGCGAACGGCAACGAGGCGACGCACTTCAAGGTCGGGGACGAGGTGTTCTATAGCGGAGACCTCAACCGGGCGGGCTCCTACGCAACCAGGCAACTCGTGGATGAACGGCTCGTGGCCTTGAAGCCGAAGAATCATTCCTTTGCGGAGGCTGCCGCGCTTCCCCTGACCAGTTTGACAGCCTATGAGATGCTCTTTGAAAAGATGCGGCTTCTTGGGTCTGATCGTCGGACGGTGCTCATTATCGGTGGCGCCGGGGGTGTCGGGTCGCAGGCGATCCAATGGCTCAAACTAAAAACTCCCATGACCGTGATTGTCACGACGTCTCGTCCGGAGAGCCAACAGTGGGTGACCAGCCTCGGTGCTGATTATGTCGTGTCACACCAGAGCTTCGTCGCGGACATCCGGGCACTTGGGATCCAGTTTGTCGATTGTATCTTCAGTACGACGCATTCAGGCCAGCACTGGAGCAACATGGCTGAGATTATTGCGCCGTTCGGCGAAATCGGGCTAATTGACGATGCCGATGGACTGGATATCTCGATCTTTAAACGCAAAGCCGTGAGTCTCCATTGGGAATTGATGTTTACGAAATCGATGTTCGGCTATCGCCTGGAGTCACAGGGAAAGATTTTGAGTGAGGTAAAGGATTTAATTGAGTCTGGTAGGATGCGTGCCACGGCGAATCGGGTACTGAACGGTCTGACTGTTGAGAATCTCCGAGCCGGCCACACGATGCTGGAACAACATACCAACATCGGCAAGGTGGTCGTGTTGCTGTCCTCAAACGGACAGTGATTAAGGAGTGGAGATACCGTGGCCTGGCCGGTGAAGCGAGTCGGTTAGGGGTTTAGAACTCGTCGATGGACACCGGTCGAAGAAAGTCTCGGACCGATACGAGCCCGATGAGCGCACCCCCTTTTGTCACTCCGAGGTGGAGCGTGCGGTGCTTATCCATGAGGTCGGCTGCTTCCGTTAATGGCCGCCGCTCTTCGATACCGGGAATCGGACTGCTCATGATGGCATCAACCGGCACAAAATACGATGCCTTCTTGGCTCCCACGAATTTCTTGACGATGTCCGACTCGGTGACGATGCCGATGATTTTCGCTTTGTGAGTCACCAATACACTTTCTACATTGCAGGCTCGCATGAGTTTCGCTGCCTCGATGACCGACGTGCCAGCTTCTACGGTCATCGGTTCTGTCTGCATCAAATTGCCGACTGTTACCATCTGATCCTCCATTTGATTGTTTAGTAGTGCCCTGATGCTACCAGTGTCCTGTTGCGCTGGGGTTAGAGGGACGTTACAGGAAGGTAAAGTTTGAATGGCAGAAGCGCCAGGTATCTTGTGCGATTGTCTTAAGCTGGTAACTCATTCGAACTCTTCCCATCCGCTCAACCGGCTACCCAAGACGAGTGTGCGTCTGGTTGTGGACACAAGAATGAGCCCGTTGTCGTTGTCCACTCCCACGATCTGTTCGTGCACGTCCAACGGTTTCGAGGCGAAGCCTCCGAGCAACGGGGTAAAACCGACCACGCGCTCATTCGTGAGGAAGACTGCTCCATAGTCGTTGCTATACAATCGGTGCACCTTTTCTCGCACGCCCAGTGCTTCTTTGAGCCACAGACCGTTGACACCACGAAATCCGTACAGATCTCGGTCCGTTCTGATAAGCATGAAGGTGGGAAGGATCTTCCGCTCGAGGATTTTTTCGTTCACGCCCAGTTCTATCTTCGTCCAGGTCAGCGCACGGCTGGAAAATCCTAAGAGGCGACGTGATGTCACCACGATGCCGTTGAGTCCGTTCGCACCGGAACTGATCACCACTTCCTGGGCCCCCAACGGAATTTCCCTCCGCCCACTGAGCTGACTGGTCGCGACAGCTTGGCCAGATTCAACCCACAGGGTCACCTCGGTCCCCAGCTCCACGGCCTGCACCATGGTCGGCCATGACGAACAGATCAGGAGAAGAAAAATCCGATGGTAGTGAACGAGGGCCATGGCACGGTGATTATACCGTGCTTCAAGGTCCCGTTGGGGGTGTGGTGGGTAGTCCAACCTGGGTGTTTCGAGAGTGCCACAGGTCTGTCGGTTGGGATGAGGCTGGAGCGATCGTTCAGGTCGTCGGCTCGTTGAGCCTGATGGTGTAGAGGTAGTGGTATAACCCCTTGCACTCCATCAATTGCGTATGTGTGCCTTCTTCCACCAACTGCCCTTTATCCAAGACCAGAATTCGGTCGGCACGTTGGATGGTTGACAAGCGGTGGGCGACGACGAAGGTCGTGCGGTTTTCCATGAGGCGTTGGAGGGCTTCCTGCACCAGCCGTTCCGATTCGGTGTCGAGCGATGACGTGGCCTCATCGAGTAAGAGAATGCGAGGATTCTTCAAAATGGCTCGAGCAATTGCGATTCTCTGGCGTTGCCCACCCGATAGGTTGACCCCTTTCTCGCCTACCACGGTATGGTACCCATCCGGCAAGTCGGTGATGAAGTCATGTGCGTGGGCTGCTTGGCTTGCCGCTACCACAGTGACTTCGCTTGCCTCTCTGTTCCCATAGCGAATGTTGTCGAGGATGGTACCTCCGAACAAGATGGTTTCTTGTGGCACCAGCGCAATCTGTTGATACCAACTGTCGAGGGTCACGTCCCGCAGATCTCGTCCGTCGATGGTCAGGTGCCCTTCTATTGGATCGTAGAACCGATGCAGCAGATTGATCACCGTGGTCTTCCCGGCGCCGGTTGGCCCGACGAAGGCAACCAATTCACCAGGTTTCGCCTCAAACGACAGGTGAGCAAGCACTGGATGACGAGTGTCATAGCTGAAAGTGACGTCTTCCATCCGCACGTGGCCTGAGATTGTTCCGAGCGGCTGCGCGTCTGGTCGATCATCGATATCCGGCTTGGCCTCCAAGATCTCGAAGACTCGCTGAGTCGCACCCTGTGCCTCCTTGATCTGAGTAAAGATCTTGGCCGCTGAGCTGAAGGGCCCGATCAAGATGCCGGCAAAGAGTACAAACGAAAAGAGATCACCCGGTGTGACCACGCCGTCGATGACCTGGCGACCTCCGTACCACAGGACGGCGGTGGCCGATGAGAAGGTCAGCAGGCTGATCACCGGAATGAAGACGGCCATGATACCGGCTCGACGGAGTGTCAGGCGCAGTGTCTGCTCGACCTGATCAGCAAAACGGGTCTGCTCCCGTTCTGTCTGGACGAATGATTTGACGATGCGAATGCCGGAAATGACTTCCTCGGTCAGGGTGCTGAGTGCAGCCGTGTGATCTTGAATCAAGGTCGACAGAGATTTCAGCCGTCGACCGAACATTTTTGAGACGACTACCAACAACGGGAGCAGCACAAGAATCAGGAGGCAGAGCTGCCAGTTCATCAAGAGCAGGAACGTGATACCGCCGACGAAAGTCACGAGTTGCTTGACTCCGTCGATGGGAGCTTCCGTGACGAGGGATTGAATGACAGTGACATCGGACATCAACCGGGAGAGTAATTCTCCTGTGCGTCGGCGGGCGAAAAAGCTGACCGTCAGTTTTTGGAGGTGCCCGAAGAGATGCTTGCGAAAGTCAGCGACGACGGTTTGGGAGACCCAAGCGGTGAGGTAACTATGGCCCATCGAGCAGAGTCCTTGAAGAATCACCAGGCCAAGGAACCACCCGATGGAGCGCGTCATTCTGTCTGCGTCATGTTGAACGGTGATCACGTCCCAGAGCGTCCCGGCCAGCCGGACCAAGGTGAGGTTGATAAGAGCCACGCCGGTCACGAGAAGCCCGGCCAGCAATAGACGAGGGACGTAGGGGCGAACGAACGGCAGGAATCGCTTAAAGATCACCATTGCACGTCAAGTAGTTCGGTTGACTGTATCATCAAGCGGTCGGTGCAGTCTTGTTACACGAATCGGAGTGACGGGAGGGGGTGGTTTGGGCTAGATCTGAACGATTGACTCGATCAGGTTTTTGTTGACTGCGACGAAATCCGACTGTTCCTTCTCGTTGATAACCACGTCAGTGAGGCTAATGAACAGACGTGCCTCTTCGTTAATCGCATCGGAGACGCGATTTCGCATCGGGGGTACCAGGAAGTCTCCCACGTACGTACAACTGACCGTCCGTACGCGGATTCGAACCTTCTTGCCCTTACCCTCGGACACGGCCTTGTCCTCCCGCTACGCAGGCTGAGCTTAGCTTTTCCGGCGAAGGAACTTTTGACGTTGGCGCAACTTCTTGTACTTGTGCTTGCGCATCTTCTTCCGTCGTTTCTTCAAGACGCTTGACATGCTTAGTATCTCCAAAGAAGGGGGAGTCTAAAAGCTTTTTCTGAAAAATGCAAGCTCACGGCATGCTTTTCCCCTATGCTATACTGCCGTTCTATGATTGTCCGGCGAGCCTGTCTTTCACCGACTTCGCATATGGGGTGGCTTCTGTTGCTGGCTTTTCTAGTGACAGGCTGTCCGTCTAAGACGATTCAGTACCCCGCCGAGCACGAGCGACTGCTTCGTCTTGATCAGGCCCTGGAATCCCTCCGAAGCGCGTATGAGCGAAAGGATCGGACAGGATTTCGGTCGATGCTGTCTCCGCTCGATCAGACTGAAGAGCTGCAACGACAAGCAGAAATGGATTTTGAGGCGTTCCATACGATTACGCTTGAGTTCAGGATCGAGCGGGTCATGCTCGCAAAGGACGCCTTCGATGTGCTGGTCAATTGGCAGGGGACATGGAAAAAAGACGCCAATGATACGGGCACACGGCAGCGTGGCCATGCTCGATTGCAATGGGTCGGGACGTCTTCGATTCTTTTGCGCGGGGCGCAGGGCGACTTGCCATTCGGGATGCAGACCAAACAGATGTTGTCCGAGCAGTCCTCTCCACTACGATAAACAATGCCGCGATCTGTGCTGGAAGCAGATTTTCTTGTGATCGGCAGCGGCGTTGCCGGGCTTCGTGCTGCCTTGGAGCTCTGCCGGGTTGGGCGAGTGATCATGCTCACCAAAGGCCATCCTCTTCAGAGCAATTCGATCTTCGCGCAAGGGGGCGTTGCCGTTGCGTTGAGTGAAGAAGACGATGTTGCCATTCATTTGATGGACACGGTAAAGGCGGGCCATGGGCTGTGCCGTCGAGCGGCGGTACGTGTGCTGGTGGAAGAAGGGCCGGACCGAATTCAGGAATTAATCAAGTGGGGAGCAAAGTTCGACAAGGCCGGCGGAAAATTCGCTTTTACGCGGGAAGCAGCCCACAGCCGTAACCGCATCCTTCGCGCGCGAGGCGATGCGACGGGAAATGAGATGGTCCGCGCCCTTATGGCACAAGCGGTTCGACAACAGCGAATTGCCCGCTTGGATTATCACTTTACAGTTGATCTGGTTGTGGAAGGAGGGCGATGTTGCGGCGCGGTGGTCCTTGACGAAAACTCCGGAAAACAATTCGTCATTCCCGCAAAGGCAGTTGTCCTTTCGACCGGTGGCGCCGGCCAGGTTTTTGCCAGGACGACGAATCCTCCCAATGCCACAGGCGATGGGATGGCGATGGCCTTCCGTGCGGGGGCGGAACTGCAAGATATGGAGTTCGTCCAGTTTCACCCGACGTCACTCTATCTTCCATCAAGCCCACCATTCTTATTGTCGGAAGCCATGCGCGGGGAAGGTGGTCAGCTCCGCAATAATAAGGGCGAGTCGTTTATGACACGATACCACCCGCTCGGTGTGTTGGCTCCAAGGGATATCGTGGCACGAGCGATCTGGGCGGAAATGGCGGCGACGCGTGCCCGGCATGTCTATCTCGATGTGACGCATTTGGGATCGGATTTTGTGAAACGTCGCTTTCCCACAATCTATGCAACCTGCCTTCGGCACGATATCGACATTACGGAAGAGTGGATTCCGGTCTCGCCAAGCGCCCATTATATGATGGGCGGGGTCACGACTGACCTGAACGGAGCGACAACCTTGCCGGGCTTGTTCGCGGCCGGAGAGGTGGCATGCAGTGGAGTGCATGGAGCCAATCGGCTGGCGAGTAACTCGTTGTTGGAAGGGTTGGTATTCGGGAGGCGTGCTGGCGTGGCCGCCATCGCATCAGCCGCTCGCGGTTCGATGCCGAGTGTGTTCGAATCCCATGAACTGCTACCATGCGACCACGGTGATCGTTTGGAAGATGTCGAAAAGGTGCGAAATTCCCTGCGACGGATCATGTGGGGCCAAGTCGGGTTGATCCGATCTCGGGAGTCTTTAGTCCGGGCCACGGCCCAACTTGGTCGATGGGAACGGATGGTTTCTCGATCCTTTTCGAGCAGAGCGGATCTCGAGGTGAAGAACATGGTCCAAGTGGCGCGTTGTGTGGCGGAGGCGGCTTTGTGGCGGGAGAACAGCGTCGGCGCCCACTACCGATCCGATTTCCCCGGGACGCGACGTCCTGGATGGAAGACGCATAGCCGACTGCGTCTCGCGGATCGGACTACTGAGCGGGTGGGATTGAGACCTCGGGGGAGGCTGGTGCCACGGCGTACCCCGAAGACGGGATGACATGCCCGGTCGACGCCAGGTCATGTGAGAGGAAGGTTCGGTAGTACCGAAGGACCTTGCGGACATACTGGCGTGTTTCATCGATCGGTGGAAGGGTGCGGTATCGGTCGACCACGTGCTCTCCAGCATTGTAGGCCGCAAGCGCGAGAGGGAGATTCCCTCGGAATCGATCCAATAGTTGACGGAGATACTTGGTTCCCCCACCGATATTGTCTTCGGGATCGTACAAATCTCGAACATCCAACTGAAGTGCGGTCTGCGGCATCAACTGCATCAACCCGATCGCACCGGATCGTGAAACGGCGCGGGGGTCAAAATTCGACTCAGCCTTGATCACAGCACGGATAAGGGCCGGATGGAGTTGATGTTGCCTTGAAAACCGCTTGATCATCGGCTCCAATTCCTGCTCCGAGATGACCGGGTGTAGTCGATTCGGGCGGATGTCGACTCGGCGATATCGGATATCAGATGGGACATTGGTCAGAGAAATGGTCCCCTTGGAGTCAATGTACTGGTAGATCTCCGCATGCAGAGATGGAACCGTACCCAGTAGACAACTGCTCAGCAAGAGCGCAGTTGCCAGGCTGGTGCGCATGCATGCGGAGACGCATAGGAATCTGTGATTCAGCATGGTCACACGATAGCAGTCTCTAATGGGCAGTCAAGGAATTGTAGATCTTCTGCTGTTCGGCTGTGTGAGGACCCGATGAAACTGCAGAGAATCGGAGAGTCAGCTTGATGTAGGAGGTTCTGAGAGTCGGGCTCGAGACTGAATAAACCGCGCTCGTAGTTTGCGGGTCAGAGGGCCTGGGGCTCCATTCCCGACTCGCTTGTTGTCGACCACTACCACCGGCATGATCTCTATGCTGGTGTTGGTCAAAAAACACTCATCGGCCTGATAGAGTTGGTCAACGGTAAAATGTCCTTCCTTGATGGGCAGGTGGAGTTCTTCGGCCAATTGAATCACGGTTTGTCTGGTGATGCCGTCGAGGAGACCACAGTCCAAGGCAGGCGTACTGAGTCGGCTATTCCGGATGAAGAAGAGATTGCTGATCGTGCCTTCAGTCAGGTGTCCTTCCCAATTGAGCAGAAGGCTGTCGAACGCGTTCCCTGCGATGGCTTCTTGCTTGGCCAAGATGTTGTTGAGGAAATTGGTGGTTTTGATTCGCGGTGGGAGGGCGCTCGGCAAGTTACGCCTGGTTGATGCGACGATCACGGTGACGCCTTGGTCGTAGAGCTGGGGTGCCGGAGGCACCAGCCGCTTGGTCATCACGACAACGGTCGGTGAGGAGCACAGGGCCGGATCCAGCCCAATATCTCCGGCTCCACGCGAGACTGTGATTCGGACATAGGCGTCCTGTTGATCAGTTCCTACCTCGTTCCGTTCCATGGCTTCCTGAAGAATGGTGGCCCATTGGGCAAGAGGAATCGGAATCCTCAAGTTGATGGCATCAGCGGACTGAAACAGTCGCAATAGATGGCGGTCTCGCATGAAGAGGCGAGGGCCATACGAGCGCATCGTTTCAAAGACTCCATCGCCGTAGAGAAACCCATGATCGAAGACAGAGATGATCGCTTCGTGGTCTTGCACAAATCGATCATTCAAGTAGATCCACACCGTGCTACCCCAAAGCGCTGAAAAAAGCCTGGGCCTTGTGAATGGTTTCCTCGTACTCACGTGCAGGGTCGGAATCGGCCACGATGCCGGCACCGACCTGGAGATAGCCTGTCCCATTCATCATCGTGAGCGTACGAATCAGGATATTGAAGTCAAGGTCGCCACTCCAGCTGAGGTACCCCATGGAACCGGTATAGGGACCGCGGCGGACTGGTTCCAATTCCTCAATAATCTCCATACAGCGGATCTTCGGAACGCCAGTGATCGTGCCTCCTGGAAACATGGCCCTGAGCAGATCGAACCCGGTCGCCTGCTCCGTGAGCGTACCGGCGATATGGGACACCAAGTGGCTGACATGCGAGTACTGCTCCAGGGTCATGACTTCATTTACCTGAAGGCTCCCAAATCGGCAGACACGACCGAGATCGTTGCGCTCGAGATCGACGAGCATAATGTGTTCCGCTCGCTCCTTCTCATTGGCCTGCAGTTCCGCGACGAGTCGTTCATCTTCGAACGGTGTTTTCCCTCGGGGCCTGGTTCCTGCGATTGGCCTGGTATCCGCTCGACGACCGTCAAGGCGAACAAGGCGCTCGGGTGATGAGCTGATGAGGCGGACGGTATCGAGCCGGAGTAGTCCAGAAAAAGGCGAAGGGTTCAGAGTCCGTAGGCGACGATAGGCGGAGAGATCGGCTTGCGGCTGTCCTTGACGGAGTGCGGCACAATTGATGGTGAAGCGGTGTGAGAGATTTGCTTGGTAAATGTCACCGGCGGCGATGTAATCCTGGCACCGGCGGACACTCTGTATATAGGCTGATCGCTCCTGCTCGGGTGTAAAGGTGAGGGGGCCCAGATCGTCTGGATGGGCGTCGCCTGTACGTGGCTGCGTCAAGCAGGCTTCGAATCCAGCAAGTCGGTCCTCTCCTTCGCGGAGTAGGTGTTCTCGCGACTCACCTAAAAATCGTGTCAGTGGCGGACAGAACATCAGTATCAGATGGTTGCTCGCATGGTCGATTGCTGCGACGAGATCAAAAAATGCGAATTCCAGGTCAGGAACGATGGGACGAGCTGATGCGAGCGACGGTAATGTCTCAAATTGGCGAACGAGATCATAGCTGAGATAACCCACGGCCCCTCCGAAAAACGGAGGAGCGTCGGGGGGGCGAGCAATGTGCTGGTCGGCAAACAGTTGGGCCAACCTCTGAAAGGGAGCCAATCCTGACGAGATGTGGTTCCAGGTTGGTCGTTCTGCCAGGTGGCTGCCCATTCCTGACAGTCGGTAATAGGGGTCTGTGGAAAGGTACGAGTATCGCCCCATCGATGGCCCACCGCCACTTTCCAAAAGAAAAGACGGCTGCCCGGTCGAGGCGATGTTCGCATACAGCCCCAAGGGGGTCGTCGATGGACAGGGACGAGTGACGATAAGCGGTGAGGGGGAGCCGTGCAAAAACCTTAATGATGTCGTGTGTCGCATGGATTGGGCATGCCTTGATCAGTACTGAAAATAACGCCGGCTCACTATACCGCAGAGATTTCTGGGGAGATAGATGTCTAACGGCTTGACATTACAAGCAGACCTTTGCTTAAATTGCACGCCCATCAATGGCAGAGTTGTGACTGCGTGCTCCGCCTCCCATGGGTTTCAGGATGGCCCCTCCACAAGATCCCTTATATGCGGGGCTCGGCCAAGCGATCAGGATCGCAACTGATCTGCTTGCGGCCTTGATTGTGGGAGGAGCATTGGGGTGGGTCTGTGATACGTATGTGTTTGACTCGACACCATGGAGCATGATTATAGGGCTTCTGATGGGGATCGTGGCAGGGATGAGAAATGCGTATCGATCGATTCAACGGTGGCCGAAGACGTAGCATTGCAGGCTGAAGATTCCATAACTCAAACCCAATAAGGATAGACGAGAACATCGTGGAAGAAAGCCCCCTTCATCAATTCGAGCTTCAGAACTGGATTCCCATTTCGCTGGGCGGGTTGGATATTTCCATCAATAAGGCCGTTGTTTTTATGTGGATCGTCGTGCTGGTCGCGGCGGTGCTCATGGTAATGGCAGGGTCTGCAAGGAAGTTGGTCCCGGGTAAGTTGCAGAGCCTGGCAGAGATGATGGTGGATTTCATTCGCAGCATGATCTTGGACACGATGGGGAAGGAGGGGATGCGATTCTTTCCTCTGGTCGCCACTCTCTTCGTGTTCATTCTCTTCAGTAATCTGATTGGCTTGATTCCAGGCAGCTATACGGTGACGAGCCAGATTATCGTGACGGCCGTCTTCTCGTTCGTGGTCTATGGACTGAGCCTGGTCATCGGGTTCATGTTGCATGGCGCAAAGTTCCTCGGCATCCTGGTTCCGCCTGGAACGCCTGGTTGGTTAGTTCCTCTGATGATTCCCATTGAGATCATCAGCCAAGTGGCAAGACCGGTTTCGCTGGCGGTTCGGTTATTTGCCAACATGACGGCGGGGCATGTGATGCTCGCGGTCTTGTTTAGCCTCACGATCGGCGGCGGCCTACTAGTCGGATGGTTGCCCTTTGCGTTTACGGTTGCGATCTATGGGTTGGAATTTGGTATCGCCTTCATTCAAGCGTACATTTTCAGTATCTTGACATGCGTCTATCTGGGCGACGCATTTCATTTACATGGCCATGATGAGCACGCGCATTAGCGCATGCCAGTTTAGACAAGAGAGGAGTAAGACATAATGGATTCAGCAGCAGCAGGGTTGATCGGTATGGGATGTGCGGCGGCAGGGTTTGCCGGTGCGGGTGTCGGTATCGGGTTTATCTTTGGAAAGATGATCGAGGTCGTGGCACGTCAGCCCGAGGCGGAAGCACGCGTCACGAAGTACATGTGGATCGGGTTCGCGTTGGTGGAAGCCATTGCGTTGTACGGCTTGGTCATTGCCTTTATCATCATGGGATTCCGTAAATAACTAGGGAGCGTTAACCGTTACTCGTTAATCGTTTATCGAGGGATCATTCTCGTCCGACGTTTCACGTGTAACGTTTCACGAACGCGTGTATGCCACAGTTTGAATCGCACTTTTTCTCGTCTCTGATTTTCTGGGAAGTCGTGTCATTCGGTATTTTATTGTTCATCCTGTATAAGTACGCATTCCCGGGTATCCTCAGTGTTCTTGAGGAGCGAGAAAAGAAAATTAAGGACAGCCTTGATCAGGCCGAGCGTCATCGATCAGAGGCCGAGAGTCGGCTGAAGGACTATGAGGCGAAGCTCAGTGCAGCCGGTAGGGAAGCGGAGGCCATTCTTGCGGCGGCAAAAGAACGAGCGCAGCGGCTACTTGATGAAAACGAGCAACGGTTGACCGCTGACGCCGAGCGGATTAAAGGCGATACCACAAGGGAGATTGAGCAAGAACGGCGCAAGGCCCTTCAGGACATCCGTACCCAGACCACGGAATTGGCACTGATGGTCGCGGAAAAGGTTGTGCAGCGGAGTTTGACAGAAGCTGATCAACGGAAGTTCGCCGACGAAGCGCTTGAAGCTCTCTCTCGATCACAACAGCGCTAATCTATTTCCATCGTGATTGTCAGGGGGTGTCAGCTCAGGCTGACTCCCCCTGGGCGATACCCATCCAGATCTACCGTCACAAACTGAAATCCAAGTTCTTTGAGTCGTGCAGTGATTCGTGTGCACCGAGCGGGCTCAATAAGCCAGGGGAGGTCGCTGGGGGCCACTTCAATTCTAGCAATGTCGCCATGGTTTCTGACTCGAAAATGACGGAGCCCCTCACCTTGAAGCATGGCTTCGGCTTCTTCGACTCGGCTCAGTTTTTCCAGTGTAATGGGCATTCCACGTGGGATTCGTGACGACAGGCAGGCTGCGGCAGGTTTATCCCAGTTCGAAAGCCCGAGTTCCTTGGCCAGGATGCGGATCTCGCTTTTAGACAGTTCAACTTCGACCAACGGGCTGCGGACACCCCATTCTCGTGCTGCCTTCATACCGGGGCGATCATCACCTAGGTCGTCCAGATTGGTGCCATCCACGACATATGCGGCGCTCGCTGATTGTCGGAAATTACCAAGCAGCTGATATAAATCGGTTTTGCAGTGAAAGCACCGGCTGGCATCATTCTTGACAAAATCGTCAATGGCCAATTGATCCGTCTGCACTGTTTCATGCCGGGCGCCGATTTCTTGAGCGACTCGCTTCGCTGCTTCCAGTTCCAGTAAGGGGAATGTCGGCGAGACGGCCGTGATGCCGATCGCCTTGTCCCCAAGTTGCTCATGCGCAACTTTCAACACGAAGGTGCTGTCGATTCCACCGGAATAGGCGACAACCACAGAACCCAATTCTGTGAGCAAGGTTCGGAGTCGAAGAAGTTTCTCTTGGGGAACAGTGGCTTGCATGGGTATTTCGTTCCTAACATCGCGCAACGGATCACGATGATGTTCACGCGCCCGGCTAGTGACGGACTTTCGCTTTGGTAATGTTCCCCACCACTACAAGGGCGTAAAGCTGAGGGTTGAGGTATTGTTTGGCCACGCGCTGCACGTCGTCTTTCGTCACTCGGTCAATCCATTTGGGGTATTGGCTGAAGTAGTCGAATCCAAGCCCAAAAAATTCTACCTGACCTAAGACTTGCGCCAGCTTCGCGGTTGAGTCCATTCGCAATGGAAAACTTCCCATCAGAAACGACTTTGCCTCGGCGAGTTCCTGGTCGGTCACCGGTGCTTCACGGATCGCCTTCATTTCGGCCAAGACGCTGCTGATGGCCTGGTTGGTGGTCTCAGTTCGGGTCTGGAGGTTGATCCAGAACGATCCCGGCATGGCTCTCGCGTCATAGTGGCTCGTGATGCCGTAGGCAAGGCCCTGCTTGTCACGAATGGAATCCATCAGCCTCGACGAGAATCCACCGGCTCCGAGGACATGGTTCATAACGGTGACCGCATAGAAATCCGAGTTTGTTCGGCTGATTCCAGAATGACCCAATACAATAGTAGACTGAGTTAAGTCTTTTTCGATGAATTGGACGGTCTTTTTGTCGACACTGGGTGGTTTTCTGACCGGCCGGGGTGGGGCTAGGCCTTTCTTCCAAGACCCAAAATGTACCTGAACGAGCGATGTCGCTTGTTCGACCGTCACGTCACCGACGATGGTTAGGATGACCTGGTTCGGGAGGTATTCCCTGGCGTAGAAGCTCTGGATATCGGACAAGCTGATCTTGTTGAGCGTCTCCTCGGTTCCCTGTACCGGCCAGCGATAGGGGTGCGTTTGATAGACCAGCTGGTTGAAGGCTTTCATAGCCACATGACCGGGGTCATCGTTGTCGCTCGCGATTTCACCAAGGATCTGTGATCGAACCCGTTCAAATTCCTGTTTGGGGAAGGCCGGGTGTTGAAGGATATCGGCAAGAAGTGTAAACCCCAGCTCGATATCCTTTCTCAGGATACGGGCCGATGCGGTCGTGAAATCTTCGCTGGCTTGCGCGCCCAGTGATCCCCCGACAAAGTCGATCTGTTCGGCGAGTTGCTTGGACGATCGCGATGTGGTGCCCTCATCGAGCAGGCTGGCAACAAGATTCGCAATACCTGCCTTTTCCGGAGGGTCCTGCGACGAGCCGGCTTTGATGAGTGCATGGAGTTCCACGATAGGAAGGAAATGCTGTTCCAACACGACGACGGTCATCCCATTCGGCGCGGTAAACTTGACAGGCGCAATATCCGCGGCAGTTGCTCCCGGGGGAACACTCATCGAGAATGCGACACAGAAAGCCCAGTACATCGGCTGGAGATGTGAACGCACTCGAGCGAGTCGGGAGCTCGAATGAGAGTGCTCCGCGGGGCATGCGTTGTGAGTCATGGCGTCCTAGGATTTTCCATCATGGGTTGCTGAGGGAGCCGATTCGGGTGGTTTTGAGGGTAAGGGGATGAGAATCCCGGTGGTTCGATTGTCAGGGGTCAAATACTGCTTCGCGACACGTTGAATGTCATGGGCAGTGACCGTACGGATACGCTCAACGAACTGATTGACTCGTCGCCACCCTGCGCCGACGGTCTCCGCCTGTCCCATGAGCATGGCATGACGAAAATTCGAGTCTTGTTCAAATACGCGCGACGCTTCGACCTGGTTTTTGGCTCGTTGTAGCTCCAGCTCCGATGGGGGCTCATTCTGAAGACGTGCGACCTCACGTTGGAGGGCTTCCTCCACAGGCTCTATCTTTGCCCCAGGATTGACTAGTGCATAAAAATAGAATAGGCCGGGATCGGTTTGCAGTAAGCTGTAGTCTGCACCAACTGCGAGCGCCATTTTCTGGTCATAGACGAGACTCTGGTAGAGACGGGAACTCTTCCCATGCGAGAGGATCGACTCAAGGAGGTCCAGGGCGTAGCTGTCCTCGCTCGAATAATTTGGGATACGAAATCCCATCATCACGAACGGGACCTGTGCTTCCCGCTTGAGGAGAAACCGGCGTTCGCCGCGCTGTTCCGGCTCGGGCGGCAGAGTTTGTTTCGGCGATGGGCCTCGGGGAATCGGCTCAAACAGCCGTTTGATTATGGGAAGGAGTGCGTCGGCCTTGATGTCGCCCACCACGATCAACGTGGCATTGTTGGGCGAATAAAAGGTGTCGTAGTGGCGCTGTAAATCCTCGATCGCCATCGCGTCGAGATCTGCAAACCAGCCGATCACCGGCCAATGATAGGGATGGCTCATGAAGACCTGAGCAAACAAAGCCTCCACTAAGGCGCCTTGTGGGTCGTCCTCGGATCTCAAACGGCGCTCCTCTTTCACGACGTCACGCTCAGTCTGGAACTCGCCGTGATCGAGCAGCAATCCTTGCATCCGGTCGGCCTCTAGTTCCAAGGCGAGTCCGACGCGGTCAGCCGCCACATTTTCAAAATAGGCAGTGAAATCCTGTCCCGTAAAGGCGTTATCAATCCCACCATTCTTCCGGATGATACGGGAAAAAGAGCCTTTGGGATACCTGGCCGTCCCTTTGAACATCATGTGCTCGAGCATATGTGAGAGTCCCGCACGACCCATGACTTCATTGCGGGAGCCTACCTTGTACCAGACTTGGACCGTGGCCACCGGGGCTTTCGGCACTTCGATCAGCAGCACCTTCATGCCGTTGGAGAGGATGTATTCGTTGGGGTCGGCTCCCCTGGAGATGGAGTGATCGCCCAGGATCAGAAGCATCCCTGCCAGGTAGGCAAACCAAGTGCGTGTAGTAATCGGCCTGATCATAATGGACGTTGAATACGGTATGCTAACAACGGGTTTCGATAGCTGTCAAGGTAACGGGAGGTTGGTTGCCGGAGACCTCACCAAGTTGTCCGCAGGCCCCATAGACGTCGCGCCCTCGGCTTCTACGGACATACACATCGAGTCCTGCCTTACGGAGATCGGATTGAAAACGAACCACGTCTTTGTCGGGCGGACGATGAAATCGACTTCCAGGAAACTCATTGAACGGGATCAGATTGACCTTGCAGCGCAAGGATTTCAGCAACTGCACTAAGCGTCGAGCATCGGCTGGAAGATCGTTGACACCGGCCAGGAGAACGTATTCGAACGTCAACCGTTGGTGAGGCGCAAGTGGGTACCGTCGACAAGCAGCCAGGAGCGATTTCAGGGACGCGATGTTACTGGCAGCAGGCATCAGGTCTCGGCGTTGTTCCTCCGTGGTGGCATTCAGAGAAACGGCGAGATTCACACCTATCGCGGCGATTTCCGAGAGGCGGGATGCCAGACCCGCCGTCGAGACCGTAATGCGTCTCCGCGACCATCCCAGGCCCCAGGGTTTGTTCGTGAAGGCGGCCACGGCGGCTTTGAGTGCCTCCACATTGGCGAGAGGTTCTCCCATTCCCATGAATACGAGATTCGTGATGTGTTCCTCGGACATCAGAAGGTCTTGCGCGGTCAGAACTTGATCGATAATTTCATTGAGCTTGAGGTTGCGTTTCAGCCCCATCTGCCCGGTGAGGCAAAACCCACAGTCCAACATGCACCCCACCTGGGTCGATACACAGAGGGTCAGCCTGGTGTCGTCCGGGATCAAGACGGATTCGACCGTCATTCCGTCTTCGAGCGTCAAGAGCACCTTACGTGTTCCATCTTGAGAGCGGAGCACGGTCACCTTCTCCGAACGCCCGATGGCGGCCGATTGCGAGAGTGCGACCCGATCCTGCATCGGGAGATCGGTCATGTCCATGATTGTTCGAAGACGTCGTTGATAGATCCAGCGCAGAATTTGTGTGGTTCGATACGAGGGCCAGCGGTGCGTGCGGACAAACCGGGCCATCTGAAGTTCGGTGAGAGCCAAAAGATGAACCGTTGTGTTCAGGTGCGAAAGCGATGGATTGGCCATATGGTTCCTGTGCTGGATGAGCAGCCTATCATAGCGCATGTCACTCCGCATATGATTCGGGTCGCTCACCGACCCGCAATTCTTTTTCCATTGTGCGTGGTGCTGTATATAATGGGACCGGTTGGATCTTGATGGACAACATATGAGAAACCGTAATGTATCGGCGGTTGTCGGCATCTGTGTGACGCTGTTCGGTATATTCGTGCCTACGCATGACGCGTACACTGCGCAAGTCATCGCGCTGGACCAACCGAATACTGAGAGCTGTGCATCTCCCGAGGAATGTTTTCTGGCGGCGGTCTGGCCGAGGGAACGACTAGGGAATGCCTTGACGAAGGACCAAGTTGTCGCGCTGAAACTCGAGCGTCTCCGTAAGGTCATGGAGGGGGGGGCGGCATCACTCTGGGCGAAGCGGGCCGGCTTGCTCTCCGGCGTGATTCTGGCTGATCGTAACCCTGCGGCTGCACTGCCCTATCTTCGAGCTGCACAACAAGACTTTCCGGTTCTCGACGATTACATCCGATTCTGGATCGGAGAGGTTCACTTGCGCCTGGGGGAGGTCAAGGAGGCTGCGGCGATGTTCGAAGGAGTGTCGCAAGCGGTTCCTGATTCCAACTTGCTCAACGTAGTCGCGCTCCGCGCCGGGGAAGCCTGGTACCGAGCGGCCAGTTGTCCGGAGGCGATTGCTTGGTCCCTGAAGGCGGTGAGTGGAAATGATAAAGACCCTCAGATTGCGCAGGCATGGCTGCGATTGGCCTCGTGCTATCTTCGAGAAAATCAGGTGACCGAAGCTCGAGACACGCTGAAGCAACTCTGGGTGAAGTTTCCGCAAACGAAGGAAGCAAAGGAGGCGGAGGCACTGTTGGCGAACAACGGCGGAGGTGGGTCATGGAGTGCCTCTCCCGACCTGCATTATGAGCGGGCCCAGGCGTTTCTAGCACAGTCTCTCCATTCGGAAGCGATTGATGAGCTCAAAAAGTTCATGACTCTGGATCCTTCTTCTCCACAACGCCAGGATGCCAAACTCAAATTGGGGATTGCACAGGTTCGGCTCAAGACCTACGACCAGGCGCGCGACACATTCTTCGCACTGACTGACGATCAAGGGCCTCGGGGGGATGAGGCGACGGTTTGGTTGGCGCGAGTCTATCTCCGCCAGGGGGCGGGAGAAAAGCTGTTGGATTTGTGTCGCACGCTCTCCAGGCGGACCTTGACTCCGGAGCAGAAGGGACAGATCAATCTGTTCGCTGGAATCTGGCTGGAGGATCAATCCCGTTTCGACGAAGCAGCGGAACGATATCGACATGTGGCTAAGATGGGTGACCCTGCTTCTCAACGGACCGAGGCACAATGGCGGGAAGGGTGGTTGCTGTATCGAACGGATCGCCAACGGGAAGCGATCCGTGTGTGGCAGCAGATTGTCGACCAAAAAGACAGCGATATTGAACCTCAAGCGCTCTACTGGATCGCTCGCGCCCACGGGCAGCTTGGGGATGCCAAGGCGAAGGATCTGTTTGTGCAACTCTGTCAACGGTTCCCGTACACCTACTATTGTCAGATGGCGCGGGAGCAGGGGAGCATGCCGATTCTCTCACGACCGGAACAGGAGCCGGCTGTGTCAGCCGTTCAGCCTGTTTCTGAGCCCGTTCACGCACCGACTCAGGAGAGCCAGGTTACGAATCGGACGCAAATTGAACAGCAGTCGGCCTTCCGGCGAGCAGTTGAACTGAGACTGCTTGGCCGAGAGCAGGATGCCGCGAGAGAATTGAGCGCCTTGACGGATCGGTATAGTCGAGATCCCGAGGTGTTGGCCGCATTATCCATCATGCTGAATGAAGTCGGTGCGTACCATCATGCGTTACGTCTCGTGCGATCGCGATTCCGGGAGAAGCTGGAGCGAACCGGGGGAACGATCGCCGACGGTTTGTGGAACGTCGCCTATCCAACCGGATTGATCCCGACGATTAAAATGTCGGCGACCAACGGGGTTGATCCCTTTCTGGTTGCCGCAATTATCCGAGAGGAAAGCCAGTATGATTGGAAGGCAGTATCCCGTGTCGGTGCCATCGGCTTGATGCAAGTAATGCCGACCACGGCGACTGCCGTTGCGCAGCAGCATCATCTGCCGAACGTGTCCCGAGAGGATCTCTTCGACCAAGAAGTCAACATTCGGATCGGTGTGCGGTATGTGGAACAACTCCTGGCACAGTTCTCCGGCAATGTCGTGCAAGCGATCGCAGCGTACAACGCCGGTCCGGTCGTCGTGGGGACCTGGGCGACAACGTATCGCGGTCGAAGTGAGGATGAGTTCGTGGAGTTGATTCAGTACCAGGAGACGCGGCAATACGTCAAACGGGTGCTCCGCAGTTACAAAGAGTATCTGCGCTTATTCGGTGCCCCCAAAACCGTTTCTTGACAGGATCTTGTGAAATTTTTATAGTGCGCCACAATCTATTGTGGTCCTAACCAAGAGGGGATGATTATGTCGCTGGATCGAATGGATGCGCTCGAAACGCGAATTCGTGACCTGGTCAAGCTCGTTCAGGAGCTCAAACGAAAGAACGGACTCTTGGAGGAGGAACTCAAGACGGCTCGCCAGCGGTTGGACCAGCAGGATGACATGAATCGCAGATGGGAAATGGAGCGAACTGATATCAAGACGCGAATCGAAAAAGTCATGAGCGAGATCGAGCTGCTCGAGTGTATCGAGGATCCAAAGGAGGTGGCCATTGACTAAAACTATCGATGTGGAAATTTATGGCCACCGGTATGCCATCACCGGCGATAGCGATGATGCGTATGTCCGTCGGTTGGCGCATTTTGTCGACGACCATATGAAACACCTCGCGGAGGGAATGAAGACCACGACGCCCTCAAAACTGGCGGTGCTCACCGCGATTAATCTTGCCCATCAACTCTTCGAATCCGAGAAGAAACGGGTTCAGGGGGAGGCTGATGTTGAACGGCGGATGGTGAACTTAATGGAATCGATCGAGGAGCAAATGCCCTCGTCGCTCTTCCGATAGCGGTGATTCGCCTTGCTTTCAAAGAGTCCCTTTGTTATCGTGTAGATAAGTGAATGGCGGTGGAGTAGGAAGGGCACAGCATTGAACCGTTGAATGACTTGGAAATACGTGTCAAGAAAACCACAGGTACGGTTGTTCTGAAGGGATACGAAGTGTTTGTTCAAGGGGTGCGCAATTTGCAGATCGTGGGGAGTCAACCATGTCAGTTCGTCTTGGGACGCGAAGGTGCTCAAGGTGCACCACGATCATGGCAGATGCCGGCCGGACAGGGGGATGATCCAGCATCCGTTGCTCTATTGTCCACGGCCTCGTGTCGATGACTGAGGAGTGCGAGGCAAGCGGCAGAACCCGGCAGGTGCGGAAGTTGTATCCTGATGAACGCCTGTGCTTCCAAGTGAAGCGATTTCCAGTCTTCTAAAGCTCTTCCTTCATCATCACCGCACATATCCGAATCGTGTCCGCTGTCCGTGATGTGTCATGGTGCGCCTGGCTTGGTCCAAGCGGATCCGGCTTGGCGAAATTTAAGAAGGGGGTGACTCCCATTTCTACTGAAACTGTTGTATCCATCGTGCTGTCTCTGATCGTGGGTGCCGTGATTGGGGCTGGGGTATTTGAGCTACTGCGACGCCGTGTGTCGGGTGCGAAACAGGCTGAGGCGGAAGAACTCGCGAAGCAGGTTGTCCAGAATGCTCAGCGAGAGGCGGAGAATGTCCTCAAGGAAGCCAGATTTGAGGCCAAAGATCTTGCGTTTAAGGCAAAGTCCGAGTTCGAGCAAGAACAAAAGGCGAAGCTAGGTGAACTGTCTGGGGTGGAAAAACGGCTCATCCAGCGAGAAGGTGTGTTGGATGGAAAATTGACGGCCGTTGAAAAGCGCGAAAGCGAAGCCCGGAGGCGCGAACAGGATTTCGCAAAACGGGAGGAAGGCTTGGCGGCGAAAGAGGCTGCTTGCGCAAAAGCTGAGCGTGAACACCGGGAAGCCCTGGAGCGTGTCGCGGGCATGACGGCCGAAGAAGCCAAAAAACAATTGATTGTCGAGATGGAGTCGCAGGCAAGATTGGATGCAGTGGGAATCGCCAAGCGGACCATTGAAGAGGCTCGTGAGAATGCCGAACGAGAGGCGCGGGAAATCATTACTTCATCGATTCAACGCGTTGTTCGTGACTATGTCTCGGAGTCGACGATTTCAGTCGTCCCGATTCCGAATGATGCGATGAAGGGGCGGATCATTGGTCGTGAAGGGCGCAATATCCGTGCGTTGGAAGCGGCGACAGGTATTGACCTTATCATTGATGAAACGCCTGAGGCTGTGATTATTTCGGGATTCGATCCTTTGCGACGGGAGATTGCAAAAGTATCTCTAGAGCGTCTGATGCACGATGGGCGCATTCACCCCACGCGTATCGAGGAGATCGTTGAAAAGGTCAAGGTTGACATCGACAAGTTGATGTATGAGGAGGCTGAGAAGATCATCTTTGAACTGGGCCTCTCCGATTTCAACCCGGAATTGATTAAAGTCTTGGGTCGTCTGAAATATCGAACGAGTTACGGCCAGAACAATCTCTATCACGCCCGCGAAGCGTCCTACATCTGTGGCATCATGGCGTCGGAGTTGGGTCTCGATGTCAAGTTGGCTCGACGGGGGGCGCTCCTCCATGATATCGGCAAAGCCGTCAGTCATGAAGAGGAGGGGCCGCATGCCATGTTGGGGGCGGAGATTGCCAAGAAATACGGAGAATCGGCGAAGATCGTCAATGCCATTGCGGCCCACCACGAGCAAGTAGAGCCGATTTGTCCGGAGAGCGTATTGGTGGCCGCGGCCGAGGCCCTGTCGGCCGCTCGTCCTGGAGCGAGGCGCGAGGCACTTGAGTCCTATGTGAAGCGGTTAGAGAAGCTGGAGTCGCTCGCAACCGGGCACAAAGGGGTCCAGAAAGCGTATGCCATCCAAGCGGGGCGTGAAATTCGAGTCATCGTTCGGCAGGAAGACATTACGGATGCCGAGTCGTTCCAGCTTTCACGCGAATTGGCCAAAAAGATCGAACAGGAGTTGACCTATCCGGGCCAAATCAAGGTGACGGTTATTCGGGAAAGCCGGTACGTGGAATACGCCAAATGAAGGTGTTATGTATCGGCGACGTCATGGGAGAGCCGGGCCGTCGAGCGCTTGCGCGAACGGTGCCTCGTCTGGTGGCTCAGCGTCAGATCGATGCGGTTATCGCCAATGGGGAGAATGCGGCCGGAGGCTTCGGTATCACGCCGGAGTTAGCCGAGGAGCTTTTTGACACAGGCGTCTCCGTCGTCACGACCGGCAACCATGCATGGGATAAAAAGGAGGCCGTCGACTATTTTTCTCGAGAGCCTCGCTTGTTGCGCCCGGCGAACTATCCGCCCGGGGTGCCTGGAAGTGGCAGTGTTGTCATTGAGACTGCGGGGGGAGAGCGCTTGGCTGTCCTCCAGGTGATGGGCCGGGTGTACATGCCGACGATTGATTGTCCCTTCCAGACGGCTAAGCGTGAGGTGTCGAGATTGAAACGGGAAACCTCCGCCATCATCGTCGACATGCATGCGGAAGCGTCGTCTGAAAAAATGGCAATGGGGCATTTTTTGGATGGAGAGGTGACGGCCGTCGTCGGAACCCATACCCATGTGCAAACGGCCGATGAACAGATCCTTCCGAAAGGGACCGCCTATATCACGGATATCGGAATGACGGGCCCGCTTCATTCGGTCATCGGGGTCAAAAAGGAACTTGCCATTGAGAAGTTCTTGACCGGTATGCCCAAGCGATTTGAGGTTGCCTCGGGACCTTCGGTGTTTTGTGCCGTCTTGCTTGAGCTAGATGCGCGCTTAGGCAAGGCCGTGGCGTTCGAACGCATTCGCCACATCGATTGAGCGAAACGTCAATCACCCTCTCACGCACACATAGCTGCTCCATTGCAATTCCGTGTGCCTCGCGCGCTTCATGAGAAGAGGACTCACACAGACCAAGCTGCCTTCCTCCCTTTTCCCTCTCGATGTACCATCGAGACAGGTGCTTACTGTCTCAGAACTGACAGCTAGGGTACGAGCCTCTCTCGAGACCTCCTTTTCGGAGGTGTGGCTCGAAGGGGAGATCTCCAATTTACGCGCGCCAGGGTCTGGGCATCTGTATTGTACCCTTAAGGATCAGACGAGCCAGGTTCGTGCGGTGATCTTTCGATCAACCGCCCTGCGATTGCGGTTTGGCTTGGAGGACGGCCTCCACGTCATTGTCCGTGGGCGACTCTCGGTCTATGAACCGCGGGGGGAATATCAGCTCATTTTGGACCATGTTGAGCCGAGGGGACTGGGTGCCCTTCAGTTGGCCTTTGAGCAACTAAAGCGCCGCCTGGAAGATGAGGGACTCTTCGATGCCACCCGCAAACGATCACTTCCGGCCTTTCCACGGACAGTTGGCCTTGTGACCTCAGCGACAGGGGCAGCGGTTCGAGACATGGTGGCGGTCTTGCACCGTCGATGTCCCATAGTGCGTATTATCCTCGTGCCGGTCTCAGTGCAGGGCGACGGGTCGGCGGAACAGATCGTGGCCGCCATTGAAGCGTTGAACCAGCTAGGGACTGTCGATGTCATGATTGTCGGACGGGGTGGTGGGTCATTGGAAGATCTCTGGAGCTTCAATGAAGAAATCGTCGTACGGGCGGTTGCCGGCTCAGTGGTTCCCGTCGTATCAGCCGTCGGACATGAGACGGATGTGACGCTGACCGATTTTGCCGCAGATGTCCGAGCTCCCACACCCTCGGCCGCTGCTGAACTGGTCGTTCCCGTCTTAACGCAGCTTGCCGATCGGCTCGAGATGCTCATCGGGCGGGCTCGGCAAACCATCACCGCGCAGTGCTTGGATCAGCATCAGCGCCTTGATCTCGCACTGGCCCAAATGGGCCACATTCGGCTAAGGATCCTTAAAGAAGCCCAGCGGGTGGATGAGGCCGTGGCGGGTATGCGAGAGGCGACACAGGTCAAGCTGAGGGGTGCGATGGTCGATATCCAGGCATGGACACAAGCGCTGATGGCGCATAATCCGGTCTTCCACGTGCGTCGAGATCTGGGGATCGTCCCGCAACTGCAGTCACGGTTGACCGTAGCCATGGGTCATGTCCTGACGCAGAAGATGCAACTGACACGTAGTACCCTCTGGAGGTTGAACGGGTTGAGTCCACTTGCGATTCTGGAACGGGGATATGCGATTCTTGAAACGGTGCCGAGGCATCAAATCATTCGAGATGTCGGGCAGGTGGTGGTTGGAGACGAGGTGGTTGCCCGTCTGACCAATGGGCAGGTTCGTTGTACGGTGAATGACGTGGCATCGAACCCATCGGTTTCAAATCGCACGGGAGCTTCGCTATAATGATCGTTCTTGAAGGGAGAAGGTTGTGGCTGGGGTGAAATTTGAACAGGCGATGGCTCGATTGGAAGTCATCGTGGGGGAGTTAGAAAAAGGGGATCTGCCTCTCGATGAATCATTGAAGATTTTCGAGGAGGGCATTCGACTGTCAAAGAGTTGCCTCAAAGTATTGGAAGAGGCCGAACGCAAGGTCGAAGTGCTCGTTCAGGATAAGAACGGGAAGAAGCAGCTGCGAGCGTTCACCTCGGATGATATTGATGTCGTCGGTTCCGCTGAAGACGCCTAGTCAATTGTTCCGCTGACCCTCCGTTCTTTTTCTTCTTTTTTTGGCGCGCATGGCGACACGAGTGCGACCCGAGAAACATCGATGTGACCAGGTGTTGACGGCTCAGGGGCTGGCACAGAGTCGTGACGCCGCTGCCCGAATGATTTTGGCCGGAAAGGTCAAGAGTGACGGAGTGCTGGTCGACAAACCGTCCAGGCTGATTCCAATCGATGCCTCCTTCGAGATTGCCGGAGGGGACCAGCCGTTTGTCGGCCGAGGTGGGGAGAAGCTCGATGCAGCACTGAACGCAGGCGTGATCGACCCACAGGGATGGACGTGTCTCGATGTCGGCTGTTCGACGGGCGGGTTCACCGACTGTCTACTCCAACGAGGCGCGGCGAAGGTCTACGCCGTTGATGTGGGCTACGGGCAATTCGATTGGCGGCTCCGACATGATCCACGTGTCGTATTGCTTGAGCGAACCAACATTCGCCATATGGAGCGCTCCGCCGTTTCGGACCCGATTCACCTGGTTGTTATCGATGTCTCATTTATCTCGTTGACGAAAGTCCTTCCGGCCATCATGCAGTTTCTCCGACCGCAGGGCCAGGTCGTGGCGTTGATCAAGCCGCAGTTTGAAGTCGGCAAAGGTCAGGTTGGCCGGGGGGGGATCGTACGGGATGAGGGACAGCGGGTGGAGGTCGTCCAGCGAGTGATACGATTTGCCGGGGAACTTGGGTTGCAGACTCTGAAAACCGTTCTCTCCGCCGTCAAAGGGAAGAAGGGGAATCAGGAGATATTCGCAATCTTTGAGTACAATGCGCCAATTCATGATATGTAAGGAGAGTCGGACGAGCGGAGTGTTCATTCGGGAGGGCCAATGAAAGTACTCGTGACGGGTGGTGCAGGGTTTATCGGGTCTCATGTGGTGGATCGACTGATTGAGGAGGGGCATCAAGTCATTGTGGTCGACAATCTGGCGACTGGAAAGCGCAAGAATGTCAATCGCGCGGCAAGCCTCTACAAAACCGACATTAACAGCTGGCGCCTCGAACGGATCTTTCGCAACGAACGGCCGAATATCGTTCTTCATCTTGCGGCGCAGGTCAGCGTGCCTAAGTCCGTGGCAGATCCGGGATTTGATGCTCAGGTCAATGTGCTGGGTACCATGAACGTATTGCACCATGCTGTTCGGTACGGCTGCCGAAAGGTGGTGTTCTCTTCGTCCGGTGGAGCAATCTATGGTGAACAAGAGATCTTTCCGGCCCCTGAATCACATGCCACTAATCCGTTGTCGCCCTACGGCATCAGCAAGCTCTGTGGCGAACATTACCTGTCGTACTTTCAGCGAGTCGGCGGGATTCCCGTGGTCAGCCTCCGCTACGCCAACGTCTACGGACCGAGACAGGACCCGGAAGGCGAGGCGGGTGTGGTGGCGATCTTCATTCAGAAACTGTTGAACGGCGAGCAGCCCATTATTAACGGCAATGGCCGCCAAACCAGAGATTTTGTGTTCGTCGAAGATGTGGCTGAGGCCAATCTTGCCGCCATGGGGCAGGATGCGCACGGAGTCTATAACGTTGGAACCGGGGCGGAAACATCCGTGAACGAGTTGTTCCGCATGTTGGCTGGGTTGACGGGTTCGAGCGCCAAGGAAGTTCACGGGCCGGCCAAAACTGGCGAGCAGATTCGAAGCGTGGTTGACGCGTCGAGGATCAAGCAGGAGCTTGGGTGGGAGGCCAAGGTGGACCTCTCGGAGGGGCTGAAGCAGACGGTAGAGTTCTTCCAAGGGAAGACTCGATAACCGGTCACCCGATACACCAGGAACGACGGTTCAGCCCTGTCCGACTTTCCTTGGAACAACGGATGCTCGGCGGCCAGCGGTCTGAGTTGGATCAGTACCGGGGAACACTCCCGTCCACTTGGATCGACCAGGCATCAATCCCACCGATCAAATTCTTTACATTGGAAAATCCCTGTTGCAGTAGGAATCCCGTCGCGTCACCGCTACGCATGCCGTGGTGACAGTAGGCGATAATCTCAGTATCCCTATCCAATTTGGACAGTGACTGAGGCAATGTGCCGAGTGGAATCAGCACAGAGTTATCGAGCCTCGCCAGTTGATTCTCCCAGGGCTCACGCACATCCAAGAGTACCAGTTGATCCCCTTTATCGATCCGAGCCTTCAGCTCTTTCGGTGTAATCGTAAAACTCATATGACCGCCTCCTTCTTGTTGAGACAAATCATAAGCGAGTGAAGAAAAGGCTGTCAAATGTGGTCGGCTAGTCTGGTTAACCAGACCTCTCTGATCGTCCCGCATCCGACACCTCGTCGAACACCCAGCGTCCCCGTCGATCTGGAATTCTGAGTGCCTCGATCAGCTGATTGATGAAATCGGAGCGTAGAATCTCTTCCGCTCCGAACCGCATGACATGGGGAGAGGACTGTTGGCAATCGATGAGGCGGAAGTTCCAAGCCTGGAGTTGCTGGACAAGCTTCACGAGGGCCACTTTGGATGCATCGTCGACTCTAGTGAACATGGACTCGGCAAAGAAGGCCCCGCCGATGGCTATCCCGTAGAGTCCGCCGACTAAGATACCCTCCTGCCAGGATTCGACGGAATGGGCATAGCCCAGTTCGTGCAGGCGTGTGTAGGCGTCTCGCATGTCATCCGTGATCCAGGTTCCCCCTTCTGGATATTGGGGACGCGGTCCTGCACATTGCTCCATGATCTGTCGAAAGCAGGTGTCGAGCGTGACAGTGAATACATTCGAGCGAAGTGTTTTCTTCAGACTGCGCGCGACATGGAGCTTATTGGGAAACAACACCGCCCGGGGGTCCGGTGACCACCAGAGAATGGGATCGTCCTCGTTGTACCAAGGGAAGATGCCGTGCCGGTACGCTTCGAGTAACCGCTCAGGGCGGAGATCTCCGCCGACGGCAAGCAGGCCTTCAGGAGTGGCCTGATTGACCGGGGGAAAACGAAGATCGTGCCGATGTAAGCGGAACATCAGTACGTACGATACGTGAAGCGGGGGTGAAAAGACCATGCCGGTCGAACGCAACGATCTCTCACATGCTCAAGAACGTGCTAAATTGAAGGATACGATTCAGGAAAGGTTGGAAATACGTAGCACTCACTGGGCTGACTGACACTTCCCCGATGCCGGAGCCATTTGCACACGGCTCCGGCCCGTACTCCCGTTCCGGCAGTAGGCACTCACTTCTTCATACTCCAGTGGCGGCAATCAGTTACTCACGACTCATCTCATGAAACCGCCGAAATAGAGTGCAAATCCAACGATCCCGATAAGAAGCGCGCCATACAGGTACACCCATCCTGGCTCATGAATGAGGTCGTCCTTTACGTCTTTGAGATGTAGATCACTCATAGAGCACCTCCTTGTTTGAAACCTCCTATGTGCCGTAAAAGAGTGGTTTGGACCGTCCTCTATGTCTGATGCATGCTAATAGTGTACCGCTCACGATTTCTTGGACACGGTTGTTGCCGTATTGGACCCGACCTCC